>CACWOQ010000004.1 GCA_902762505.1 uncultured Ruminococcus sp. | reverse complement strand
TGTATTTTTTGTTCCTTCTTCTTGACATAAATAACCCCCATAGTGTAGTCTTGAAAACTTTTGTTTTTTCAAGTGTCTACTCTATGGGGATTATATCATGCCTTCCGGCGGTTTGAATTATGACGGTATATATTCGGTGAACTTTACGGTCAGATCAAGCGTCGTACCGTTCCTGTCGACCGACACCTTAGCCGTGTCGCCCACGCTGCACGCCTGGATCAGTTTCTTCGCCGTGGCGTAGGAATCGACCTCGGTACCGTTGATGGTGAGCAGCCTGTCACCGGATTTTATGCCGGCTTTTGCGGCGTCGGAATTATCGCCGACGGAGCTGACGTACACGCCGTATTCCTTAACTCCGTATCTGTTGGCGGTGTATCTGTCGAACACCTCGAGCATGGAGATGCCGAGCATCACTCTGCCGCGGACGTAGCCGTACTGCATCAGATCCTCAATGACCTTTACTGCGGTGTTTGACGGGATCGCGAAGCCGATGCCCTCGATACCGGAGCCCGAGGATTTCGCGTTGACTATGCCTATGCATTCGCCGGACATGTTGAACAGTCCGCCGCCGGAGTTTCCGGGGTTGACCGCCGCCGTTGTCTGCATGAGAGTCATTTCCTGGTTTTCTATCGTTACGTTTCTCGTAAGCGCGGAGATTATACCGTTCGTCACCGAGCCGCCGAGCTCGCCGAGCGGGTTGCCGATGGCGATGACGGTCTGCGCTACCACAAGCTTGTCGGAGTCTCCGAATTTAGCCGGCGACAGATCCGTCGCGTCTATTTTAACGACTGCGAGGTCCGCCTGAGCGTCGGTACCGACAAGCTCGGCTTTGTATTCCGTGCCGTCTCTCAGTATGACCTTGATGTTCGTCGCGCCTGCGATGACGTGATTGTTCGTGGCGATATAGCCATCCTTCGTGATGATAACGCCCGAGCCTGCGCCCTCCTGGATATACTGCTGCATGAAAGTGCCGGATACGGTCTGCTCGGTCCTTATCTCAACGACCGAATTGACGGTACGCTTCGCCGCCTCCGTCATTGTCAGCTGATCCTCGCTCAGACCTGTCTGAACGGTGGCTCCGGGATCCGTTGCGGGCGACTTCTGCGTTTCCTCCGCCGTGTCGGGCACGGTTGAAGGCGTATCCGCGGTGACCGACGACTCGCCCGTCACCTCAACGTCGGGCGTGAAGGCTCCGCGGGTGAACATCATACCGCCGACGAAAGCGGCAAGCGATACTATGAGAAGCGCCGCAACGGAAACCGCGATTATCGCGGCGATCTTTCCGCCGCTGCTCTTTTTGCTCTGCTGCGCCGGCTGAGTCTGCGGCTGCTGATATCCGTAACCGCTGTTATAGCCGTAGCCGTAATTGTAATTGTTCTGCGCGTAGGGATTCACGGTCGTCGTCTGACGGTTCGCACCGGTATAGCTGTAATGATAATACGATCCGCCGTTCTGTCCGTAAAATCCGCCGTTTTCTGAGCCGGACGGCACCGACGTGTGCGGAGCCTCCGTTCTTATCTGCTCATCGCGGACCGTGTTCTGAGAAGGCTGTTCAGATACGTTTTCCGTATTTTGTTCATTTATATCTTCGTTCATAAACTTGTCTCCTTTCTTTTGTTCCGACGTCATTATACCCGCCGAATGTGAAAATCATTTGATGCCGGGTTGTCATTATAATGAATTTTTCAAAGCGCCTTTGACACCCAGATCGCAGAGCCGCTCTTTTCCGCCGGGCAGGAGCTGATATACGCGTGATATCCGCCGGACTCGGCGTGCTTTTCGTAAGAAATACCGTCAAGCGGCGCGTCGGATACGATGAAGCTCTTTCCTGCGCGTTCGGGCGCGCACTGAGCGGCAGTACGGAAATCAAGCGGCTCGACCGCTCCGGCAAGCGCCTCGGCGACGTCGGAGATGACTGCCGCGGAGGTCGGGACCGATCCGGCGCCGCGCCCGTAAAACATCAGGTCGCCCGACGATTCACAGCTGACGATGATCCCGTTGTTCACGCCGTCAACGTTGTAAAGCATACAACCGCCGCCGACGAAACAGGGGGCGACCGACGCCGATACGCCCTGATCCGTCTTTTCCGCGCACGCGATGAGCTTTATCCTGCCGCCGAGCGCCGCCGCGGCGGATATGACGGCTGCGGGTACGTTTTCGATGCCGACGGTGGGTATCTGCTCCGGCGGTATTATCCCGCCGTCGATGAAGGCGGAGAGCACGGATATCTTACGGCAGCTGTCAAGTCCGGTGACGTCCGCCGTCGGATCCGGCTCCGCGTATCCGAGAGCCTTCGCCTGAAAGAGCGCCTCTTCATATGAAACGCCGCGCTCCATGCTTGTGAGTATATAGTTCGTCGTGCCGTTGAGGATGCCGCATATTTTGCTTATCCTGTCCGTTCCGAGATTCATCCTTAGCGGACGGATCAGCGGTATCGCTCCGCCGACAGCCGCCTCGAAAAGATACGATACGCCGTGCTCCCGCGCGATCCGGAGAAGCTCGGGACCGTAAGCCGATACGACCTCCTTGTTTGAGGTCACGACGCTTTTTCCGGCTTCAAGCGCTTTTTTTGAAAGCTCGAAGGCGGCTCTGCGCGCCCCGGTGAGCTCCGCGACGACCGCGACGTCCGGGTCGTTCAGGATAACGTCGAAATCCTTAATATGCATATCCCCGTAGGGCTTTCCCGGAATGTCGCGCAGATCGCATATATACGCAAGCGCCGCGTCTTTGCCGGACGTTTTATTTATAAGATCTGTATTGTCTGTCAAAAGCTTGCAGACACCGGCTCCGATGCAGCCGAATCCGAGTACGGCGATTTTTTTCATTCAGACTCCTCTTTCTGCTGGATTAAAACCTACTATACCACATATTTTTTGTAAAATCAAGAAACTTTATGTATATATTTGCATCACGCGGAAAAGAAAAGCGCTCCGTCAAAGGAGCGCAGATCTTTTACGGTCAGGCAAGATTGTTGAGCTTCAGAGTGAACTGGCTCTTTTTTCTGCTCGCCGCGTTTTTGCTGATGATGCCCTTGACCGCCGCCTGGTCGATCTTCTTAACGGCAGCCTTGTAAGCCGTGCTCGCCGCTTCCTTGTCGCCGGACTGGAGAGCCGCGTCATACTTCTTTACGATCGTTTTGAGGGACGATCTGAACATTTTATTCTGAAGGGTCTTGGTCTCGGTGACCAGAACGCGCTTCTTTGCGGATTTGATATTCGGCACTTTTTGCTTCCTCCTGTAAGATTTGCGAATATACTGTGCCGTCGTCTGAGAGGACACAACGGCGTGATATACTATTTCAAGTAAGTATCATACCATACTTTTTGAAAATAATCAAGGGCTTTTTCCAAAAAAAATAAAATTTTTCCCATATTTTCAATAAACACAACGTTGACAAAAAGGCAACGGGGTGGTATTATGTATCAGAGGTGCAGAAAATGAGGTATAAAATCGGTATTTCAAGCGCTTGCTTTTATCCCATGGATACGATAGAGGCGCTGAGACAGTGCGCGGAGGGCGGCTTTTCCCTTGCGGAGATATTCATAAACACGGACAGCGAGATGTCGGGGCAATATTACCGCGAGCTTTCGTCGTTCATACGCGGCGCCGGCATGGAAATCATATCTGTCCATCCTTTCACGTCCGGCTACGAAAACGTGCTGTTCTTCGCCGGGTATGAGAGAAGGATAAGCGATTCCGTCGAATACTACAAAAAGTATTTCGAATTCGCCGCGTCGCTCGGGGCGAAGTACGTCGTCTTCCACGGCAACAACATGAAGAACAAATTCTGCGGATTTGAAAAATACGCGGAAATATTCAGGCGCATAAACGGCGCCGCGCACGCCTTCGGCGTAGAGCTGATACACGAGAATACGACGTGGTGTATCGCGCGTGACGCCGGGGGCATACGCGGACTGCGAGAGGCTTGCCCGGAGATGGATTTCGTCTTTGACGCAAAGCAGGCGTGCCGCGGCGGATACGATCCTTACGAGGCGCTCGAGGCCATGGGCGATCACGTCGTCCACGTTCATATAAACGACTGGCGTGACGGAAAATGCACGCCGCCCTGCGAAGGCGAGCTCGATCTTTCAAGGATCCTGCACAGGCTCGATTCCGTCGGATACGGCGGAAAGACCGTCGTCGAGGTCTACCGCGACAATTTCGGCGACGTGTCGCAGCTCAGACGCGCCGCGGATAAGCTCGATAAACTGATGACGGATTGATATTCTGCGAAAAAAACGCGCCGTTTGTGATCATTCGGCGCGTTTTTTGTATTATTTTTTGCAAGTCTTTCAAAATCCACTTGCATTTTTTGCATTTGTGTGGTATAATGGCGTATGAACTCATTCAGGAGGTGAATAATAATGCTTGATATAAGAAAAGAAAGAACGAAGACGCCGAAAACAAAACCGGATTACGATCATCTCGGCTTCGGCAGATACTTCACGGATCATATGTTCCTCATGAACTATGACGAGGGCAAGGGCTGGCACGACGCGAGGATAGTGCCTTACGCTCCGTTCGAGCTCGATCCGTCGTGCATGGTCTTCCACTACGCGCAGGAAATGTTCGAAGGATTGAAGGCGTATATGACGGCTGACGGCAGAGTACAGCTTTTCCGCCCGGACAAGAACATCGAACGTATGCACAATACAAACGATCGTCTCTGCATTCCGCAGATCCCGAATGAGGACGTGCTTCAGGCGATAGAGGAGACGGTCCTGTTCGACCGCGACTGGATACCGACGAAGGTCGGCACCTCGCTCTATATCCGCCCGTTCATCATAGCGACCGATCCGCAGCTCGGCGTTCATCCTTCGCATTCGTATATCTTCTGCATAATCCTGTCGCCCGTCGCCGCTTATTACGCGGAGGGCATCAACCCCGTCAAGATATTCATCGAGCACGATTACGTCCGCGCCGTAAAGGGCGGCACGGGCTTCGCCAAGGTCGGCGGAAACTACGCGTCATCGCTGAAGGGACAGGAAAAGGCGGCGAAGCTCGGTTATTCTCAGGTCCTCTGGCTTGACGGCATTTACAGAAAATACATCGACGAGGTCGGCGCCATGAACGTGTTCTTCGTCATAGGCGACGAGGTCGTCACTCCGTCGCTTGCGGACGGAAGCATACTCCCGGGCGTGACGCGCGCGTCGTGCATCGAGCTTCTCAGACATAAGGGATACAAGGTATCCGAGCGCAGGATCTCCGTAGACGAGCTTTACGAGGCGTACGACAAAGGGGAGCTGAAGGAGGCGTTCGGCACCGGTACCGCCGCCGTCATATCGCCGATAGGCTCGCTTGACGACGAGCATAAGAAAGCCGTGATAAACGGCGGTGCGATCGGACCCGTATCTCAGATGCTTTACGATACCCTGACCGGCATACAGTGGGGCAATCTGCCCGACGAGTTCGGCTGGACGAGAGTCATAGGCTGATGGAATTCATTATCCCGCCCGAATACGAGGGGAGGCTGCTGCGCGATTTTCTGCGCGGCATCCCCGCCATGTCGGGCGGTATTTTGACGGAGCTGAAACGCACGGAAAACGGTATCACCGTAAACGGCGAGCAAAAGACCGTGCGTTATATCTGCCGCGCGGGCGACGTTCTGCGCCTCCGGTTTGAGGAGACCGAGAGCACGGACGTCGAGCCCGTGGATATCCCGGTCGGGATCATTTACGAGGACGGTGAGCTTGTCGCGGTGAACAAACCGTCCGGAATGCCGACGCATACGTCGCACAACCACCATTACGACACGCTGGCGAACGCGCTCGCCTACAGGTACCGCGGCGGAAATTTCGTTTTCCGCGCCGTGAACCGGCTCGACAATCCCACGTCGGGAGTCGTGGTCGTCGCGCGGACGCGGATGGCGGCTTATAATCTGTCCGATCAGTTTTTCCGCTGTCATCCGGAAAAAGTGTATTACGCCGTCTGCCACGGACTGACGGAGCAGAAGTCCGGCGTGCTTGAAAAAAACATCAGACGCGAGGCGGAGAGCATAATAATCCGCTCCGTCTGCGACAGCGGCGAGGGCAGAGAATGCGTTACCGAGTACGAGAGAGTCGCCGAGACTGTATATAAAGGGCAGACGTATTCGCTTATGAAGCTGATCCCGCGGACGGGGAGGACGCATCAGCTCCGCGTCCACATGGCTTATCTCGGCGCGCCGATAGCCGGAGACGGACTTTACGGCGACGGAGAGGACGCCGGACTCGGCAGGCTCGCGCTGCACGCGAACAGACTGACGCTCAACCACCCGACGACCGGCGAAAAGCTCGAGCTTTGCGCGCCGGTGCCGGAGTGCTTCACAACGTTATTCGGAATATGAAAAGTAAGATAAAAAAGATAATATCGCCGTTTTTCCTGATATCGGCGGCGATACTCGCGGCGGGGCTTGCGATAAGGATCGCCGCGTCTCAAAGCGCCGCGTTCGCGGATTTCTGGCAAACAAAGGTCGCGTCCGTGCCGCGGGCGGCGCTCGCGTATATAACGAATATATTCCCGTTTTCGATCGCGGAGTCGATCATACTCACCGCGCCTCTCACCGTAGCGCTGTTCATCTATTTCGCCGGAAAGAGCGCGTCGGACTCGTGGGCGGGGACTTTTCGCTATTCGCTGAATCTGCTCGGCGCGGCGGCGATAGTCTACGCGGTCCTGCTCGTGAATTTTTCGGCGGGGTATTATACGACGCCGCTCGATCAGCGGCTCGGACTTCAGCGCCGGGAGGTCTCGGCGGAGGAGCTGTACGATACGGCGTACGCGCTGATAGACGGCGTGAGGGACAATATCGACGGGGTCGGATTCGTATACGGAGAAGGCTCGGTGATGCCGTACAGCCTCGGTGAAATGAACAAAAAGCTCAATGCGGCGTATGAGACGGCGTGCGAAAAATACGGCTTCATATCGAAATTCAGATCAAACCCGAAGCCCGTCGCGCTGTCCGAGCCGTGGACGTACACGCATATTTCCGGAGTATATACGTTTTTTACCGGTGAGGCGAACATAAACGTGAATTTCCCGGATTATACGATACCGTATACAGCCGCGCACGAAATGGCGCATCAGCGCGGGATCGCCCGGGAGGACGAGGCGAACTTCGTCGCGTTCCTCGTCTGCCTCGAAAGCGACGACCCGTATATAAGATATTCCGGTTACGCAAGCGTATACGAATACGTGGCAACGTCGCTTTACAGCGCCGACAGGGAGCTTTACAGATCGCTTTACGCACAGCGCGTGCCGGCGCTTTATAAAAACGAAATGATCGCGTATAACGAATTCTTCGAGCGTTACCGCGAAAACAAGGTCGCAGAGGTATCGGAAAAAGTGAACAACGGATATCTTCAGGCGCACGGACAGCCGGAGGGCACGCGCTCGTACGGGCTCGTCGTCGACCTCGCCGTGGCGTATTATAAAGCGGCGGATCGGTCTGTCACGGCTGATTGAAAGGAACGAAATAATTACGGTAAAAATACCGCGCCGGTGTGACCTCCGGCGCGGTTTTTCCTTATCAAGTTCAATTAAGGAGGCTATTATGAAAAATCGCTTGTTCATTATTGTATTACTCGTAACCGCAGCGCTTATCGGCGCTCTTTGTTCCTGTCAAATCAAAGGCGGACCGGCGGGTTCTTCTTATGAGAATGAACAGGAAACCGAAACAAGAAAAACCGCGGAATTGTCGGAATACCGTCTTTCTGATCTTCAAACAGCAGATTCATCTTCCGCGGAAGTCATGCAGATCATGAATGATCTGCATAAAGCCGAAACTTACAAAAAGAAAGAAGTTCCGGATAAAACCGAAACGGTGTTCGGAAAAGAATATTGCCTTCGTTATGAATGGACGCAAAATACATTCAAACGGGGTCACGGCGCCGATATGTACTGGAACGGGACTGAGGGTGCGTTTGCGGCGTTATGGTTTGACGAGGTGACCGGAGGGATCGTAAGATACACGTACAGTCCGGACGAGACGCCCGACGCGCTTACGTTCACGGGTCCCATCAATGAAGATTCAACGGAGAAGGATTACGCGGATTACGCGAGAGCCGTTATCCTTGAATACACCGGGGTCGACGCGAGGGAATGGAAATATGACGTTGACACGCACGTGACCGAACCGTCTCTCATCCACGTATACACCGATGAAGATAAGACCGCGGATTTCAAGAATTACACGAAAGAAGACAGGGATTTCAGAGCCGAATACACGTTCACCTTTTACAGGGAGACTGACGGTATAAGACGCGGAGATGACGTAAAAGCCGTCATAAGAAACGACGGAACGGTCCTCGAATTCTGCGGCGAGCTGTATGACAAGGCGCTTGAGCCTTTCAGCGGTATAAAGCTTGACAGGAACAGGATATGCAGCACCTCGGATGAAAATATTCCGGGAGTTTTGAGGAAAAAGGTTTCCTGTACCGCCATACCCGCGGAAGACGGACTGTGGGTCGAGGTCGTAATAAAAGAAAAGAAAGTCGGTGAAGACGGTGCAGCCGGAAAAACGGAGAAACGGTACGCCGTGAAGGTCGCCGAATACGTCGAATGAGACTGATCCGGAATAAAAATCAACATAAAAACCCCCGCGGCGCGGTCCGCGGGGATTTTATATGACGGCGCACGTATTGACAATGCGTGATTTATGTGCTATAATCGCCGTATTGTGAGGTTTTTATGGGAAAGATAAGAGATTATTTCGCCGACAGGCGGTTTTTCAGAAACGTATTCGCCATAGCTTTGCCGATGGTGATACAGAACGGCGTGACGAACGTCGTCGGCGTGCTCGACAACGTGATGGTCGGCAACGTTTCAAGCGAGGCGACGTCCGGCGTCGCCATCGTCAACCAGTTCATGTTCGTGTTCTACCTCGTCACGTTCGGCGCGGTCTCCGCCGCCGGGATCTTCACGGCGCAGTACCACGGCAAGGGCGACGTATTGAACGTCCGTGCGACGTTCCGCGCGAAAGTCATAATTTGCGCCGTCTCCGGCGTCGCCGGGCTTCTGCTTTTCATCTTTTCGGGCGGCTTTTTCATCGGTACGTTCCTTACGGAAACGGGCTCGGATATCGACCTTGAGCTGACGCGCAGCCTCGCGCAGCAGTACCTCCGCGTCATGCTTTTCGGCATAATTCCGTATTCGCTTTCGCAGGCGTACGCGTCGACTTTGCGTGAGACGGGCAAGACGGTCCCGCCCATGGCGGCGAGCTCCGCCGCGGTCGTCGTCAACCTCGTGCTCAACTACGTCCTTATTTTCGGTCATTTCGGCGCGCCCGAGCTCGGCGTCGCCGGAGCCGCGATCGCGACCGTGATATCGAGATACATCGAATTTCTGATCCTCGTGATCTGGACCGGGGCGAACCGCAAAAAATGCCCGTTCATCAAAGGAGCCTTCCGCTCGCCGCGCGTGCCGCTTTCACTTGTGAAAAACATCGCGGTCATGGGGCTTCCGCTCATGCTGAACGAGGGCTTCTGGGCGTTATCTATCACCGTGCGGAGCCAGTGCTACTCGACCTGCGGGCTCGACGCCGTCACCGCCATGAGCATATCGACCACGGTGACGAATCTCTTCAACGTCATATATCTGTCGCTCGGCTCGGCTATCGCCGTCATAATCGGCAATCTGCTCGGCGCGGGACAGATCGAGGAAGCAAAGAGAACGGACAAAAAGCTGCTCATATTTACGGTCGGCTGCACCGTCGTCGTCTCGCTCATGCTCGCCGCCTCGTCCTTCGTGTTCCCGATGTTCTATAAAACGTCGCAGACGGTCGCTTCGCTTGCAGCGTATATGATAATCGTGTTCTCGATCGTCATGCCGTTCGACGCGTACGCGAACGGCGCGTATTTCACGCTGCGCTCCGGCGGAAAGGTGCTTATAACGGTGCTTTTCGACAGCGTGTTCATGTGGGTCGTCATCGTTCCCGCAATGCTCGTCCTGTCGCGCGCGACGTCGATCGACATCCGCCCTCTGTTCGCGATAGGGCAGGGACTTGAAATATTCAAAGCCGTGCTCGGATTCATCCTGCTCCGCCGCTGCAAATGGGCGTTGAGACTCGTAAAGGAATGAAAAGCGGCTTGAAACGTTCATAAAATGGCGGTATAATATACGTGAAAGGAGCGTTGCTTATGGGTTACGGTTTGATCATAGCCGGCATCGCGTTTCTGTTCGTCCCCGCGTTCGGTCTGTACGATTTCATGCCGGACGTTATCGGGTACGCGCTGATCGCCGCCGGATTATATAAGACGTCTCAGCTGAACGGCGATTTGCATTCCGCCGCGCGCAATTTCAGGTATCTTTTATATCTCAGCCTCGCAAGGCTGATACTCACGCCCGCCGTCGCGGGCCTGCGCGACGAGATGACGGAAATGCTCGTCGTGTTCGCGTTCGCGATAGCGGAGACGGTGTTCCTTCTTCCGGCTTTTTCCGAGCTGCGCGAGGGGAGCTATTATCTCAGCACACGCGCCGGCTGCGACGTGCCCGACAAATATCACGACGATCTGCTTCTCACCTCGCGCGTGTTCGTGATCGGACGCGCCGTGCTCGCCGCAGCGCCGGAGCTGACGGTGCTGACGAACAACGCGTATAAGGAATCCGTCACGGTGGACGATCTGCAGAGGGCCACGCTCTACGACAGCAGATCCGTGATAACCGTCGCCTGCTTTGTGATATCGCTTATGATCGGCGTCGTATTCTTCATCCTCGCCGTGAGGTATTTCGGCAGGCTCCGCTCCGATAAAGTGTCTGTCGCGGCGATCGCCGCGCGATACGACGCGGAGATCGGCTCGGATGAAGAGAAACAGGCTTTTATGTCGGTAAAGGCGTCGGCGTCGCTTCTGACGGCAGCCTGCGCCGCGTTATCCGGCGTTTTCATCCGCGGAGTCGACGTGATACCGGATTTCATCGCGGCAGCGCTGATGCTCGCCGCGTTTTACAGATTGAGAGCCGTTGCGAAAACAAAAAAAGCCGCCGTCGTCTCGGCTGTGACTGCGGCGCTCTGCGCCGGCTCGTTTTCGCTTGAGCTTGTGACGGCGCAAAAACACTACAACGGATCGTTTTCACCGTCCGCGCCGTTTTTGACGGTCGCTTCGCTTCGCGCCCTTTGCTTCGTTTTGTTCGCGTACCTGTTCTATCTGCTTTACGGATATCTCTGCGAAGCCGTCGTCAAATATACAAAAGCCCCCACGTTTGACGAGGAGGGCTATCTGAGAGGTTTGTATAACAGATGCAAGCTGATCGGAATCGCCGGAATCGCCGCCTGCGCCGTATCCGCCGCCTCCGGCTTCGGAATGCTTTACGCGGGCGTCGTGAGATTCGCCGGGATCGCGGCTTGCGTCGCGCTTGCGGTCATCGTGTACGTAAACACGGGAAAGATCGCGGAGGAGATGTCAAGACGGCTTTAATCGAGCGTCTGGAACCCGCGTTCGGCAAGAAGCAGGTTCACGTCTATCACTCTCTGCTTTTTTTCAAGACAGTATATGATTATGTTGTCGCGCATATCCTTCGCGTAAAGCGGAGGATATCCGGTGACCTTGAAAAGATCGTTCGCATCGTCAAGAGATAACTGAAGCCCGAAACAGAGCATTATCATCTTGTCGCGCGAGGGTCTTTTTTTGTCCTCGAAGATCTGATAGGCGTAGTGCTGTTCTATTGTGGATTTTGCGATTATGTCCGCTTTTTTCATACCGGATTCGGCTATGAGCGATTTCAGAGCGCGTCCGGGCTTCATTTTGCCGGAATAAAGAGAGGTTTCATTCTCGACAAGATATTCGTAGTAGTTCTTGCTTGTTTTCATCGTTTCAAGCAGCTCTTTCGTTGTTTTATCCATAGCCCGGAATTTCCTTTCACTCACGTCTGTGCTCTGCCTCCTATTATACATATTTTTCGGCGTTTGTGTTAACCTGCGAGCATAATTATCGCGGTTTTTTTCGTATTTTTTTGAAAAAAGCGGAAAAAATCGGCAAGCGGATCAAAGGAAAAAGGCGGATGAGAAGTCATCCGCCTTGATCTGTTTCAGGTTATCTTACCTTTTTCGCAACAACGACACCGGCAAGAGCTACGCAGGCGACAGCCGCGACAGCTATGACGGAAGCGTCGGCAGTACCCGGATTTACGGGATCCGCGGGAGTATCGCCGCCGGGCTGTTCGCCGGCTTCTTCCGCGATGGCGTTGACCTTCAGGTTGTCAACGGTGATGTGGTCGTTTCTCTGATAGAAAGCGAGAGCGCCTTCTTCAGCGACGGTTACGTCGAAGGAACCGAGGGAAGCACCGTCGGGTCCGAATACGGCGGCTTTGGTGTAGCTGCCGTCGGACAGACCGGAAAGCTCGATGGTCGCGATCTCGTTGTTCGCGGCGTAGATCGTGATCTTTTCGCCGGAGTCAACTACCTTGAAGTGGGTCTCGGCCTTGCCGTCGAAGCCGTTTGCGTACGGGATCGAGAGGGCCGGAGCGGAGCCGTTTTCACCGCCGTTGCAGAACGTGATACCGAGAGCTGCGCCGTTGAGGGTGGAGTTGCCGGCGCCGAAGATGTCTATCGCGATACCGGTGGACGTTTCAGCCGCGGACGGAACACCGAATCTGCCGCCGTTGAACAAAGAAGCGGCGGTATGGCTGGTGAGAGTGCGGAGACCGAAGCCGTAGTAGCAGTCTCTGCCGTCGCCCGCGAAGTCGAATTCTGCGATATAGTTTTTGAACGTGACCTTGGTGTTGGCGCCGGGCGAGGAATCGATCCAGCTTGCACCGTGGCCGAGATGGAGCTTGCCGTCGGTTACTGCGTAGCCGGCCCATGCATCCCACTTTTCAGCGTCGAGGGAGTCACCGGAAAAGTCATCCGCGAAGAGCTCTTCGCCGGCTTTAGCGGATTCGGCGTGGCTGGCTGCGAACGAAGTCAGAGCGAGAGCCGCGCAGAGAAGCGTGCAAAGGACTATTGAAAGTACTTTTTTCATGTTATTCTCCTTTAATATAAATTACGCCTTGCGTTATTGTTAATTATATACAGTTTTCAGACGTTTGTCAAGATATTTTACGCCGAAAAAAACAAAAAATCATAAATTTTAAAAAACGGCTTTTCAATTTTCCCGCAAATATTGATTTTTGCGCGCATCGGTGGTAAAATACGTTAAAAGGAGGTGAGCGCGGATATGAAATGCCCGAACTGCGGCAGGCAGATCGACAACGGATCGTCGTTCTGCGTTTTCTGCGCGGAGCGCACCTCCTCAGCCGCACGCGTCGTGATCGACACGGACAGAAAATCAAGGCTGTATCCGGTGCTGTTCGCCGTTATCGCCGCCGTTACCGTTTTCTCGGTACTCGCCGTGACTTCCGTGCACCGTGCGTTCGGCAGCTTCAGACCCGGTGTGTATACCAACGCCGAATCCGGCGTGAACGGCGGATCGTCGGACGGCACGGAAGTGACCGCCGCTGCGCCGGCGATAACCGGAACCGACCCGGATAATACAGAGACGGCAGACGGTCAAACCTCACCCGGCACGGAGCCGGAGCCTGTGACAGCGGCTTCGGAGACTGAAACGGCGCCTCCCGAAACAGACGGTGAAACGGCGGAACCCGAAACAGCGGCGCCCGTGACCATAGCGCCCGTGACGGAGATAAAGGAAACGCAGACACCGGTGACAACTCCGCCGGAAACAACTCCGCCGGAAACGACGACTCCCGAAACAACGCCCCCGGAAACGACGACCGCCGAAACGGCAACCCCCGAAACGCCGCCGGAAACAACGGCTCCCGAAACAACAGTTCCGGAAACCGGAATACCCGACGTAGAGGTAAAGACCCGAGGTCCGGTCAGGATCGTTGACAAAGACGAATTTGCCGGAGGACCTCCGGACGATCCGTATGTATCGGAATACCTGTGGCTCGAAGCCTATTGTTATAACGATTGGACGACTTTTTTATACGGGACGATGGATCCGGATTACGGTGTATCAAAGCAAATTGAAGATCTTGAGCACAGGAGGCTCGTTTACTTCAGAAACGGCGGCGGCGCCGTCGCCGCATATTCCGATCACGAATTTGACGGATTGTCGTTGTTAGGCTATTCTCTGAACGTCGGTGCCGACGATCCGGATCTCCGTCTCGCCGTATCGGAAGCGGAAGAACACAAGAGACCGGATGGCTGGCGCGGTATCGGGATCGAATACGGATTTGACGGACGTATTGACGAGGATAATCCGGATTATCCGTTATACGACGTTTTCAGGGAGTATGGCGGACTCGGAAACGTCGGTTCGATAGAATACGAATACCGTGAATTTCTCTTAAAGGGCGCCGAGCATACCGTCAGAGTCACGGTGGAATATAAAAACGTTATCGGATTGCCAACCGACGACAGGATAATACAATCTATACCGTGGTTTTTCGAGAGCGGTACATTCACATACGCGGAATACGTAAACTGATATGAGAACGAAAAAAACAAGACAGGAAGTGCTTGACGGGCTGGGCGGGCTTTTCAAAACCGGCGGCGAGATGTCCGCGTCAGACGGCAAAATGATATTCAAAGCCGTTCACGCGGGCACGGGACGCGATTTCCTTATAAAAAGCCTGCCGGAATATCTGCCCGTATACGGCTTTCTGCGCGGGGTGGAATGCGACGGACTTCCGCGCGTTTACGAGGTATACGAATGCCCGGACGGAGCGGTCCTCATAGAAGAATTCATAAAAGGAAGGCTTCTGTCCGATCTGATCATGACGGAGGAGCTGTCGAAAAAGCAAGCCGCGGATATCGTTATCAGTCTTTGCGGCATCCTTTCGCTGCTTCATTCAAACGGCTTCGTCCACAGAGATATAAAGCCGGAAAACGTAATGATATCGGGCGAAAGAGTCGTGCTCATAGATTTCGACGCGGCGCGCCTGTACGACGACAGCAAGACCGGCGACACGAGAGTGCTCGGAACTCCGGGGTACGCCTCGCCCGAGCAGTTCGGAATAAGCCAGAGCGACTGCAGAGTCGATATCTACGCGCTCGGCGTTCTTTACAACGTCCTGCTCACGGGATCCCACCCGACGGAGCGGATCGCTAAGGGCCGCGCCGGCAGGATCATACTCAAATGCACGCAGATCAATCCGGATCTGCGGTACAGATCAGCCGAAGCGCTCGCCTCGGCGCTCGGCGCCGGGATCAGGATCCTTCCCGGCAAATGATAAGGATCTGCTGTTCTCAAAAGATCCGAACCATCGAACACGAGCTTTTGCACGTCGACTATACAAAGAAAAAAACCGGTGAACAGCGGATCGTATCGGATCGCGGCTGTCGCCGGTTTTTATGTTTTTGTTGTCAAACGTTAAGCGCTTTGTCAAGATATGCGAGCTTTGCGCAGACACAGATGACGTGTATCGCCTCGATCAGCTCGCGCAGAGGCGGATACGACGGCGCAAGTCTCAGATTTCTGTCCCTCGGATCCTTGCCGTACGGGAAGGTGGCGCCGGCTTTCGTTATTTTCACGCCGGCTTCCGCCGCAAGTCTGTACGTTTCCGCGGCGGTACCGTCCGCCACGTCGAGGCTGATGAAGTAGCCGCCCTTCGGCTCGGTCCAGGAGGCGATGCCCGCGGGCGCAAGCTCCTTGCGCAGCGTACCCAGCACCACGTCGAATCTGGGCTTCAGCACCATTCCGTGAAGTCTCATGTGGTCTACTATGCCTTCGGCATTCGTGAAGTATTTTACGTGCCTCAGCTGGTTTATTTTATCCGGTCCTATCGTCTGGACCTCGATGATCTTTTTCGCTGCGGCGAGGTTCCCGTCGCTCAGAGCGAGCATTGCGACGCCCGAGCCGGGGAAGCTTATCTTCGACGTTGAGAAGAAGAAATAAAGCATATCCTCCTTGTCCGTCCCCTGCATGAGCCGGAAGATGTTCAGAAGACTGTCACCTTCCTCGTCAAGATCGTGCACGGCGTACGCGTTGTCCCAGAATATCCTGAAATCCTTCGCCTTGCATTCAAGGCGAGCAAAGCGTCTCACCGTCTCGTCGGAATACGTTATGCCCTGAGGGTTGGAGTATTTCGGCACGCACCAGATGCCTTTTATGCTCTCGTCCGAGGCGACGAGAGATTCGACCGCGTCCATATCGGGACCGGTCGGCGTCATGTCTACCGGTATCATCTCTATCCCGAGCGATTCACAGATGCTGAAATGCCTGTCGTAACCGGGGGAGGGGCAGAGGAATTTAACGCGGTCGAGCTTGCACCAGGGACGGTCGCCGCCGGGCACTCCGTATAGCATCGCGCGGACAACGGTATCGTACATCATATTGAGCGACGAGTTGCCGCCGAGGATTATGTTGTCGGCAGGGATGTCAAGCAGGGAGGAGAAAAGCTGTCTCGCCTCCGGCAAGCCGAAAAGCTGACCGTAGTTGCGGCAGTCTATGCCCTCGTCCGTTTTGCAGTCGCATCCTTTATTGAGGATCCCGAGCATGGATTCCGTGAGCCGCAGCTGCTCGCTGCTCGGCTTTCCGCGCGACATATCGAGCTTATAGCCCTGCGCCTTGATATCGTCGTATTCGTTCTGTATCCTTTGGCGCTCGGATAAAAGCTCCGCGCGATCCATTTCCGTGTATTTTTTCATATAAGCCACCTTTTAAGGACCGTATTTTTGCAGTAAAACTCAAACCGCCCTGCAAAAAAACGTACGTTTTCATTATATTATACAGTCTATTGTGCATATTTGCAATATCAATCATTGAATTTTTTTAAAACATGACGGCAATAATGCGGCGGAGGTGATGAAAATGAAGAAAAAGAAAAAAGTGCCTCTCACAAAGGACGAGCTGTTTGCCGGCGCCGTCATGGCGAACGAGTGCACGGGACTCACAGCGAGCGTGCCGCTGACGGACGGTGAAGCGGAATCATACCGCGAAATGTCCGGCACGAATGTCAGCGTGGAAAAGCCGGACGCAAAGAAAAAGCCGCGGTAGCGGTGTACTTCATAAGGAAGTACACCGCAGCTAAATTCGCCGCGAGCGGCGAGCTGAATTATGCTCCGCATAGCTAAATTTGCTGTCGCAAGCTAAATTCGCTGACGCGAGCTTAAAGGCGAATTTAATTTAGCTGAAAACCTGTGGTTTTCAATTTAGCTGAAGTCGTAAGACTTCAATTTAGCTGCGAGCGTAAGCGAGCAATTTAGCTGAATAATAAAAACCTTTCCTATATCGGAAGGGTTAAGACGAGCTGAAAGAAAATAACCCACTATGACACTTTCTATAATTGAAAGATGACAGAGTGGGTTTGTTTCTTCTTTATATAGCCTATCCCTGAAAACGGCTCTTTATAACGCGGATATAAGCTTTTCCACGTCACGGAAACGCTCGTCCGGGTTGATCCGCGTGCATTTTCTGATTATCCTGCCGGCGCGTCCGCGCGCTATTCTCTCCGACGGATGGACGCCCGTAAGCATAACGTTCAGCAGAACGCCTACGGCGTATATATCGCTACGGCTGTCGCTCTGCGCCACGCCGAACTGCTCGGGCGGGGCGTAGCCGATCGTACCGAGGATCTGCGTGTCGGCGCTTTTTACGCTTGAATAGGCGCGGCAGGCGTCGAAGTCTATAAGCTTGACCGTCCCGTCGTCCGCGATCATCACGTTTTCCGGCTTCACGTCCCTGTGAACGAAGCCGTTTTCGTGGAGAACGGCGAGCGCGCGGCAGACCTGGCGGATCACGCTGCGCGCGCCGGAGTAGTCGTACAGTCCGGCTCCGAGCGATCCGCGCAGATCCATTCCGGCTATGAATTCCTCGACGACGGCAAACCCGTCGTCAAGATCGTACACGTCGTATATCTCCGGGAGATTCGCGTGGCGTATCCCGCAGAGAAAACGGCACGCGGGCAGATCGTTCTCCGTGATCTTTACCACAACGTCGCGCAATAGCTCTGTGTGGCGGCAGCGGATCACCTTTTTTCCGGGTTTGTCCGTTATCACCGCTACCGTCGAGTAGATCTTTTTTATATCTGTTTCAAACTGCTGTCTGTTCATTTCAGTCGGCGTATTCAATGAGCGTCACGCAGTCAACGACGCAGATCCCCGACGTCATACCGGACCACCGGCGTACCTCAAACGTGACGCGCATGCTCCGCTCGCCGCCGATCGTGAATTCACTGCGGCTGAATTCGGGTATCATCCCGTACGTATATAATACACGCCTGTGTTCGTCCGGCAGACAAAGAGACGTAAGGATGCCGTCGTATCCTTCCCCGCCGTAATTCGTTACGCTGCGCATAAGAGCGTTTACGTCGTTGCCCTCCGCGTCGCACAGCGAGCCGGGCAAAGCCCCGGTAACGCGGCACAGCATGGAATAAGCGAGGTCCGCCGCGTCAGCGTCGGAGGGGGATCCGGTAAGCGATTCGGGCGACGCCTCGAACACCGCTTTTTCACCGTCTCCGTAAACGTATATGAGCGGATCGCCGTACTGCACGACCTCACCTTTTACGGTATGCTCGGCGCGGTAACCGGTCCAGTCGCCGTACGAAACGAACGGCTTATCCGACAGGGTGACGCCGGGCGTGAGATATCCGATCTGCCCGACCGGCAGGATGGAATACTGCCCGGACACAGGCGTCGTTGCTTCCGGTGCGGCGGTTTCAGGTGCGGACGTTTCGGGCACCGTCGTTTCTGACGTTGTGGTTTCCGGTGCGGCGGTTTCCTGCGCGGATGTTTCGGGTCCCGTCGTTTCGGGCGCCGTCGTTTCTGACGTTGTGGTTTCCGGCGCGGCGGTTTCAGGTGCGGACGTTTCGGGTACTGTCGTTTCCGACGCCGTTGTCTCGGACTCCGTCGTTTCGGGTGCGGTCGCTTCCGGCGCGCCGGTCTCATCGCCGTTTTGATCGGCTGAGGCGAAAAGCGATAATATCACAAGCTCCGTTTCGTCCTCCGGACCGGATTGCGCAAGGGTCACGGCGGCGGTGTCGGTCAGCGGCGCGTAAGACGCTTCCCTGATATGCGCCGCGCCGTTTACCGCGCCGCCCGCGGAAAGCGCGACGGCAACGGCACCCGCCGTCACAACGACGGAAGCCCCGGCGGCGATGATCGCTTTGACGGGGCGTCTGTTTTTTATTTCTATTACCTTTTTTTCTTCAAGCGAATTCATGCAGTAAAGACAGAATCTCGCCTCGTCTCTTATTGCACGTCCGCAGTATTTACATTTTTTCATCCTATTGACGCAAATCCGTATTTTTCAAGCAGCTCGTTCGTTTCCGCAACGGAAAGCCTGTTCAGTACGGCGAATATTATCGCCGCGTCACGCGGGTCCTTCGCGTAAAGCGGAGCGTAACCGCACGATTTGAAAAGCAGCTGGATCTCGTCGAATTTGAGCTCCATACCGATGAGAAGACTGAGCAGCTTGTCGCGCTCGGGGCGGCGCAAGCCTCCGAATATCTGATATCCGTATACCTCGCTGAGCTCCGAACGGCGTATGACGTCGCTTTTGCGAAGTCCTTTGCGCGCGATGATATCGTTCAGATACGACGAAAGATCGGTTCTGTTGAAATCCCGTCTGTTGCTGGCGTAGTATTTCTCAAACATCTCACAGCCCTTGAGGTCTCTCAGCATTTCACTTGTATTCTTCATGGGTCTTCTTTCCGCCTTTGTCGATTATATTTATATATTATCACAAACAAATCTAAAAATCAATATGCTCCGAGCATAGTATTGCGGCTTAATGCAAACGGAAAATGTTAAATTTATATTAACGGGAAACAGCCGCGCGGAATACAAAAGCCGTCCGGTTTTTGCCGTCCGGCTTTGGTTCAACCGTTTTGACCGAAATATTCCGCCATGCGGTCGTCTGATAAGGAGAAGAAGGACTGTATGCTTATTTTCATTTCCTCCAGCCTTACGCCGTCCTTTACGAAATCGCGGATCATGTCAACGTGCTTCTGCCTGGTTGAATCGTACAGGCGGTATTTCTTCTTATTCGCCTCGTATTCGGGCGCGACCTCGGCTATCGCGAAATCAAGCTCCTTCAGAACGCGCTCCTCGGTCAGCACCGTGTCGAGCAGCTCGACGCAGCGGCGGATGAACAGATCTTCAAATTCGGGATTTTTCAGAAGGGCGCGGATCATGGTGTGATGGCCGTTGTTCGGCATGACTTTGGCGATGGATTTCGTGTTGTTGTGGTAGAACGACCAGTCAAGATCGAAGAAGCACCAGTGCCATTTCCCGTCGTCCTCGGTGGACTGAAAATACTTGATGTTCGCAAGATCCATGTCCGCGAGATACGCGCGGCAGATATACCAGTCCATCAGGCTCTGCGCGTCGATCCTGTCCATTACGTATTTGTAGTTTTCTTCTTTTTTCAGATCGTTTTTCTCGCAGAATTTCACAAGCGCGAGATAACCCGAGTTGTCGCCGTCGGATACGGTACCGTATGTGTGCAGCAGGTTGATCGAATCCTTTGAAACGCCGAGACGGTTGGCGCAGTACTGCGCGTCTATCCTTTCGCGTATCCAGTAGATGCCGCGGTATTCTCCGTTGAAATAAAGCACGCACGGACGGCACGCCTGAACGTAAAGCGAGGTCACGCCGTCGACTAAACGTGTGCACAGCTCCTCACGGAAGCCGGCGAATTTATAGTCTTCTCCGCCGCCGTGAAGTATAAGCGAGTTGAATTTCGTGTAATCACGGTCGTCGAAAAGCGGATAATCGAGCGTTCCGAGACCGTACTGCGATCTGAAACGGAGTTGAAAATTCTGTTTGTCGCCCTTTTTGCTGTCGTTGCCGTGAAGCTTCAGACCGCACGGAGCGGAGAAAAGCACCGCGCCGTTGTCGGATAAGGTTATATACGCCTCGTGCTCGTATTCCTTATTTATGTTGACGAGCACGCCTTTTTCACCGGTAAGATATTCTTCTTTGATCGCCACCTCGAGCACGGGATAAGCGTGATTTATCCCCACGGTGTAGAAAAACGACGACAGAGCGCTTACGCGTCCGCCGTCGATGCAGACGGCGCGGATGGACGCGACGCGGTCAACGCCGATCGGGCGCTCGTAAAGCTCGGATCTCTCGTTCGGCTCCGTGCCGTCGAGCGTGTAGTATATTTTTCCCCTGCCCTGAAGCGAAACGACGACGGCGCCGTCGTAATTGCCGGACGGAAGGCTCGCCGTCGGCGCGGGGAGCGCGCTTTCATATCCTTCGCCGTTCTTTTTGGACGGTGTGGGGGTCGTATAGTAGCGAAGCCGCCCGTCTGTCCTTCCGCAGCTTTCGTTCTGCTTCAGATCCGCGGGGACCTGCAGAAGATCCGTCACTCCGCGGGCGTCTGACAGGTAGATATCCTCGCCGTCGGAGCTGATCTTGAACGGGGCGTGACCCTCGCGGTCGACGCCGGAGCAGTAGACCACGTAATATGCGCCGGGCTGAAGCGATACGGCGGGGAGCCTGTACCTTTTCAGCTCGGAATATTTGTCAGTCAGATAATAGTCCGAAAGCGTGACCGGCGCGTCGCTTGCGTTGTAAAGCTCTATCCAGTCGTAGTATTTGCCGTCCTGCGGCGCGTATTTTTTGTTCGAGGACATGACCTCGGAAATATACAGCGACGGAAGCGTGACGGAGGCTTTGTACTGCTCAAGCCCCGATAAGGTGTTCGGGTAACCGGGCGTCGGATCGGCGCAGGCGCCGGACTGCGTGAAGGAGCCCGAGCCTATCGTTTCGTCGTATTCAAGAAATGAAACGGTGTCTTTTTTGTATCCGAGGCAGAGCGTGCCGCCTTCCTTCGGCAGCCGGAATGGACTTTGCTCGTCAAATCTTACAACGGTATAGCCCTTTGCCGGGACGGTTATCCCGTCAAGCTCCACTCGTTCGTCGCGGTCGCCGTCGCGGAAGAGGAAAAACGAATCGAGAGTGACGTCCTCGTCCTCGTCGTTATAAAGCTCAGCCCAGTCGTCGGTGCATCCGTACGTGAAACGGCGGTTGTCGGCGCAGAGCTCGCTTACCGATATCATTTTGACAAGCTCGGGAAGAGGCTCCTCCGTCACGGGCTCCGTCTCCGTTTCGGCGTCGGTTCCGGTCGGCTCTTCGGTCTGCGTTTCGGTTTCCGTCACCGTCACAGGCTCCGTGCCGGTCGATGCGGAAGCCGGCTCCGCGTCGCAGGAGGCGAGCGCGGATACAAGCGTCAGGACCGCGAGCAGCGCGGATATGATTCTTTCGATTTTCATGATTTTACCGTCTTTTCCGTATTATTCGACTTATTATAACAAATTACGACGCTTATGTCAAGAACAATATTAAGTATAAAACATAAAGAATGACGAAAAAACGGTAAACAAAAGCTCCCCCAGAAGGGGGAGCAGGATGATCGGCATCAGTTTGCCGGCGTTATATAGATCAGAACGCCGTAGGGCTGCTCCGGCACCGTTACGGTGATTCCGTCGGTAAGAAGCGAGGAGCCCTTTGCCGTAATATCTATCAGACCGTCCGCGTCGTATACGCGATACGTTTTGTCCGGGTCGACGCCTTTGAGCTGTACTGTCGTCGTCAGCGTTTTTGTCGTCTCGTGACAGAACAGGGAGGCGACGCCCGAGCCGGTCGACGGATCGTAAAATTCCCAGCCGTTCCATCTGTTCGCTTTCTCAGACCATTTGACGAGCTGGTAGTAGTCCGCGTAGAAGTACGGCGCCACCTTGTCGTGCTCTGAATACGCCTCCGTGATAAGCTCCCAGTTCGCGTCCTTGTCGAGAACGCTCGGCAGATTGAGCAGGGAAAGCGGAGCGTAATTCATACGCGTTTTATACGACGAATCCACGCGGTATATCTCGTTTTTGAAATACGGGAACCACGCGAACAGAGCCTGCGTCATGCGGGATTTCATATCGTAATCCTCGTGGTTGCCGTCGAACCAGTCCGTATAGTGGAGCGGCACGGCGCGCTTCATCGACTCGAGGTCGTTCCTGCCGCCGCCCGACGCGCAGGAATCCATATAAATACCGGGATAACGTGCGATTATATCGTCCCAGAGCCTGAGATAACCCTGCACGTACTGATTCTCGGCAATGCCCGCGCGGTCCTTCTGTTTCTTGTACTTGCTGTCCCAGGCGGAGGCGGGATCGCTGTTGAAGTCCTGACGGTAACCGGTGATGCCGCCGTCGTCGATGACCTTGCAGATCCTTTCGAATATCCATTCGCGGCACCCGGGCTCTCCGAGGTCGAACAGAAGTCCGCCGAGACCTGCACCGCCGTTGATATTCAGAAGCCAGTCGCCTTCAAAGCCGGGCGCGCTTTTCAGAAACGCCGTCTTGTCAAGCCTCATGCACTCGGGCTCGAACCACAAAAGCGTTCTGACGTTGTGCTCCTTGCCGTACGCGCCGATATCCGCGAATCTGTCGGGGAAGCGTGAGGTGTCGACGTTGAGAGTTCCGGTCGAGGGCCAGCCGACCGGCTCGCCCGAGGCGCCGGTGTACCAGCCGGCGTCCATCCAGAGCAGATCGGGATGCAGACCGTGAGCGTTGAACGCGCGGCACAAGAGAAGGAATTTTGACGTCGTCATCCCCGCAGACATGCTCGAAATACCCGTATATATCGGGGTAAGTCCGCCGTCGATCTTTCTCATGACGTCGTTTATGTAGTATCTGCGCCAGATGTTCGTATGCTCGTCGTCGTCTCCGCCCTTGTATTCGACGAAGCCCATAAGCGGCGTGCGGATCGTCTCACCGGGCAGAAGCTTCGTGTTCAGCGTGTTCTGACCGGCAGTAAGTGTAGTCGATCTGCTTTCCTTGTCGTATACGAAATCGGCGTGCCATCTTCCGGGCCAGCCTATCGCTATGAACGTGCCGCCGTCACCGTGGCGGAGCTTGTAATACGGGAAAACTCCGTGCGTGGGACGGCCCGAGGTCGATTTGTCGGAGAATTTTCCGTGCTTTGCTATATCGTAGGTGTACTGTTTGTAGTTGTTCCCGCCGGCGTCGCCTCTTATGCCGTAAACGCGCGCGTTGTCGCCGTCGAACGTTATCTCGAAGCGCAGATCGGAGAAAACGCCCGTGTCGGTATCTCCGTCGTTTTCAACGTATACGACGTACTCGTAAGCGCTCTCGTTTGGGTATACGTTTGTTTTGAGCGTGAATTTAGCCGGTATCTCGGGGCTGCGGTAAACGGTGACCGTGGAGGTCCCGCGGTCGACCGGCGTCACCTCGTCAGATTCGACGGTAAAGCCGCCGAAGCCGGAGTATTCTTTTCCGTCGTATGAGAAGCGGATCGGAAAATCAGCAGGTGAGGACAGCAGCTCGTCGTATTCCGCCGGGTTTTCGGCGGGCTCTGACTCAGGTTCGGTCGAAGGGACGGTATCCGTGTTGGTCGAAGGCGCCGCGGTAACGGTGTCCGTGCCGTCGGTGACGGCGTCTGTTGCCGGATCCGTGCCGTTACAGCCGGCTATAAAAAGCAGACAAAGCAGCATGCATATTAAAGTGCGTATTTTCATGACGGCTTCTCCTCACTTTCTTTTCTTTCTGACCGCGAAAACCGCGGCGCATACGACAGCCGCACAGACAACCGCGCAAACGGCGACGATCACGGGCAGCTTTGTCGAGCCTCCGCGTTTTTCCGTGACAGGCGCAGTCTCGGGCGCGTCCGTCACGGTCTGCGGTTCGCTTTCAGGCTCCGTGTCTTCTACCGCGGACGTCTGAGGCTCCGTCTGACTGTCGGGGACCGAGGTGTCGAAAATATCTTCTATGTTCTGTTCGCTGTATATTTTGTCGTCGGGTATCTGTCCGCTCTTGCTCATCACCGCGCCGCCCCACGTAGCCCACGCGCCGCTGATCGAAGGCGCGCCGCAGACGGCGAGACGCAGGACCCTTACGCCGGTTATGTCAGCCGTCATCGGACTCATCGGCTGACCGTATTTCTGCACTCCGCTTTCCCAGAGCTTGACACCGTCGCCGAAAAGCGCGAATCTGACCGCAGCCATGGAGATGTCGTGCGGCGAAAGCGTCTCGCAGACGCCGACGTACGCGGCGAATTTCGTGAAGCCCAGCCCCTCTATGTTCACGTCGCAGAACGAGGTGTATTCACCCGAGGAGGCGTGGAAGCCCACGCCCTTGCTGAAAAATTTACCGTCCGTTGAGAAAATTATCTCGTTCGCGGTGTTGCAGTCGCGCCCCACCACGTTGCCGGAATACGTTTTGCTGTCGAGAAAATAAAGGTCGCTCACGTAGGCGATATCGCCCGAAACCGCCTCCGCCGGCTGCGGCAGATCTGTTTTGTCCCGGTCGAAGCCGCCCTTCGGCTTCGTCCATTCGGGAGCCTCCGGTTTCTCGTCCGTCAGCATTGCGTCGCCCCAGACTCCGGCGTCGCAGGCGTAGTTGCCGCCGTTGCTTTCGACGAGGCGGAGAGTTTTGACGCCCTCGACGTTGACGCAGATATAAGCCGGCTTCATGTTCCACGATATGACGTCGGTCTTTGTGAGGAGCTCTCCGTCACCGTAGACGCTGAACGCGATATCGCCGAGTTCGATATAATACGACGCTTTCTGCAGAACGCCGACCGTGGCGGAAAAATATTTTTTGTTAAGCGACGAAATGTCGAATTCAAGATAAGCGTCTTTGTCAGGCAGGCAATGAAAGCCCAGGCCCTTGTCGAACGAAAGCTCCCAAACCGTTATTTCCTCGCCGGAATGGGCTTTGTTCAGCCCCAGCCCGTCGAGACTTTCGCGCGCCGTTATGAGGTCGCCCCTGTCGCCGAGCATGACGGCGCCGCCTTCCGCCGACACGTGCGGGCAGAGAAGCAGCGCGCAGATGAGAAGCGCCGCTGCCTGTATAAGTTTTTTCATATGGATCCCTCCTTTACTGTCTGCTTGTTATGATAGCACAAAATAATCCTTATGTCAACACAATTCGTAAATCGGTAAGATAAAAATTTACATAAACGTATTGCAATGCGCTGCGCGGCGTCGTATAATCATACGTACAGAACGTAAAAGGAGAACCCAAATGATAAATTTTGTTTCACTTACCGCAGCCGCCGGTACCGGCGCCAACTGGACCCAGTTCCTCACCTCGGGACTTTTGATAGTTGCGCTGCTCGCGGCGATGTACTTCCTTATGATCCGTCCGCAGAGGAAGCGTGAGAAGGAAGAGGCTCAGATGAGAAGCGGACTCGGAGTAGGCGACGAGATAACGACGGCGGGCGGCATCGTCGGCAGGATACTCAGCATATCCGACGAGACCGTGGTCATCGGCACGTCCGGCGACTGCACGAAGCTCCGCATACTCAAATCCTCCATCGCGCGCGTCGACAAAAAACTCGGCGAGACTCAGACGGAAGAAACAAAGAAGTAATAAAAATGAAACGGACCTCATATCCTGTTGACGGAAATCAACGGATGGGAGGTCTTTTTTCATGCGAATCGAAAACGGTAACAGAAAGCTGTCGGCGCTGCCGTCCGCCGCGCTCGGCGGCGCTTCGGCGGTCGCTTCGGCGGCGCTGCTTTTGCTCGTCTGCTCGGCGCTCTTACTCAAAACAAGAGATCCGGCGGCGCATTCCGGTATAGGACTGTTCATACTGCTTTTCTGCTGTATGACGGGCGGCTTCATCGGCGGAAAATGCACGGACGAAGCTCCGTTTCTGTCGGGTCTGGCGGGCGGTGCGATGTTTATCTCGGTCGTGATCGCCGTGGCGCTGATCGTCCCCGGAAAGATAAGCTGGGGACTGCTCCCCGCGGCGGCGGGCGCGGCGACGCTCGGAGCCTTTCTCGGAAGCATCAGGCGGGACAAATCGACGTACCCGGCTTTTGAAGACGGTTACAGATGAAAAAAACAAGGTTCCCGGTAGTTTTCCGGGAACCTTGCCGCGTTTGACGGTCACATTTCGGGCGTCCAGTAAGTCTGACCGTAGATGTCGGTGAAGCGGTATACCGCGCTCGTCTTTGTGCCCGCGGGCAGATATACGTCGCTTACGGAAAGCGCGCCGTTAACGGTGAGCCGTTCGCCGAACATATAGCTGTCGCTGTACGTTCCGTCGTATTTGTAATAATCGCACAGAA
The DNA here is from genome assembly GCA_902762505.1 of uncultured Ruminococcus sp. Lineage (GTDB taxonomy): Bacteria > Bacillota > Clostridia > Oscillospirales > CAG-272 > UBA1248. Next base: position 44,926 of record CACWOQ010000004.1, on the reverse strand, counting down.
AGTCTATAACGTCGCCGTCCTGAAGCTGAGTAAGCTTCGCTTCGGCTTCCGTCTCGCCGTTTCTGTAGTCGATCCTCGCGCCGGCAACGTAGCCGTCCGGAGTCTCGTTATCGAACACGGCGATAAGATCCGCGCGCTGACCGTTGAGCATTACGGGGATCCTGTACGTGTATCTGTAATTGCCGTTGTTTATATAAGTCGTGTCGACGTGATACGATGCGACGATCTGATTATTTATCGCCATCCACGTGCCTTCATATTCGCCTATGAGTGATCCGTCCTCGTCAAATTCGAACACGGGATCAAGACCGAGGTCGATGAAGCCCTCGCCGTCGTCGATGAATACGTTGAGCTCAAGGTCGTTGACGAGCTTCCACTGCTCGATATCGAGCGCCATGACCTTTTTGCTGCCGGAGATCTTCCAGCGGAGATTGGACGTGTCGAACTGATGTCCGGCGATGTAGGAAGCCGCCGCGCCGCTGTCGAGAACCTGCAGGTACTCGGAATCACGGGCGGAGGAGCCGCCGAGAAAGCTTCCGAGCAGGGAGGAGATCATATCGGTCGACTGCGTGCCGGACGATACGAAGTTGCCGAGCAGGGAGGAGATCGGGGAGGAGGAGCCGCCGTTCGCCGCGGAAACCTGCTGACCCGCGGATTCCACCGCCGCAAACTGTCTGATGCACTCGGCGTAATCGCCGTCCATGCCTATCGCGTTGTACTGAGATACGGCGGTGTCAACCTTGTTCGTGCTGTTGTACGGGAAGTAGATCGACATACCGTAGGAGTTCGTCATCTCGGATGAGGTACGGTTGTATTTTACCGCGGAAAGGATCACGTCGGCAAGGGCTTTGCCTTCCTTCGTGTTCATATTCTGCGCAAGATGCACGAGGTCTACGAGGTCGCGCTTTGACGACGTCGCGAATTCACGCGTGTTCGATCTCGCGTCCGAAACGACCTGATAATCGTCAGCCTTTATGAGGGCTGTCGTCGATTTTGCAAATTCATTGAGGCTTTCGGGGACGGTTTCCTGAAGCTCGGCTAAGTCGATCAGGGAAAGCGTCGTTTTCTGACCCTTGCACTGCTTGTTGCAGGTGTCGACGAAATCGTCTACGATCATCTGACCGACGGTCGTAGTGGGAAGAGAGGTGTTTTTGGAAAGCTCGGTGAGCCATCTGGTGTAATACCAGCCGACGCCCGGCTCCGTCTCCTCGCTCGCTATGAGATAGTCCGCGTGGGAGGTCAGCATGAGAGCGTTTTCCGCCGTTGCCATCAGACACGCGTCAAAGCCGACGAAGTCGAATTTCACGCCCGCGTTTTTGAGCGCCGTGTTGATGGAGGCTATGCCCATCGCGCCTTTGTTTGAGAAGAGCTGATCGTAGCCGAAGCCGCCGGTCGTTCCGCCGCCGTGGTCCCACATGATGAGATCATATCTGTTGGCGGGATAGTTTTCGCTGCAGTATTTTATGAACGAGGTGAGCGTGGCGGGATCCGTCATCGCTTTTTTGCCGTCGTCCGCGACGAGCTGCCTGAGTCCGCCGTTCTCTATTTTATAGATCTGACTGACGGTGTTGCTTATCCCTTTCGTCTGCCACTGCGAGCAGCCGCCCGTGTAGATGATAATATTGACTTTGTCCGACAGCGAGGCGGCAGCCATTTCCTGCATATCCTTGCTCGCCATCGCGTACTTGGATTCGAGATCCGTACCGCACATATACACCATGAGCGTGACGACGTCCTTGCCGCCGCCGATGACAGTCGTGTATTTTTCACGCGCGCCCTTCGCAACGCTCGTGTTTACGGGTTTTACGGTGTTGTTCGAGCCGCTGTCTGTCCAGCCGGTCGATACGTTGGACGAGGTGAAGCCGGACAGAAGGCTTGTCAGAGCCGAGGTGTCCGTCGTCGTCTGCGTGCCGCCGCCGAGGAAGTTATTCAAAACTCCGGAAAGGGAAAGTCCGCCTCCGCCCGCAAGCACCGCAACGACGGCTATTATGATACCGATTATTTTTCCCATACCGCCGGACGCGCGCGTGGTCTGACCTCCGCCGCCTCCGCCGGTACCGGTCCTGCCGGAATAACCGTTCTGATTGCCTACGGGTCCGGTGCCGAGCCCTTCGCCGCGGCGGTAACCGCCGGTACCCTGACCGGTCACGTTTCTCTGCCTGCCGTTGGGTCTGTTGTTTTCTGCCATGTATGTGTTCCTTCCTTTACAAAGTTGTATACTATTATTGATTATACCGCGTTTTTTTGAAAAAAGCAAGAGTATTGATGCAAAAACAGTTGTATCAATGCTGAATTTTGCATCATATAATGGTAACGGTGCGGGAAAACGCACCGCGGAAAGGAATATTTTACTTATGGCAACATTCACAAACCAGGCTGTTCTGACGTACGGAGGCACGCAGGTGCTTTCAAATACGACGACCGGACAGATCGTCGAAAGTCTGAGCGCGGCAAAGACGTCGCTTCAGCAGTCCTACGCTTCGGGCGACAGGATAACGTATATCGTTACGCTTCAAAACACGTGCTCGGCGCCGCTTGCGGATCTGACGCTTGAAGACGATCTCGGCGCGTACGAAGGCCCGGGCGGTCTTCTTTATCCTCTCGGATACGAGGAGGGATCGCTGCTCGTGCTCGAAAACGGCGTCCGTCAGACGGACGTCACGGTGACGGAGACGTCGCCTTTGACGGTCACCGGGATAGACGTTCCCGGAAACGGCGGAGCGACGGTCATATACACGGCGCTCGTCAACGGCTTCGCTCCTTTGCAGGCGTCGGGCGCGATAGTCAATACAGTATCCCTGACCGGCGCGCAGCTTACGCAGCCGGTGACGGCGGAGCATACGCTCCCGGTGACGGAGGGACCGGTGCTCACCGTGTCGAAGACGCTCGATCCGCTGACGGTATCGCCCGGCGAGAGCATCACGTACACGCTGACGATCGAAAACTACGGCAACGCGGAAGCCGGAGCCGGTGAAAACGCCGTGATAACCGATACGGTTCAGCCCGTGCTGACGGACCTTTCCGTGACGTACAACGGCGCTCCGTGGACAGAGGGCGGACAGTACACTTATTCCGCGCAGACGGGAGTGTTCGAGACGGGCGATGGCGTTATAACCGTTCCCGCGGCTCAGTTCACGAAGAATCCGGACGGTTCGGCGTCGGTCGTCCCGGGAACGGCGGTCATAACGCTTCAGGGCACCGTCGGGTAAAGCTGTAAACACAAAACAGACCGGGATGACCCCGGTCTGCCGTTATTTTGTCTCAGCCGCGCTTTTTCCGAAGAACGACTGCCGCCGCTGCGGCGGAAAGCGCCAGCGCGCATACCGCGATCACCGGCGCGTCAGAGGTTTGAGGGGATTCGCTCAATAAACGCGTTTTACGTAAGCCTCTGTCCGCTAAAGGATCGGATTTGAATAACAGTCCGTCATACTTATACACTCTGAATCCGTCGTCTGTTTTTACGATGTCTATTTGACCGTCTCTTGCATCGGATAACAGCCATTTGTCAGAATTATGGTTTTCATTATCATCCTCGACAGGCGCCCAATAGTTGTAATGAACGGTATACCTACCGTCTCCGTTATCAACAATCGTAATACGCTCTTCAAGTGGAACCTCGGTATTCTCATCGTCGGAAATAACGTAAAAATTACCGGGGTCGAAAAAGATTCTCGGATAATATGCTTTACCGTCGATATAGATGAACCGACTGTCGTTCAGTATCTTTTTCGACATCTCGTCGGTAAACGTAAGCTTCAGTTTTTGCAGGAGTTCGTCATACGTTTCCATTATGCACATATATAACTTGGCGCCGCTTTCAACGTTGTCTGCCTCATACTGCGGATTGTCATTCGATAATCGGTATTCGTAGCTTAAACTTATGTTTTTATCCTTTTGCCAGAAAAGAGGCGCCTTGTTTGACTCGACAGTCATAAGATATGCTTCTTCAAATCCGCGAACAAGCCTCGCCGCTTCAGATATGGTCAATCCATCGGTTGCAACGGAAAAGGACGGTAATGTCAAAAAAAGCGTTATGACTGAAAGGACCAGCGAGACAATTCTTTTGGTTTTCATTTTGCATTCTCCTTGCTGCATTATAATTTTGGTTTTTTCGCTCACTTATATAAACGTAAAAAACACCCGAAAAGTGTCGTTTTTTCTTGTTAATTTTATGTAAATTCGCTTTTTTGACGGAAAACGGGGAACAGAGTTCCCCGTTGACTTATTTCAGCATACTTCTTTGCCATACGGGATCCGGCGTAAGACCGAGAAGCTCGGTGACGGTGGCGGCTACGTTCGACAGACCGTAATCGTCCGCCGGCTCTATCACGTGCGCCGCGTTCTTGTCGTATATGATGAACGGCACGGGTCAGACTTTTTTCTTCTTTATCAGCACCGCTGCCGCCGCGGCGGAAAGCGTCAGAGCACATACAGCGATCACTGGCGCGTCGGAGGTTTGAGGGGTGTCGGCATCGATTTCAAGCATTTTTTCAACAAATGTGCCTCCGCAGATTTTTTGATTTGTTTTATTTATTATAAAGGTGTAATCAATTTGAGATCTGTCGCCATTTCCGTTAATATGCAGGATTGCACGTTTCAAAGTTATTGTATTATCTGTTTCTGCAATGATGTAAGTTTTCGCAGATTCGTCATATTGAAACGGTATATATTGCGGTCCTAACTCAAGCAATACGATTTTTCCGTCAATCAGTTTAAGATACATCGTTTCATGAAAAGCCTTTGCGGAAACGTTATCGTCAAAGAATGACGACGTATAATCATTGAATTTTTCGGGAGTTGACAGATCCTCTGTGAATTCCCACGCTTTACATTTTCCGTAGTCTTCCGTATCAGCGTCAATACTTATGTCAGTATTTTCAACATATGGCTTATTTGCACAATCCTGATACATCACCAGATATAGTTGAAACGCACATTTTATGCTGCCGTCATATTTATTCGTCGTTTCGTATGCACAACACGCGACAGACAATACTATTGTAATGGAAACTAAGCATATTACTGCTTTTTTTACATAATTCATTTTGCATCCTCCATTATGATGATTTTTACGCGCAGATAATATAGTTTGAATATGTTGGATGATCGGGGGGAAAGTAATTTGTTGAGGCATCATATACTGAACTTAAAGGAACAACAAATTCACCAAAATACGAGTCGGAATTATTACAATCTCTTACTATCGCGTTATTTCCGTCAATACCAATCAAGCAAATATAGTGTCCATCGCTTGAATAATTACTTGAATAATAATCTAGAATTGATGGCTTAACCTGAATGATAACCGGACATAGCAAGTTTAAACTATGCTGGCAATATTCTTTAAGCTTATTTGTATTGTTAATAACGTTGTCTCTGTAACTATTGAATGTTGAAGGAAAGTTATAAATCGTCTTGTTTAACTCATCTTTAACCTTGCCAACGATTGTCCCGCTTGAGTCAGTATTCATATTTATTGCCAATTGATTCTGGTAATTGTTCGGGTTGTTACAAATTTGATTCTCAGTTCCGTTATATGTTATTGCCTGTAATACTGAACAAGGACCGCAGTAATTTGGCTCTTGTTGAATTAACGGCACATCAAGCCCGACAGGGATGAACTCCCATTTATGAGACAAGCTGCTAAATGAAACTTCGCCCGTTGAAACTGAAGGATTACCTAAGAACCAGTTCAAGGCAATGTTCGGATAGTATCTGTTCAATATAAAGTATTTGCCGTCGTTATGCATTACAACGTACCAGCTTGATTTATTGCTGTTGTTATAACTGCTTGAAATACCTACAGAGCTGCCGTCATAATACAAGTAATTTATCTCAGTGGTATTCCATAATTCCTTGCTGCCCCTATAGTTGGCATTTGTCGGGGTCAGTTTGAAATAGCCACTGTTCCCGTCTTTGTACAAAGCGAAATACACACTGTTTTCGAGGGTCGATGATGCGCTCGGTTCGGTTGTGCTTAAAGATACGGAATATGTACCTGAATTTGATCTGTTACAGCCGATATAACTGAATGAAGAAGTGTTTTTGATCTTGTATAGATGTTTTTCTTTTAATCCGACGTCTTCTATGTTTGAAGGCATGGTATATGAAATGCTGACTACGGGTTTTCTGCTCGCATTTTCTTTTGTATACAAAGACAGACCGCTTAACGATTCATCCTGCAATTTGATCATTATACCGTAATCACTGTAATTATTTACGATCCATTTCTCACATATGCTTTTAATATTCACCGAGCAGGAATTACAATTACTATAGAAGCTTCCCGTTACAACGCTTGAGGGATCATAACCGTTCCATACCGATGAAGTTGTTGATCCGGATGTACTTGACCAGGAATTCGTCATCCTGTAACAATTGATCGTTTGAAAATCATACGGACTCGATCTGTATAACGTCAGATTAATACTTGTGATATTATCGAACGATATTTTTTTCAGCGCCGTTGTTAAACTCGGGAATTTTATAAGCATTCTTTTATAAGTTGACGTCCCGGTGCGTCCTAAGCTTACAGATTGGCACGCAGCGTCCAGGGTATAATCTCCCGAAAACGCTTGCAGCGATGAATCATAATACAGATATGACGAATTAAATGTAATTGTCGGATCAACGGTAACGGGAAAAGCCGTATCATCGCTTTTCATAAAAGCCTCAGACACGGAAACGGTGTATACGTATTCCTCACCCGGTACAAGCTCCGTTACATTGAATGAGCCTTCGCCCGGCTTTCCTTTTTCGTCATATATCAGCACGCCGCCGATCTGCGCGATCTCTTCTCCCTTTTCATCAAGCAAAAGAACAACGCCGTTTTCCGCTGTGAGATACAAGCCGTGTGTTTTCAGCACGAACGCATATTCATATACTCCCGTATCACGCGCTATTATCACGTTCTCCTTGACGCCGGAGAACTGCGCCGTATATTCAAGCGATATACCCTCGCCGAAAGCGTTTTTATATATTACGGTATCATCCGTGCTCTGCTTTGCAGCCGTTTTACCGTCGTCTTTATTTACAGGTGTGAATCCGATCAAGTGATCCTTATAGGATAATTCTATGCCGCTGCTTTTTGACAGCTCAAAAGGCAGCGTTACGTTTATGTCATTCTCTTCGTTTGTATATCCGCCCGTTTTTTCAGACGCGGTAAGGCGGTTAGATTTATCGTATATGTTTCCCTCTTTTTCGTACTTCACGTTCTCGGAAAAGAAGTATTCCGTCACCTTTCCGTCACGGTTTACATATACAAGCGACGAAAGACCGTCTTCACGGGCTTTGAGCCGGGCGACCGCTTCCGTGTTTCATATATCCGTGGAACTCATTGATTCCGGGATATCGGCATCGCGCAGGGACAGGCGCTGCAAAAGCTCGTCCGGCAGCTTTCCCGCGCTCTCTGCGGCTATATCGTGAAGCTGATCTTCATCCAGAACGGTGACCGCAAGCCCGGGACCGTCGTCCGCGTGCACCGCGGTGATGGGGATGATAACGAGGATCATCACAAAGGAAAGCAGCAGCGAGACGGTTTTCTTCAGAGCGGTAGCTTTGCTGATTTTTTTCATAAATATACCTCTTTTATCAAAAGCGCTTGCTCTTCATATATATATACGTTTTTTACGAAAAAGTGTCAGAAATTCTTGTAAACATTTTGTAAATTCGAATTTCGGAGGGCGGATGACGGAAAAACCGGGGCGGTATCGACGGATCCGCCCCGGTTTTCATATTCATTCAGCCGTGTAGAACGCGACGACAGCTTTGTGCATATTGTAAACGTCGAACTTTGATACGACCTCGTACGGTGCGTGCATGGAGATCACGGGAACGCCGACGTCGACCGTGTCGATGTTCTTTTCCGAAATATACTTCGCGACCGTTCCGCCGCCGCCCTGATCGACCTTGCCGAGCTCGCAGGACTGCCATACGACGTTGTTGTCGTCGAATATCTTCCTGATCTTCCCGACGTATTCGCCCGAGGCGTCGTTCGTATCGGACTTTCCGCGCGCGCCCGTGTATTTGCAGAGCGCTATACCGGAGTTGATCAGCGCGGAGTTGTTTATCTCGTAGGCTCCCGCGAAGTTGGGATCGTACGCCGCCGCGACGTCCGCGGACAGGCATACTGAATTGGATCTGACGATACGCTCGTTCTTCCCGAGCGATGCGGAGATATCGGCTATGATGTCGCAGAACGCGCTCGTCTTCATGCCGGTGTTGCCGTTTGAGCCCGTCTCCTCCTTGTCGGCGAGGATGCTCATTACGGTCTTCTTCGGATGCTCGAGGCTCAGTATCGCCGTGATCTCGGGATATGCGCAGACCTTGTCGTCGTGACCGTACGCGGCGATAAGCGACCTGTCAAGACCGATATCGCGCGCCTTGTACGCAGGTACCGCGGAGAGCTCCGCCGCCTGGAAGTCGTACTCTGTCATTCCGTATTTGTCGTTCAGGAGCTTCAGAAGGTTGAGTTTTATCGCCTCCGACGTCTCGTTGTCGAACGGTATGCTGCCGGAGAGCAGATTGAGCTGTTCGCCCTCTATCGCGTCGCCGACGTGCTTCTGATACTGATCCTTCGCAAGATGGGGAAGTATGTCGTTTACGTAGAACAGCGGATCGTTGTCGTCCTCGCCTATGTTCACTTCGACCGTGCTTCCGTCGGAAAGAGTTACCATGCCGTGTATTGCGAGCGGTATCGCCGTCCACTGGTATTTCTTGATACCGCCGTAGTAATGCGTCTTGATGAACGCCATTCCGCCCGCCTCGTATACGGGGTTGGCTTTGATGTCGAGTCTCGGAGAGTCGATGTGCGCCGCCGTGATCGCGATGCCGTTTTCGATATCCTCGGAGCCGATGATGAAGAGGTAAAGGCTCTTGCCGCGGTTGTCGTAATAGAATTTGTCTCCCGCTTTCACCTTCATCCCGAGCTTGTATTCACGGAAGCCGTGAGCCTTTGCAAGCCCGATCGAATACGCGGTGGCGTCGCGCTCGGTCTTGCCGTTGTCAAGGAATTTTTTGTAATCCTCGCAGTAGGCGAGCGCCGCCTCGGTCTGTTCGGGGCATTTTTCAAATACGTTTTTCTTTTTGTAGACAAGCTTTTCTTTGAGCAGCTCGCCCGCGGATTTTTCTTTTTCGCTCATGGTTTTATCCTCTTTTTCTATTAAATTACACTTTTGCCCGGTCATTTCGCGGCGTTTTCTTCAAATACCGCGACGCGCATTCCGGAGAGGACCTCTTCGGTCCAGTTCTTTACCTTGTCGACCCTGCCGCGGGGGTATTTCGCGTAAAGGCCCGCGACGAAATCCATGCCGGTCTCAAGGAGTCCCTGCGCCTTGAAATCAGCCGCCTCGAACGGAAGCCCGACCCACGATCTCGTGTCGCCTATCCTGTAAGTCTGAGCGTTGCTCCATACCCAGCTCGGCGTCGGCCAGAGGCGGATCGAATCGGTCGTGTTTATGGCGTCGTAGAACTTTTTGTCGGGACCGCCCTGTCCGTGATGACCCATCTGAACGTAATCGGATCTCATTTCCTCGGGCGCGTATTTCGCAAGAAGCCTGTCGCTTTCGTCTGACGCGCAGTCGCCGAGGAAGAGGACGGTGTGTCCGTCGTATTCCATACGCATGATGACCGACGTGCTGTTTACGTATCTCGAATCCTTGCACCAGGTGAGAAGGATGCGGAACGAAACGCCGTCAACTTCTATCGTAAGTCCTTTTTCTATCGCCTCTTCATTGATCACGGCGCCGTTTATAAGGTCGTAGTAATAATGCTGTGCGCCCTCGGGCTTTGTGAATTTGTCGGCGGGAATATCCGCCCCCGTGATCCCGTTGAATGCGTTTACCGAATAGTAGTTGTCAAACCCGTTCTTCAGCGTGTCGAGCCTCGGCAGATCGTAGTCGTTTGCGCCCGCCTTGCTGTCCCATTCGGTCCCGATCTCGGGAAAGTCGAAATAGAAGTTGTTAATCTTGTAGTTGTCTTCGGCTTTATAAGCCTTGAGAAGCTTTGATAACTCGTTGAAATGGTCTCTGTGTTCGTGAGACAAAAACCACGCTTCGATCTCAAAGTATTCGCCCTCGGCAAGCCCGAGTATGCCTCTTACAGCCGCCGGTATATAAGTTTTTCCGTCAAGTCCGGTACCGTCTATGCCTCCGTCTATAACGATGATCTTTTTGTTCGGCGTGACTATGACGTAGCTCATCATAAGGCTCGTGCTTTCGGGCGCGAGCTGATAAAGCTCGACCCTGCCGGGTACTTCGGGTGTCTCTTCCACTGTTGTTTCCTCCTCGGTCTCTGTTTGTTCTTCCGTCTGCTCCGCCGTCGTTTCCGGCTCGGTCACGGGTTCCGGCACGGTCGTAACGTCGCCCGGTCCGCCCGTGGTGCATGACGTGAGCGTTATCAGCGCGGCGAGTATCAGCGCCGCGGCTTTCGGAATTATGTTTTTCAATGTCTTCCTCCTGATAGCAAAACGGTGTTACTGCTTTTTTACGTAATTTTATCACCACTTTGCGTAAAAGTCAACACCTTTTTGTTGTACGGGAGTTTAATATCGCGCGCTGATAAATAAAAACGCTCCGTTTGCACGGAGCGCTTCGTTCATTTTTTGCCGTTGTACGCTTCTATCATCTTTTTGATGATGTTTTTCGACGATTTGTCGCGTGATTTGAACGTTGACGCGACGCTTGTCGCTTTTGATACGAGAAGCTCTCTGACGTAGGATCCGATCCCGTCGAACAGATTCACGTATCCCATATCGAACACACGGTTTCTGACTATGTAATCGATCATTTCCGCGGAGTCGGCGTCGCGGCTGACCTTGCGTTTCAGGTACGTTTCATAGAGCACGGGCGTTACCGTGGCGTAGGCCTCGGAGGCGAGCGCTTCCGTAATGACAGACGCTCTTTCAAGATCCTGACACGAGGCGGGCACGCATACCATGCTCGACGCGCCGTTCACGAAGGAACGGTATTCCTTCTGAGACTCGTCGAATTTCGGTAAGGGGATTATTCCGAATTCGTCGCTCATGTCTCTCAGCCTGTCGGCGAGCAGCAGGCTCGCGTCATAGAACATCGCCTGACCGTTTATGAAAAGCTGACCGACGTTGTTGTAGTCCGCAGTTTCGAAATAGGCGTTGTTTGTGATCACGGCTTCGTATATCTTGCCGTAGATCTGCTCGTCGCGCTCGATCTGCGGATCGTAGTACGGCATGTCGTTTTCATCCTTGGAAACGAGGCCGCCGCCCGCGCCGTAATAGAGGCTGTACGGAACGTCGTACGCCCAGGACGTAAGACCGAACGTGTCAGCGGTGCCGTGCGGGTCGATTTTGCCGTCGCCGTCCGCGTCGCGCGTGAACTCCTTTGTGTATTCTATGAACCTGTCAAGCGTCCATTTGCCGGATTTGACGAGCTCATACGGATATTCAAGGTCGTTTCTGTCGAATATTTTCTTGTTGAAATACAGGCACGAGGTCGTGCTGAAGCTCGACGGGCTTATGTCGCCGTTCGCCAAGAAAAGGTTGTTTCCGATGGAAAAGCCCTCCTTAAGCGACTTGTCCCACCAGGGCTTCGACAGGTCGACGTACGTCAGATTCTCAAACGGCACGAAGTCGTGATCGAGCGCGAGCGCGGCGCCGGTCACCATATGCACGAAGCAGAGGTCGTAATCGTCGGAGCCGGATTTGACCATTCTGTCGATCGCCGCGTTAACGTTGGAAAAGATATCGGATACAACGACGATCTTCACGCCGAATTTATCCTCGACCACTTTGTTTCTCTGATATACGGCGTCGCGGACGCTGTCGTTGTTTTCCGCTTCCTCGGCGAACACGTCGTAATGACGGTTGCCGTCGTTCTGACTGAGTATGCGGAATTCCTCGCCGCCGTAATTTTTCTCGGGCAGGGCGGCAGTGTCCTCCGCCGTGGTCTCCTCTTCCGTTACGGTATCGGTGACCTCCGGCTCGCTCGTTGCCGCTTCCGGTCTTCCGGCGCAGCCGGCTGCGGCAAGCGTGAAGATGACGGTAAGCGCGGCGAGAACCGCGCAGACGGTTTTTTTCATTTTCTGATCCTCACTTTTTCTTTAATAAAAGTACGTAATCAAGTTCTTCCGGTCTGTCCGGCGCCGACCACGCGGGCGCGCCGTTCTTATCCGTTTTGTCGGCTTTTATGTCGCCTATTACGGCGTATTCTCCCGTGCGCGGATCGAACCACTTCGCCTCGTATACGGCGTCGCCGTCCATACCGCAGACGGTTCCGGACGCCTTGTTTTTGCTGTAAAGATATACGGCGTAAAGATCGTTTCCTATCGACGCGCAGACGTAATAAGATCTTTTTCTCGAGGAGACCTTCCCGTCGAATCTGCTGCCGTCGTTGAAATCCGGCGTCAGCTCCCACCAGTCGAATCCCTCGAAGAATTTTCTCATATAACCCTGCTGATACGCTGATTCAAGCTCAACGGATCTGCCCCATACCATGGCCTTGTCCGCCACGGTGACGGTCTCAAGTCCGTCGTTTGACGGCTCGTCCATGTTGTAGGTGCTGTTGTAAAGCCATATGTCGGCGGCTCCGTAGCCCACGCCGGCAAAGCCTGAGAGCATGGCGATCCACGACTGAGCACGCGCTCCGTAATCCTTCGTCCAGAGGTTGCAGTAACGGCTTTCGTAGTTGATCGCGACCTTGCCGCTTGCGTAATAATCCTTCGGCACCGCGTCGTTTATCTGCGAGGCAAGCTCGGGCTGCCACTGCACCGCCCACCAGTTGTGACCGGTCGCGGCGCTGACGTCGTCCGCGTAAAACGCGGATCTGCCGCCGTTGTCGGCGTCGCGTACGGTCGTGCCGCTGCCGGACGCCGTCGTATATATCGCGTTTTCCTGATGCCCGGACAGGGGATGTCCGTACGCGTCGTATTTATGCAGATATTCCGCGATCTTCACCCACGGATTGTTTGAATAATCGTAAATCGTCTGATCTCCGCGCTCGCGGTAAAAGTCGTTGTCTATCTCCTGCCCGAGCGTCCACATAACGGGATATGCTGAATAGCGCGCGACCCAGTAACGGCAGATCGCCTCAAGGTATTTTTCGTCGTTCATGACTCTTTCGTTCATGGAGCCGGCGAAGAAGAATTCGGCGTTCGCGTGTACGAGCCCCTTTTCGGCTATGTAGCGGTAATAGCGGTCGTTGTCGTTGAACGCCGCCGCGTCGGCGGAGGAGAGAGAACCGTCCGTAAGATCCGCCTTCGTTCCTATCGGCTCGGATTCGTAGACGGTGAAGCCCTGCTCGACGCGCTTGTCAACTATGTATCTGAAATGCGATTTCGCACCCGTCCTCGCGGCGCCGAGCCCCGCGCTGTCGTACTCCTCGGTAAGCATGCTCCAGTGCGTGTCGCCGAGATAGAAGAACGGCGTGCCGTCGTCGTATACGAAATGCTTCGAACCGTTCGTCTTTACGAATCCGCGTCTGTAGATCTCGAGCGGACCTTTGTAAGCGTTTGCGGCGACGGTCCCCGTCTTTCCGTCAAGCGACGCGTCCGTGCCGCACGAGGTCACGTAGTCCCATACGCCGTATTCCGTCGGCGCGAAGCGCACGGTGAAGGTTGCGCCGCCGCGCCAGAACGCGGGTATCACGAGCTTTTTTCCGCTTTCGCGGTGTGTGAAAATGACGTCCGTGAAGACGTAAAGCTGTTCTTTATCCCCGTACGCTTTGTCTGTTTCGAAATCTATGTCGACCGCGACCCACGTGTCCGTCGTGTAATCCGTCTTCTCGGTTATGTCGGGCGGGAATATTTCCGTTACCGTTTCCGTCACTTTATCAGTCTCCTTTTCCGTATCCGTGCCGCCGTGACCGCTGTCCGCGGCTTCGGTCTTTGCGGGATGATCCGTTTGCACGGAACACGAAACGGACAAAGTCATAAGCACGGCGCAGAGAAGCGCCGGCAGAGCCGATCTTAAAACCCGTCTCATTTTAAGCCTCCGTATATCGTACTAACCGGATCATACCATATTTTTGTGAGCATATTATAAACAAAATTCACACGTCGGTTTAAATAAAGGGCGGATACCGTTATCCGCCCGTATTTGCGTGATCGTGATCCGATCACTTCGATTTTTTCAGTACGAAAGCTCCCGCAAGCGCGATGCAGCAGACGGCGGCTATCGCCGCAACGGACGCGTCGGACGTCTTCGGGTTCTCGGGCTGCCCGGGCTGCTCGGGCTCCGTGTTCACGGCGGGCTCGGTCGGCTCGTCGGCGGGCTCGGCCTTCTTCGTGCCGATGAGGGTATATCCGTCGTCGGTCGCGTTGTTGATGTCAAGAACGGAGCCGTCCGCGGTCTTTACGACTACGTGGATTATGTGCTCGCCCTCGGCAAGGTCGCCGGGCTTGAGATGGAAATCGAAGCCGCCTACGACGGACGGATCGATCTTGAAGTAATCGGATACGTCGGGTCTGTTGTCGGCGACGCTGAAAACGGGAGCCTCGTCGTCGATACGGTAGCCGAGGTCAACGACCGTATCGCCCTCGACGATGACCCAGCCTCTGAAATAGTAGTCTTCACCGGTAGTCGTACCGGCGTCGTAGTTGCACTGCTTTACGGTGGCGGCGGCGTTTGCGCTGACAGCGAAAATTGTTGCCGTGAAAACGACGGCGAGCAGGATGACAGTGAGTTTTTTCATTTTGTTCGTCTCCTTTTGATCATTACGGATTAAGGCGCGCGTCGGATCCGCACGGCGACGCCGGCGGCTCCCGTTCCTTGCGCCCCTGATAAAAAAATACTCCCGGAAAAGGAAAATATCAAGACAAAATCGGTATTATGTATAGACAAAAAAAGCCGGGTTTTGAAAAAAACGTTGAATTCGGACAAAACCGTGATATAATAAAAGCGAATAAAAGAGGAGGGGAGTCGGATGCCCGGTATCAAATATGAAAACTGGACCGTGCCCGTTTTCGCCACGAAGCGCGGGGAGCTGACCGATTACGCGCACGTTCACAGATGTCTTGAAATAGTGACCATGCTCGAAGGCTCGGCAGAGCTGCGGCTGGGAAGCTCCGTGTACACGCTGACGCCGGGACAGACAGCTGTCATTTTCCCGAATATGGTCCACAGCTTCGACGTCTGCGGCGGCGGTATACTGTGCTGTTATACGACGGTCGGCTGGGGCGTGCTTTCGCTGTTCGGCGATATTTTCACGTCGTATCTGCCCGGGTCGCCTCTTGTAAAACATACGCCGGACGAGCTCGTCTCGGTTTTTGAAAAGCTTACCGGTCTGCTTACGGAGGAGCCTCCCTTCAAGGAACAGCTGCAATGCGCGTACGCCGAGCTTCTGATCGCCGGGCTTCTGCCGATGCTCGATCTGAAAAAGCTGCGCGACGCCTCGGGCGACAACGTTGAAAGGATACTGATGTACTGCAACGAGAATTTCACCAAAAAGATAACGGCGGAGCAGATGGCGGCGGATCTGTATATCAGCCCGTCGTACATACAGAGGGTATTCAGACGGTATCTCGGCACGACGCTGACGAAATACGTCGCGGCGCTGCGGATAATGGAGGCGAAACGCGTGCTGCTGGACGGGAAGAGAAGCATCACCGAGGCGGCGATGGAGGCGGGATTCCAGTCCATCCGGACGTTCAACCGCGTTTTCTCGTCCCAGAACGGGATCACGCCGGGAGAGTACCGCAGGGCGGTGCTCGAGGAGCTGGAAAGATCGCGGAAGGAAAAGTGAAATAATCTGCCTGACGGCAAAAAAGTGAAATATTTTGCCTGACGGCAAAATGTGAAATAACGGCTTCGCCGCCATGAAATATCCGGCTTGCGCCGAATGTGAAATTCAACAGATCCGCGCCGCGGATCTGTTGAACTGAAAAAAGCACGCTTCCGCGTGCTTTTTTCTGGTGACCCATCGGAGATTCGAACTCCGGACACCTTGATTAAAAGTCAAGTGCTCTACCGTCTGAGCTAATGAGTCGTGCTTCTTATCAAAGCCTATGTATTGTACCACAAAAGAATCGATTTGTCAAGGGGTTTTTGAAATATTCTTTTGCCGTGCCTCTGCGCCGTCAGCCTTTTTCTTTTTCGATCGCAGAACGAAATGGATCACCGTGCAGACGGCGAACAGGACGACGGCGGCGGCGAAAACGTAAAGATCCGCGCGAAGCATACGGCGCGCCGTTTCATAAGAGCCGTCGGTCTCGGTCTCGGGAGCCGTTTCCGTAATCTCCTCCGTAGTTTCGTCCGCCGTGACTGACGCGGGCTCCGTCTCCGCTGACGACACCGTGCACGCGAACACGGTGCAGATTATAAGAACGATACATAAAAACCTTTTCATAGATCCCTCCGTGAAGCCATTATAACACAAAAGCCGTGATAAGTCAACGGTCATCCGGGATCTCTCCCGGATGACCGTTTTTTATTTGAGCGTGTAGTTTGACGAGGTTATGCCTGACGACCAGATCCAGCCGTTTGACACGCGCGCTTTGAGCGTGAAGGACGTCGATACGCCGTTGTACGTGAACGTGTGCTCTCCGGCTGTGAGGGTGCCCGAATAAGTCACGCTGCCGGTCGGGAGCGTGCTTCCGCCGCCCATGCCGCCCATGCCGAAGCGTCCTCCGCGCCCGCCGCCCGCGCCGCCGGGCACCGTTCCGAGCGCGATTATCGTGCCGCCGGTCACGGTGACCGTGCCGTCGGCGTCCACCGCGGACGTGTTGCCGCTTGAATCCGCGTTCGGGTTGCTTACGACAACGAATCCGCCGGTCTGCTTATAGCTTCCGTTGCTGTCCACGCCGTCGACGTCGCGCCCGGCGACCTCCACGAACATCGTCCCTCCGTTGACGGTTATGAGTCCGTCGGAGCTTCTTCCGCCCGACGACGTTGCGTTCACTCCGTCGTCCGTCGCGTAAACGTGTATCTCGCCGTCGTTTACCGTGATGAGATGTCCTTCAAGCCCCTCGTGACTGTTCGCCACGTCTATATATCCGCCGTCGATCTGAAGGCTGCCGTCGGCGTGAATGCCGTCGTCCGCCGCCGTGACCGTCACGCCACCGCCTGATACGGTTATATTTCCGCTTCCCTTCGATCCGTCGGCGAGCGCGACGTCCGCGTTCGCGTGCAGTCCGTCGTCCATACATTTTATCGTGACCGTGCCGCCGGACACGTTTATTTCGTTGTCGGCTTTTATGCCCTTGGAGCTTTCCGCGCTCTTTGTGACTCCGCTTGAATTCTGCGTTTTTTTGGCTGAGGACGCGGTATATTCCGAATACGAATGCGTCAGTACGTTTATGACGGGATCGCCGGAGATCTCAACGTTGTACGCCGCGTCGATACCGTCGCACGCCGCGTAAACGTTCAGGGTACCGCCCGACACGGTTATATTGCCGCGCTGATTGCCCTTGGAGGAGATGTCGGAATTGTCCGTCTTTATTCCGTCGCCTGACGTTGATATAGCCGTCACGGTACCGGACTCGACGGTCACGCTGTCGTTGCCCTTTATCGCGTTGTTCGGGGCGGTGACGGTGAGAGTGAGGTTTTTGATTTTCAGATCGTCCTTGCTCTGCACGCCGTTGTTGTATGACGCCGTTACCGTGAGCGAGCCTTTCCCGATAAGATTCATATCGCATTCCGCGTATATCGCCGCCTGACCGGAAGTATCCGTGTCGTCGGTTTTAAGCGGTCTTTCGTCGGTGACTGTGTTTACCGTTCCGTCTACGGCTTTGATTTTGAGCTTGCCCGCGGTCACGGCGTGTATCGGGCTGCCGGTCGAGCAGGTCAGATCGACGCCGCTCAGATCGAGCTCCACTTCGTCGTCCTCGCCTGCCTCTATCACTATCCTGCCCTCCGAAAGCATTCCTTTCAAAACGTAGGTACCGGCTGAGGTGATCGTGTAGACCGAACCGCTCTTTGTGACGGCGCCGTCCTCCGTCGTCACCGTGAAGCCGCCGTCCGGGTCGTCCGTCGTTTCGCCCGCGGTCTGCTCCGTCTCCCCGGACGTTGTGTCCGCGGTAGTTTCGGGCTCCGTTACGGGCGGCGCTTCCGTCCCCGGCGCTTCCGTATCAGTATATTCGTCAGATGTATCATCCGTTACGGACTCCGCGGCGTCTTCCGTTTCGGAGCCGGATGTCCCCGTCCGGACTTCTTCGTCCGTTATCAGTTCGCTTTCGCCGTCCTCCGGCGCCGTGTCGTCTGCGGCTGCGTTTTCCGTATATGTCATAAACCACGCGCCGCCCGAAGCGTCTGCAAACGAGCATGAAGCGAGCGTAAGGATCAAAGCCGTCAGCGTGAGTAATGAGATAATCTTTTTCATTGTTTTTTCTCCTTTCGGGGTCTTTTTCTCTTTTCACCTGCGATTATACGCGGAAAACTTAAAAAAGACTTAAAACCCGAAAAAAACAAATTTTCCGTTTCGGACCGGCTTCTTATTGACTTGACGCCGATCGTATGATATAATGAAGAAAAGAAAGGACGTGCGCGCATGAAGAAAACAATATCCGCTTTTATGATACTGATCCTTACGGCGTCGCTTTTTGCGGCGTCCGCCGCCGCTTTGCCGGATAAATACAGGACGGATGCCGAAACGCCGGTGCTCAACCAGAAAAACAATCCGCTCTGCTGGGCTTACGCCGGAGCGGATATGCTCAGCATCGCCGCCGTGAAAAGCGGTCAGGCTCCCTCCGGCTCATCCGTTTTTTCGGCGCCCATGATGGCACGCGCCGAGTTTGACGGCAACGAACACAGAAACAGCCGCGGAAACGCCTGGAACAAATGCTACGGCAGTCTTGACTACGCGCTTTTCGCCGGCGTCTCCGGAAAGGGTCTGCTGCCCGACGCCGCGTATCCGTCGGTCGAATCGTCGTCTTCGGCGCCGGTGTCGGCTCTGTACGGCAGATTCGCTTATATCGACAGATTTGTCGAGCGCGATATTTCGGAATTACAGCGCAGGGACAGAACGGCGAAGCTGAAGGAATGGATCGCGGAATACGGCGCCGTCAGCTGCGACGCGTTCATAGGCGACTACAACAACGTGACGCACGTTGCGAGAACGCTCAGCTTCGACAATTCGAAGCCGTCTCATCAGCTGCTTCTCGTCGGCTGGGACGATACGAAATACACGGATACCGGAACGGGCGCCTTTATAATGAAGAACAGCTGGGGCACGGGCTGGGGCGACGGAGGCTACGCGTATATCTCGTATAACACGGAATTCGGCAGAGTTGCGTACGCCGCAAGCGTTAAGATCGACTCCGACGCGCGCGTGCTCACTCATACGGAGGTCGATTTTCTGTCCGGGAACCACACCTCGGATAAAACGCTGTACGGCGCGGTCAACGTATTCACGGCAAATGAAAAGCTGACCGTCACCGCCGCGGGGATTTATACCTCTAAGCCCGGTTCCGTGCTTGAAGCGAAGCTGTTCGTCAATCTGAAGGATCCCTCGGCCGTCGGCACGGCGAAGCCGGACGCCGCCGGGACGCTCACCGTCACCGACGCGGGTTATTACAGCGTTTCGCTTGACAGGGAGCCGACCGTGAAAAAGGGCGACACGGTCACACTGTTCGCAACGGTGCACGCAAACGGGAATTATTACGTATTTTCAGAATATTCCGATCCGGATTATGAGCTTGCGGTGACGTCGTCTGCGCCGGGGCAGAGCTACGCCTACGTCGGGGGCGAGCTTAAAAAGCCCTCCGGCGATTATATCGGCACAGTCATCTGCCGTGCGGAGCATAAAGACTCCCCGCCCGTGACGGAGCCCGTAACGGCGCCGCTTACCGGTGAGGAAACGGAATGCGTCCACGAATTCAGCGAATGGGTCGTTATAAGCGAAGGCGCGGCGTGGGAGCCGAAGACGTGTATGCGCTATTGCCTGATATGCGGCGAGAGGGAGACGGCGGAATTTCCGCCGGATGAGACGGAGCCCGGCGACAGCGGTGCGGCTCAGACCGAAACGGACGTCACGGAGCCTGTCGTTATAATCCCGGGAAATCAGACGGATGAGCCGTCGGACGTGACGCTCGACCTCGGTACAATAGGCGCCGCCGCTGGGCGTGTGATAAAGGTGATACTGATCGCGGCGCTCGCCGTGATCGCGCTGATCGTGCTTTTCGTGATACTCGCGGTCGCCGCGTCGAAGAAAACGAAATGAGATAAAAAATAAGCGGCGTACGCCGGCAGTTATGAGTTCGCTTACGCGAAACGTTATGAGTGCCGGTGCGCGTTATGATCGCTGTGCAGATCATGAGTGCCTGCGGCACGATTGCGGAAACTCATATCATAACTTTGCGGCTGTGCCGCAAATCATAACTCATAACCGTTAACTTTTCTTTGACGTTTGGCGCACAAACGTACTGTTTGCAAAAGATATGCGGCAAAAAGCACCGGCTGAACAAAGGATGATTTTCCTTCATTCAGCCGGTGCTTTTTATCTGCCCTTCAGGCGCGTTTCACAGACCGCTTCTTTTGCGTCAGCTTTTTATTTTCAGCAGAAGAGCCGTGTGCGGCGGCATCGTGACGGTGTATTTTCCGTCCTTTACCGCGATATCCTCCTTCGCCCACAGGTCACGGAGCTGACCGTCCGCTTCAAGCGTATGCGTGTGATCCTTCTCGCCTATATTGAACAGCGCCAGCGCCCGTCCTCCGTCGGAAAGGCGTTTTTCGTATATCTTGAATCTGTCGCCGCCGTCGTTTGCCTCGTATAAAAGCGACGCCTGCGCTCCGAGTACGTCCTGATTCACGGCTATGACTTCTTCATTGCAGAATATGCGCATTTCCGTTTCCGTGAGCTTCCGCAGATCGCAGGAAAGCTGGATGGGCGACGGGAATATGACCTTTGCCGTGTATGAAACGACCTGCTCGTCGTCAGTAAGACGGCAGCGCTTCCCGGCGAAATATCCTATTTCGAGCATATCGAGATCAGCCCAGCCGCCGATCTTTCCTTCGCCGAGCCAGTGGTCCATTTCGAAATTGTTCCGTCTCACGACCTCCCAACTGTCCTCTGAATCTCCGCCTATACGGAACATCTGCGTGTTGTTCTTATACCAGTCCCTTTCATCGTATACTGCTGTGGTCGTGACGCAGTATACTATGTCGCGCGGGGCTTTTCTCAGGCATTTCGCCATTACGGCGGCGTTTTCCGTGTCGTTCGGATACCAGTCGTATTTGAGATAGTCGAAGCCCCATTCGACCCATTGGTCGACGTTGTTCTGCTCCATCCTCTCTTTTCCTATCTCCCTGTAAGCGAGGTATTTGCCGTCCGTCTCGCCGCGCGTACAGCCGGGAAGCGTCTGACACATTCCGAAGGCGAGCTTCATCGGCGTTGAGTAAATACCGCATTTGAGACCGAGCGAATGTATGTGATCCGTCATCGCCTTCATATCGGTGAACCGTTCGTTCGGCTGTATCGCGTCGTACTTGCCGCCGTAGCTGCCCTGCCAGTCTGAGTCGATGTTCACGTAGCTGTATCCGAATTCCGATAGTCCCGTCTCGATAAGAGCATGAGCGGTGTCGGTTATCGTGTTCTGATCGTATGCGTGAAGAAACGCGTTCCAGCTCGTCCACCCAATCAGAGGAGTCTGAAGCAGGGCGCCGCGCCCGATGATCAGCTTTACGGTCATCTCATCCGAGCCGAGCGCGTTTTCGGCGCGTATCCTCATTTTATACTCGCCTGCTCTTTTTACGGAGCCGGTTATGATCCCGTCGCGGCTGATCGACAGTCCCTTCGGCAGTCTGCCGGAAAACAAAAGAGGCCTTTGACCGAAAGCAGGTACCCGAAAGATCAGCGGCTTACCGGTCGACGCTCCGTAAGCCTCCGGCGCGTTGATCCTCGGCAGACCTTCGAACACCGGTGTGACAGGGCTGAGCTTCGTAAACATATTGGCTTTCCTCCGATCGTGTTTGTTATGATCCGAATATATCATATTAAGCCGACCGTGTCAAGGTACGATCCGCGCGATTCTGCACATTTTTATCATAAAAACCGCCGCCTATACATTCATACATAGTTTACATACGCGTAACCCGGCTAATAAACGGATGTGATAGAATAACCGTGAAACGGCGGTACGCGGCAAGGATCCGAGGTGACGCAGCCGCCGCGGCATCGGAAGGGGTGACCTTATGATACAGGATCTTCATTCACACACGTATTATTCGTTCTGCGGAGGCGATACGCCCGAGCAGGTGGCGGAGGCGGCTATAAAAGGCGGGATAGACGTGCTCGGTATAACCGACCATAACACGGGCGTCTGCTATTGCCGGCTCGATTTCTACACCGCGCCCGACGCGCAGAGATTCGGCGGCACCGCGGAGCGGACGCTGCGCAGATATTACGACCACATAAATCTTATCCGCGAAAAATACAGGGACAAAATAGAGATAAAACGCGGCATAGAGCTGAACACAACGGACGACGGGAGAAACCCGCTGCCGGACAGCGCGGACATTTCGTATTACGATTACTGTCTTGTCGAATGCCTTGACAGCGACTGTACGGTGACGCGCGGTGATATTTTCGCATACGCGAAGCGGTGCGGCACGCCGCTTGTCGGCATTGCTCACACGGATCTTTTCAGACATATAAGGTCGCGCGGAGAGGATCCGTACGAATATTTCTGCCGCATGGCGGAGGAGAATATATTCTGGGAGATGAACGTAAGCTATGACAGCATACACAACTACCGCGTACACGGCTATATGCTCGATTTCTTTGCGGATGAGGAGAAGCAGGATATCGTGAGAAGATCGGGCGCCCTCGTCTCGATAGGCTTCGACGGTCACCGCGTCGGCGATTATCTGCCGGACCGGATCCGCGAATATAACGAAAAACTGCACGCGCTCGGGATCAAACGCCCGTTTGAAAAGTAAAAACAAAGCCTCGAAAACCCTTCGAGGCTTTTTTGACGCTGTATTTATCTTTTTCCGGGTCTTCCGCCTCCGCCGAAGCCGCCTCCGCCGAAGCCGCCGCCGGAATATCCCATAAGCTGTGACGACTGCGTCCATGAAAGCAGGGAGGAGCCGTCCTTTTCGAGCTTATACGAGCCGTTCAGCGCGAACGCTTCGGACGCGATCCAGCAGGACGAATACGACGATCCGAGCGTAAACGACGCGATGACTGAGCCGGACTGATCCGCAAGAACGTATTCGCCCGGCTCGAACCGGGTCGACTGAGAGACGTAAACGTTCACCGAGCCGCTGCCCGGTACCTCGCATACGCCGCCGAGCGCTATCACCGTTCCGCCGGTGACGGAGACGGAGCCGTCCGCGTCGACCGAGCCCGCCATGCCTCCGTTCGACGCGCCGCCTTTGACTATGACAAGTCCGCCGGACACGGTTATGCTGCCGTTGCTGTCTATTCCGTCGGTATCGCCGGACGGCGTGGTCACTTCAAGATATCCGCCCGTTATGTCGATCAGAGGCGAGGAGCCGCCTTTGCAGGCGTTTAAACCGTCGTCGCCGCCGTAAACGTATACCGTGCCGCCGTTTATCCGGATCACGTTGCCTTCAAGCCCTTCGTGCGATTTTACGACGTTTATATATCCGCCGTTTACGGTCAATACCGAATCCGCGTGGATGCCGTCGTCAGCCGCCGTTATCGTAACGGATCCGCCGTTCACGGTCACGTCGCCTTTACCGGACGCGCCGGAATCGAGCTTGTCCGCGTTTGCGTGGATACCGTCGTCCTTGCTGTAAATACCGATCGTGCCGCCGTCGACCGTTACGGAGTTCCCGGCCTTTACGCCCTTTGACGAATACGTTGTTTTTTCGGAGTTGCCGCCGCCGCTGCCGAGCTGCACCCATTCGCCGCTTATTTCGCCCGACGTTTCCCTGCCGTAGAGGTAGCCGTTCATCGCCGTGTTTATCGCGTGAGTATCGACGTCCGTATATACCGTCGACGGGTCGGCGCCCTTACTCACCGTGAAGAACGCGATGCCGGTGCTGTTTGCCGGTATACTTGTGAGAAGCCCGTAATAAGACGCGTTTCTGCCGCTGTAAACCATCGTTTCATATTCGAATCTGCGCCATACGCCGCCGTTATCGCCGCTGAAATACGCGAAGTAATCGAGCGATTCGGAGTATGAGGTGCGCGGTACGATCAGATAAAGCTCCCCGGAAGACGACGCGTCCTGACCGGCGTACGAGGCGGTGTAAACGTTTATCACGCAGTCGCCCGAGATCAGGGCGTCATACGCCGCGCTTATCCCGTCGCAGGCGGCGTAAATATCGACGCATCCTCCGCTGATCTGAACGTTTCCGCGCTGATTTCCCTTAGCCGACACGTCGGTATTCTTCGTCTTTATGCAGTCCGACTGCTCCGATACGAGTATGAGCGAGCCGGATTCGACCGATACGCTGTCGTTCCCCTTGAGCGCACAGCCGGGCGACGTGACCTTCAGAGTCACGTTTTTTATTTTCAGATCGTCCTTTGATTTGATCCCGTTGTCATAGGAGGATGTGACGATCAGAGTGCCTTTTCCGTTGATTTTCAGATCGCACGACGAGTATATCGCCGCGTCGTCGTTTTCGTCCGTGCCGGAGAGCAGGGAGGCGTCGCCCGTACGCAGATCTGATACCGTGTTGTACGAGCCCTCCGCGGCCTTCACCGCTGCGCCGCCGCAGGAAATGAAGCTTATCGGGGAGCCGTCCGCGCAGTAAACGGAGCAGCCGTTCAGTATGAGAGTTACCTCGCCGTCGCCCGCGTCGACGACTATCCTGCCGTCAAGCCTGCCGCTGAGCGTGTATTCGCCCGGCTCCGTGACGGTGCAGACGCCGCCTTCATACGTAACACGTACGCCGTCCGGCGCCGATACGGTGAATTCTCCCGTGGCGGCTCTTTCGTCGTCCGTGGGGTCTGTGACCGTCCCGGACGTGACCCCGGGCGCCGTTTCGGGAGACGTCTGCACGGTACCGGGAGATGGCGCCGGGACCGGAGCGATCGCCGTGCACGACGTCAGAACAAGCAGCACCGAGACGGCGAAGACGCAGATGTATTTTTTCATGGTCGGAAGTCCTCCGTTCGATTTCTGTATAATATTATACCGTAACGTGATTTCCGAATCTTGCCGGAATTTGAAAATTCTTAATACGATTCATGCGAAAATCAGGTGAAAAGGAGGTGTAAAACGTGTTTGACCGGAAAAAAAGAAAACCGCCCGGGTCGTCCCGGACGGTAAGGGCTGCTTATTCGGCTTCGGTGTCGGCTCCGGTTTCGGCTTCCGTGTCGGCGGTTTTGTCGCCTTCAAGCGCCTCGGCTTCTTTGAGAGCCCTTGCCTCGCAGGTCTTGCAGAGCCTCGTCTTGCCGTTTTCAATTGCGGTGGCGGACGTGCCGGTGAGCAGCTCGACTGTGTTGCTCAGGTGAGAGCAGTCGTCATACGCGTGATAGACGGTGCCGCTCGCGGTCCAGTAAACGGTCTCGATATTCGCGTTTTCAAGCATTTCCTCCTGGGAAATGGGGTTCCAGTCGTAGCTCGTAAGACCGGCTATGACAAGCGCGACTGCGGCGGCGACTGCGGCGATTATCTTCGACTGCTTGTTCGCCTTCTTGTCCGTGAGTACGATTATGATGAAGGGAGCGAACGCGAAGACGGATACGATGACTCCGAGGTTGTTGTGAAGCCAGAAACGGAGCTTGTTTTTGGCGGACGCGGGATCGAGGTGGTTGCCCTTCTTCCAGAGTTGTGAACCGACGATCACGCATACGAGGTCAAGCACGAGGCAGACGATCCATGAGATCATCCAGCCGGGATTCTCGACGGTGAACGATAATTCGATCTTATGTACGAAAAGGAGTATCGCCAGAACCTCGAACGCTATCGCGAGGACCCAGAGAACGATCGCGCCTATGCGGTAGGGCAGGGCGTTTTTGCGCGTTGCGGCGAGCAGCTCGTCCTTGTCCGCGCTCTGCTGACCGACCTGAGTGTAGGTATGCTCTATCTTTTTCTTTTCGGCGGCTTTTTTCGCCTGTACGGCTTCAAGCGCCTTTTTGGCGGCTTCCTGCGCCGCTGTATTCCTGGTCTGCTTTGCCATGATTTTCACCTCTTCAAGATTTATGATATGATTATAACACAAGAAATCCGTGATGTCAAGTGTTTTGTTGGAGGCGCTGCGCATCAAACGGTTTTTCGGGCTTGACAGATCACGGCGTTTGGTGTATAATGATATACGAGGTGATTAATTTGAAACACAGGATACTGACCGTAATATCTCTTATAGCCGCGACGGCGGCGCTTCTGACCGCGTGCAAGCCGGATAACGCGCCCGATACCGTGACGGACGAAATCACGGGAACGGACACGGCGACCGAAACCGGGTCTTCGCCCGGGTTTGACGGCGAGCTTCACGTTTCCGTTTATCCCGAGCCGCAGAGCATCCGCGTATCGGTACGCGGCATCGACTCGGCTGACGCTTCCGCGCTGACCCCGTCGGACAGCTCGTATAACGGCGTTTTCGCGCATTTCGGATTTTCCTGCGCGGAAAACGGACTGCCCGTGACGGTTGTCACCGACGGCGCGCTTTCGGAGGAGGAATACAAGCTGAGCGTCAGAAGCAACGGCGTCACGCTGACAGCCGCAGGATCACGCGGAGTCTACAACGCCGTATCGACGCTTTCTCAGCTCCGCGATCAGGGAAGGATAGCCGCCGCCGACGTTGAGGACAAGCCGTCCGTTCCGCTGCGCGGAGTAATCGAAGGCTTTTACGGCGAGGCTTGGACGCACAGCTTCCGTCTCGAGCTGTTGTCGTTCATGGGCAGATACAAGCTCAACGCGTATATTTACGCCCCGAAGGACGATCCGAAGCACCGCGCAAAGTGGCGCGAGGCGTATACGGGTGAAGAGCTTGAAAAAATGAAGGAGCTTTGTAAAACAGCCGCGGACAACAACGTCAGATTCATATACGCCCTGTCTCCCGGGCTCGATATCGACCTCGGCGAAGGGTACGGCGGCGACCTTGAAAAGCTGTTTTCCAAATGCGAAGCCATGTATGAGCTCGGCGTGCGCGATTTTGCGATACTGCTTGACGATATAGAGTCCCATGACGCGAAGGGACACGCCGCTCTCGTCAACGATTTTCAGAGTAAATTCGTTAAAACTCACGAAGGCTGCGCCGATCTGATCATGATCTCGCCCGAATTCTGCGACGCGATGCTCACCGGCTACACGGACGGGCTCGCTCCGCTGCTTGACGCGGATATAAAGGTCATGTGGACCGGAACGGGCGTCGTTCCCGCGTCGATAACCGGCTCTCAGCTTGAAAAAATAAACAAAAAACTCGGCAGAAACGTCCTTATCTGGTGGAACTACCCGGTAAACGATACTATGACGGACAGACTTTTCCTCGGTCCGTGCG
This sequence comes from uncultured Ruminococcus sp., assembly GCA_902762505.1. GTDB lineage: Bacteria > Bacillota > Clostridia > Oscillospirales > CAG-272 > UBA1248. The sequence continues at coordinate 17,607 of CACWOQ010000004.1, read as the reverse complement.
AGAATCTCGGAGGTGATCTGCCGGAGCATATATGCGGACTCGTCTCCAATCCGATGAATCAGGGCCACGCTTCCATGCTGCCGCTTCTGACGGTCGCGGATATGATGTGGAACACAGCCTCCTACGACCCCAATAGATCTGTCAAAGAAGCGGTGACCCGGTTGATGCCCGATAAGGCGGACGGGCTTTACGCGTTCATGGATCTCTGCCGCGCATCTGTCATAAACGGCGAAAGATCGTCGCTCTCGATCGCCGGCGCTGTACGGGATTACGATCCCGGAAAGGATAATTCAGAGCTTTTGTCACAGCTTGAAAAGATGAGCCTCGACCTGTCCGATCTTGAAAAAAACGGCGACCGAGCCTTTATATCGGAGACGGAGCCGTGGCTGTCAAAGGCGCGCGCCTTCGTTGATTCGGCTGTCGCGCTGCTCGGATTCGACGCGGCTCAGCCCGACGCAAAGCCTGAGCTTGCGGTGCGGTTCGTCTCGGCTTATGAAAGAACGCGCAATAACGCGGTGAACGTCAGCGCGGACGTTCTCGCCCCGTTCCTTGCGGCGGCTAAAACGCGCGTGAATTCCGTGCTCGGCGACGCGCCAAAGATCACGTTTGAAAAAGCGACGGCGTTCACCGACTGCCGCGTTTACGAGGATCATTCCGCGGATTATATAGCCGACGGCGATGACTCTACGTTTTTCTGGAGCGCGGGCTCGCTTCAGCAGGCGTCCGACGGCGGCAAGGGATACGTGGGGATCAGATTCCCGTCCGCCGTCACCGTAAGAAACGTATATATCACGACCGGAAACAACGGGCGCGACGTTTTGTCGGATATAATACTTGAATACTCGACCGATGAGAAGAACTGGAAAAAGCTCGCCGCCGGCAGCTTCGGCAGCGAGGTGTATTTTGAAAAACTCAGCATAACGGCAAAGGCTCTGAGAGTCAGATGCGGAGATCAGTCGTCTCCGAACTGGGTCATCATCCGTTCGTTTGAAGCGAATACGACGAGGCGCCCCGCGTCCTCCGGCAGAAAAGTCGACACGAATATGCCGGTGTATCAGAATTACGTGCCCGAAAACGCGTTTGACGGCGATCAGACGACGGTATTCTGGTCGTCCGCCGCGCCGACGGTCAACGGCGTGTTCACCGTCGATCTCGGCTCCGTCGCCGACGTCAGCGGCGTAAGGCTCACGGCGGGCGAAGACGGCCATCCGGACGACTATATCCACTCGGGCGTGCTCGAATACTCCGCGGACGGAGCGGAATATACGAAGCTGTGCGACGTGAACGGCAGAGTCACAAAGTCCGCCGCTTCGTTCCGCGCAAGATACGTCCGCGTCCGCTGTACGGCGGCGCAGACCAACTGGGTCATAATATCCGAGTTTGAAATTGACCGTAAATTCGCTCTGCCGGACGGCGTCTCGTTTGACGGAGACGGCAGCATAGACTTTTATCCGCTCACGGACCGCGACGTTTTCACGGTGTTCGCGCCCGCCGCGGATGAACTCGCCGGGAAAACGCTTACGTTCGACACGTCCGGCTGCGACTTGCTTGAGCTTTATCTGACCTCGTATGAAGGCATCTCCGTCGCCGCCTCGGGCAGGGAGGTTTCTCTGTCCGCTCATACGGTGATAGACGTCAAAAACTCCGATTCTGTCACAGTCACGTTCAACGGAGCCCCGTTCGGGATCGCCGAGGTCGTAAAAAAGTAACGCAGACCTGTAACTGACCTGGATATCAAATAAACAACAGCAGAATAAGTATTGTAACATCGTATTGAAGAACGCCCGCCGCACGGCGGGCGTTTCTTTTTCCGCCGCTTCCGTTCGCCGATAATACGATATATATGCTGAATATATAACGACCGGTAACGAAGAATATCAAAATTCACAAAAAGCCCGTCTGAGCCGTCATGCGCTGAACGGATCGTATGGATCAGGACCTTTCCGCCCCGGCTGAATTACGTAAACAGTCCATAAGAAAACCGCGTCTTCCGGCGCGGTTTTTGCATTATCTTGCGTTGATCACGTCCTTGACCTTCATTAGGCGGGTGATGTTCTGACGCTCGTTGTCCTCAAGCTTCATCGTGATGAACTTGATGTTACGCTCCATCTCCGGGATCATGACGTGCTCGAGCGCGTTGACGCGGCGGCGCGTCTTTTCTATCTCGGCGGCGAGCATATCGCACGTTTTCTCGCATTCCGCGAGCCGCAGAAGCGTGGGGAACAGCTTCACCATCGAAAGCGTGGCGGCGTCAAGCTCGGGCGAGGTGTCGGCAAAGCCGTACGGAAGCGTGCCGGCGAGCGAGCCGTCGGAGCTGAGCGTGGGGACCCGGACGCTCATGACGTTATCCGATCCGCCTACGACGCCGATCTCCCCCGCGGGGAGCATCAGAGCCTCGGCGAGCTCCTTTTCGCCCATGACGGACGAAGCGGAGCGGAACTGCCTCGCGGCGTCGGAAAGCTCCGCCTCCACCTGCTCGCGCAGGCGGCGGTTGAACCTTATCTGCTCCATGAACTTCTTCGTCATCCCGTTTTGCTTATCCTTCAGAAGCTTGTGACCGCGCGCCGCCGTTTTCAGGCGTCTTTTGAGGCGCGTAAGCTCCATTCTCGTCGGATTTATCTGCTTTGCCATCTCTTATTCCTGCTCTTTTTTCGGAAGATATTTTTCTATATATTCTTCCTTTATGCGTTTGAGCTCGGTCCTCGGGAGCATTGACAGCAGCTCCCAGCCGACCGTAAGCGTCTCTTCGATCGATCTGTCCGTCTGATAACCCTGCGATACGTATCTGCGCTCGAATTCCTCGGCGAACTTCGCGTAAATGCGGTCTACCTCGGAAAGCGCCGATTCGCCGAGTATGGTCGACAGCTCACGCGCGTCCTTGCCGCGCGCGTACGCGGCGAAAAGCTGGTTCATGTTGCCGGAATGGTCCTCACGCGTGCGCCCGGGGCCGATACCCTTGTTTTTAAGACGCGAAAGCGAGGGCAGAACGTCTATCGGCGGCTGTACGCCTTTTCTGTAAAGCTCACGTGAGAGGATTATCTGACCCTCGGTGATATATCCGGTAAGGTCCGGGATCGGGTGAGTCTTGTCGTCCTCGGGCATCGTGAGTATCGGTATCTGCGTGATCGAGCCGGGCTTGCCCTTCAGCTTGCCCGCGCGCTCGTACATTGTCGCTAAGTCCGTGTAAAGATAACCGGGATAGCCGCGGCGTCCGGGAACTTCCTTTCGCGCCGCGCTGATCTCACGCAGCGCCTCCGCGTAGTTGGTTATATCGCTCATTATGACGAGGACGTGCATGCCGAGCTCGTATGCAAGATATTCGGCGCAGGTTATCGCCATACGCGGCGTTGATATACGCTCGACCGCCGGGTCGTTCGCGAGGTTTATGAACATGACGGAACGGTCTATCGCGCCCGTCCTTCTGAAATCGCGGATGAAGAATTCGGATTCCTCGAACGTTATACCGATCGCGGCGAATACGACGGCGAATTTGTCGTCGGTCCCGCGCACCTTCGCCTGCCTCGCTATCTGAGCGGCAAGCTCCGCGTGCGGCAGACCGGAGCCGGAGAAAACGGGGAGCTTCTGACCGCGGACGAGGGTGTTCAGCCCGTCTATCGCGGAAACGCCCGTCTGTATGAACTCCGACGGGAAGTCTCTCGCCGCCGGATTCATCGGCAGTCCGTTTATATCCATGTATTTTTCGGGGATTATCCTGTCTCCGCCGTCTATCGGCTCGCCCATGCCGTCGAAAACGCGTCCGAGCATATCGGCGGAAACGCCGAGCTGAACTCCGTGTCCGAGCAGCTTTGCGCGCGCGTCGGATATTTTGAGTCCCTCCGACGGCTCGAAGAGCTGAACGAGCGCTTTGTCGCGGTCCACCTCGAGGACCTTGCCGTATCTGACCTCGCCCGTCGCCTGCTTTATCTGCACAAGCTCGTCGTAAGTCGCTCCCTCGGCTTTTTCTATGAGCATAAGAGGTCCGACGACTTCTTTTATGGTCTTGAATTCCTTATTCATCGGATACAGCCTCCTCCATCAGCTTTGTGAACTGCGCGTCCATATCCGCGCTTATCTGCGCAAACGTTTCCTCGCGCACGGACTCGTCCGTGTATTTCATTCTCGCTATCTTTTCGCACACCGGCATTTTTTCGATCTGCTCGAAGGGAACGCCGACTTCAAGCGCGTTCTTTCCCGCTTCATACCAGCCGTGTATCGTTCCGAGCATAAGGAACATCTTTCTCGGCGTGGTGTAGGAGTCCGTGGGATCGAGCGCGTCCTGCTGCAGATAGTCCTCGCGGATCATCTGCGCGGCGGCGAGAGTGAGCCTGTCGCCCGCGCTGAGAGAATCTATACCGACGAGCTGTACTATCTCGTTCAGATCCGCCTCCTCCTGGAGCATCGCCTTGGTCTTTGCGACAAGCGACGGCCATTCGGGGGAGATCGTCTTTTTATAGTGATCCTGCAGCTTCGGCTCGTAGAGCGAATAGCTCTTCAGCCAGTCTATCGCGGGAAAGTGACGCTTGTACGCAAGCTCCGAGGAAAGTCCCCAGAATACCTTGACTATACGCAGCGTTGCCTGCGAAACGGGCTCAGAAGTGTCACCGCCGGGAGGCGAGACGGCTCCGATCGCCGTGACGGCGCCGGTGCGGTCCTCGCTGCCGAGGCATTTTACCTCGCCCGCGCGCTCGTAGAATTCCGCGAGGCGCGACGACAGATAAGCCGGATATCCCTCCTCGCCAGGCATCTCTTCGAGACGCCCGGACATTTCACGCAGAGCCTCCGCCCAGCGTGACGTGGAGTCGGCTATGATCGCCACCTTGTAGCCCATATCGCGGAAGTATTCCGCTATCGTTATACCCGTGTATATCGACGCCTCGCGAGCCGCAACGGGCATATCCGAGGTGTTCGCTATAAGAACTGTACGCTTCATGAGCGACATACCCGTCTTCGGGTCGATTATCTCCGGGAATTCGTTCATGACGTCGGTCATCTCGTTGCCGCGCTCGCCGCAGCCTATGTAGATGACTATATCGGCGTCAGCCCATTTCGCGAGCTGATGCTGAACGACGGTCTTTCCGGAGCCGAACGGTCCGGGTATGGCGGCGACGCCGCCGCGCGCTATCGGGAAGAGCGTGTCAACGTTGCGCTGACCCGTTACCATCGGCTCTTCCGGAGAAAGCTTCTCCTTGCAGGGCCTTCCGCGGCGGACCGGCCAGTACTGTATCATCGAAAGCTGTTTTTCCTCGCCCTTTGCGTTGAGGATCACGGCGACGGTGGAGTCGACCGTGAAATCGCCTTCTCTGATGTTCATGACTGTACCGGATTCGTCCGGCGGGACCATGATCTTGTGGAGCACCGCCTCGGTCTCCTGAACCGTACCGAGTATATCGCCGCCGACGACGTTGTCTCCCACCTTCGCGACGGGCGTGAAATGCCATTTTTTATCTCTGTTGAGCGACGGGACTGACGCGCCGCGGCGTATCCTGTCGCCGTAAAGTGCGTACAGGACGTCGAGCGGACGCTCGATACCGTCGAACATGGATTCTATCATGCCGGGCCCGAGCTCGGCGGAAAGCGGCATGTTCGTCAGATACACGGGCGCGCCGGCGCCTATGCCGGCGGTGTCCTCGTACACCTGTACGGACGCGACGTCGCCGCGAAGCTCTATGATCTCGCCGATCAGTCTGTCTTTACCGACGCGTACGACGTCGTACATATGGACGTCAGCCATGCCGGACGCGGTTATAAGCGGACCGGATACCTTGACGACTCTGCCTGTTTTTTCCGTATTTTCCATTGTACAAGCCTTTCGTATTTATTATATAAGGTCGCTGCCGATGGCTTTTTTTATGTTTGCGGCTATGCGTTCCTTTGAATATGATCCGTCCGACGTCTCGTCGGGGACCGGTATGACTATCGGATAAGGGTCGGTCAGATACTTTTTCAGCGCGCCTTCACAGCTTTTGTAAAGCTTCTCGGCGGTGAAAATAATACCGTAGCCTTCGCCGTAAAGCTTCGATATCAGCTTCGGTACGGCGCCCGAGTCCGTGACGTCGAAAACGGATACTCCCGCCGCGCCGTAAAGCGCCGTGACGGCTCTGTCGCCTATAACGGCGGCTTTAAGTTTTTTCTCGTTCATCTGGACCCTCCGAGCGTTTCTCTCACGTGCCTGGCCTCCGCCGTTTTCTTCTTGAAATAGAGGAAAAGCGGAACGGGGCTGTTCGTTTCGTATCTGTACGGCTCGAGCTTGGACAGAGCGTACGAATCGAGTACGTCCGCCGCCGATGAGATCGACGTGCGGCACGCCTCCGCGGCGTCGCAGAACGCGTCATGCAGAGAAAGCCCGAACGTATACGCGCGCAGATCCGCGGCGTTTTCGTCAAAAGCGGAAAGGTACGCCTGCTCCGGCAGCTCTCCGCCGGCGAGCAGGACCTGCGAAAGCGTTTCGCGTGAAAGTCCCGTGTTTCTGCTCCTGTAGTATGAAATGAGGTTCTTGCCGTCCGTTTCAGCCGTGATGAATTTAAAGACCGGCTCCGGCGCGTCCTTTGCAGAGCGCGTGATCTCCGCCCGGATAACACGGTCGACCGTGGTACTTATGCCGAACGGTGCGGAAAGCACCCCGGAATCGTACGCGGGATTGAGCTCCTTCGCAGCCTCCTCGGAGACGAGCGAGAACTCGCCGCCGCGGCAGCACGCCGAAAGTATTTCCGTGTCGTACACCGTGTTGTCGTACAGATACGGAGACGCGTCAGCTCCGCTGACGGCGCATTTCAGAAGCACCTTCAGATTGTGAGCATCATACGGCAGGATGAGCAGTCTGTAAAGCTGCTCCGGCAGCGCGGTCATGATGAACGCGCGCAGAGCCGAAAGCTCGCGGTCCGTAAGCTCGGACACCGTCGCGCCTTCGCCGCCGTAACCGTACTGTATCAGCTGACGCACCGCGTCCGATCCGTCCGCCGCCATCCGGGACAGCGCCTCGCGCGACAGGATCGACGGCTCCTTCGCCGCCGCGTACGCGACGTTGTATGAATAATCGAACATATCAGACTCCGCCGGAATACATGATCGCGTCAGCCTGAGCCTCGTATTTTTCACGGAGCTCTTCAAATATCGCGTCGACCGTGCAGTCGACGTCGGCGTCGTCGGAGATCATGTATACACCGCATTTGATATCTTCGCTCGCCCTGACGTCAAGCCCGGGAACGGCTTCGGCGAGAGCCGCGGCGTCATCGGGAGAAACGCAGGCGGTGAAGGTCTTTGCCGGGGCGTGCTTTTTTATGAGATCGCATAAGAACGAGACGCGCTCGGCGCCTTTCAGCGACAGGACCTTCCTGTACGCCCGCCCGAAGGCTTCGTCAAGCAGCTCGCGTCTTGCGTGCAGGAGCGCTTTTCTGCTCTGAAGTCCGCTGTTCAGCTCCGCGATGCGGAGTATCTGAGCGCATTCACGCTCCGAATCGGACTCTGTCGTTTTGCATTCCGCCGCGGCGCGTTCAAGCGTGAGCTTTTCGTTTTCGCCCGCGCGGCGAAGTATTTCATCCGTGATCTGCTCGGCTTCGGCGTCAGCCTGTACGAGGATCTTATCTATAAGTGCCTGTGAGGACATACCGTCACCTTTTCTTTAAACGGCGGCAGCCTGCGTGATCGGGAGCATGAAGGCGATGAGCAGCGTTGCGACGAGCGCGAATATGGCGTAAAGCTCGACGAGCGCGGTCATCTGCATGCCCTTCGTCTGTGCGTCGGGCTGTTTGGAGGTCATGAGTATCGCGGCGGCTGCCGTTCTGCCCTGATATATGCCGGAGATAAGACCGACGACTGCTATCGGAATGGCGGCGAACATGAGCGCGAGACCGGATTCCTTGGAAACGGTCGTGATGGTGCCGTCGAACAGACCTGCTCTCATGACGATGACTATCGCCGCCACAAGACCGTACATGCCCTGCGTTGCGGGAAGAGCCTGAAGGACGAACAGCTTGCTGAACAGCTCGGGCTTTTCGCTCGTAACGCCCGCCGCGGCTTTACCCGCCGCCTGAACGCCGTACGAAGAACCGATACCGGCGAGAGTTGCCGCGAGAGCGGCGCCTATGATTGCATAAATAGTTCCCATTTTCGTAATTTCCTTTCAGATCACTTTTTGTTTTGCACTATCTGCGTATATTTGTTTTTTCTTTCGAGAGGACGGAAGTAAACGCCGTTGCCCTCGTAGAATTTGCTGAAGAATTCGATGAACTGCAGTCTGCCCGTGTGCACGTACGCGCCGAGTATCGAAAGCGCCGTGTTCAGTCCGTGACCGATAAGATATATCGGCACGGTCGCTACGCGGTTCAGAACCGGAACGGGTATCCCGGAGGCGACCATGTTCGCCACGACGTTCATTACCATGCCGATCAGACCGGAGGCGAGAGCGAGAGCGAAGATCCTCAGATAAGAGAGGATGTCGGACAGGTAGTTCGTTATACCGGTGAGCGAGGATACGCCGCCGGTTATCTTGCCGAACAGAGTCGGCTTTGCGTGACCGCCGAGAATTACTATCACGGCGACGGAGACGATAACGGTTATGATCCCGGCTTTTCTCGTCTGAGAAAGAGCGAGCAGACCGCAGCCGGTTATCAGCGCCATCCACGCTATCTGGTCGGTCAGAGCGTCGAGCCACCGTCCCGCTTTGATGTTCATCACGGCTTTTATCGTGATGCCGGTGAACATGTGGAGCACTCCGACGATCAGCACGAGGATCATCGCGCCTAAGATATTGTCAAGCGGTGAGAAGAGCACGGGATGCCAGGTCTCGCCGAAATACGAGCCGTACATCACGCCCCAGAACACCGCCGGGATGCTCGAATACATCATGACGTTAAGCAGCTTGGCAAAGTCGCCCGTGGGCTTTTTCACAAGCTTTATAACAAGCAGGACGAGCCCTATCAGTACGCCGTACCCGACGTCGCCGATGATCATCCCGAATATCATGAAATACCACGGCGCCATGAACGGGTTCGGGTCTATGTCGTTTTTGCCGGGAGGGGAATAGGAGTTCGTGATCGTCGAATACTGGTCGATCAGATACGGATCCTTCGTCACCGAAGGCACCTCGTCGCCTTCGCGCGGGTCCTCGAACTGTATGGAATAGACGTCCGTCGCCGCGGCGACCGCCGCCTCGACCTCCTCCATTTTGTCGGATCTGACCCAGCCTGTCAGCACCGTGGTGCAATCCGTTACCTCGGCGGGGATCTCCGATCTGTCGGCGCGAGCCTTTTCCTTGTCGTAGAACAGCTCTACGGCGCCGGCGTTCGCGGATTCCTCGCTGAGCTCCGCCTGAAGCGACGACTCGAGAAATGAAAGCTGTTCTTTTTTCTGCCTGTTTTTTTCGAGCGCCTGACGGCAGGTGCCCGTTCTGAACGGCGGCGAAAGCGGCTCGAAGCCGTGTTCGTTAAGCTCCTTCAGAAACTGCTCCGCGTCGTCGCGAAAGACGCTCACCGTGAAGTATTTCTGACCGGCTTCTTCGTAAAACGTCTCGTATTCAACGCCGTACTTTTCGCATATGGCGTCAAGCGGAGGCAGCGTTTTCGGCTTTGCCGGATACGGCATCTTACCTATGACGAGCGACGTGTATTTCGTGCCCTGAAGCTCCGCCGCGTCGATCTCAAGTCCGGCGTACGGCGAAAGCGCCGCTTCCTCCTCGTCGCACTGCTTCAGCTGAGCGCGAACGGAGTTGAGCTTCTCGTAAAGCTCCACCGCCTTGATCACGCGCGTTTTTTCGTCGCCGTCGTCGGCTGAGAACTGTTCCTCCGTGTAAAACTGCGGAGGATCGAGCATACCGGGCTTTTTTCTGTAACCGGAATACGCTTTGAGAGCCGTGTCCGCCTCCTCGCTGAGTATCGGCGAGGTGACCGTGCGAACGGTCTTTCCGTCTTCGGATTTTATCGGCATGAACTGCCCGCATTTCTGCAGCTGCTCCGTAACGCTCTCGAGCCTGTCGGATAAAAACGCGACCGTCGCGCGTTTCATTGCGACTATCATACGTCGATCGCTCCCTTGAAGATCAGCTCGGCAGCCTCGTCAAGCTTCTTTTCGCCCGCTTCTTTTACGGCGCGGCATTCAGCCTCCGATCTCTTCATCGCTTCCGCGGTGAGGGCGTCGGCTTTGCGTCTCGCTTCCGCGGCGTTTTCCTCCGCTTTGCGCTGAGCCGCGTCTTTCATTGCGGCGGCTTTCTTTTTGGCTTCCGCCTCTATCATCTCCGCGTCGGCTCTTGCGGCGGCGCGTGCGTCGTCTTTTATCTGCTGAGCCTTCTTTTCGGCGGCTTTGATCTCGTCAATGATCGCCATCTTCAACGCTCCTTTCTTTATTTAAACTTGATTTTTTCATTTTACACCATAACAGCGGGCAAAGCAATAGAGAAAATATTAAGATTTATTAAGACGACGTAAGAATTCTTTATAATTTTTAATATTTAAATTTTTTGTAAACAATGGTCGAAACGTGAAACAAAGACGGCTGAAAAAGCGTCTGTATATATTGAAGCGCCGCGTGAACGCGGCTTAAAAAAGTGATTTTTGTTTACATATTGTGCAAAAGCGGCGTGTTGACTATCGGTGTGCGCCGTTATATAATTGTCGTAGAAAAACGAAAAAAAGGTGCGTATGAAGAGCAAAAGGATATTTGCCGCCGTGCTTGCCGCCGTCGTTTTGCTGCTCCCGTATCCCGTATCCGGCGCCGATTCGCCCGCGTACAACGAGCTTTCCGCACAGGAGCCCGTTTACGTGCGCGAGTTAACGCTGTCGGAGCTGGAGGAATATTACGCGGGTGCGACGACGGACGAGCTGCTCGACCCTCTGGAGTGCAATTATCTTTACGGCGAAGTCTCCGTCGGAGGCGTCGCCGAGCTTTGTCACGTCTATATGCGCACGTTCGTAATAACGGACGTCGAGGACCTTACGGTATACGATCTTGAAGCGCTCGCCAAGCGGATAGTCGGCTTCGTTAAAAACTCCGCGTCGACGAAATATCTGCGCTGCATTGCGCGCACGTACAACGCGCGTATCTCCGGGGTCGTACAGACGTCTGACGGAAGCACAGATTCCGTCACCGTCAAGATATTCGTCTCGTGCGGAGAGAAGACGGAGGACCGCAGACAGATGGTGGAAACGTATATCGCCGGGATAGCGGCCGAGCTTCTTCCCCTGTCGGACGGCGAAAGATTCCTTAAAATGAACGAGCTCATGCTCGACGGCAGATTCAGATACGATATGAGCTGCCGGCACAGATGCAGCTCCGTCGCTCTCGTGAACGAGGGCGTCGGCGTCTGCGAGGAATACGCCGGCTTCACGTCGCTTCTGCTTGACGCACTCGGATATAAAAACATTCTCATAACCGGCGAGGTCGGCGGGATACCGCATATATGGAACCTCGTCGAGGTAGACGGAAGAACGTATCATCTCGACATACTTCATGACGGACCGGTGGATGAAAACGGCGTACATACGTCCGCGGAAAGGACGTTTCTGCTTGTGTCGGAGCAGACGGTCATGAAGACCCACGACATAGCGGAGGCGTACGTCGCGTATTCGTCCGTATGCGAATACGATTACGTGTTCGACGGTTATCCGCTGTCTCTGCCGGGCACCGCGCTGATCGACGGTGAGGAGTATCTCATTGCGGAGCCCGGAACGTCGCTTGCCGATCTGCGCACAGACCTCGGAGCGGGCGATTTCCTCGTCGTATCGGACGGCGAGGGGGATATCCTCCCGGAGGACCGCGTAGGCTCGGGTCATACCGCAATGATCAGCGTTAACGGCAGAACGGTCGATTCCGTTACCGTCTGCGTAAAAGGCGATCTCGACGGTGACGGCGATATGGACGGGGACGATCTTGATATAGCCGTCGGCTATCTGCTCGGAACCGCCGTGCCGGAAAAGCCGGTATTTTACGCCGCGGCGGACGTGGATCAGAACGGCACCGTCAACGTAACGGATTTCATCATCATCGCCGACGCGGTGACCGTGCCTGTCCCGCCGGATGATACGGGCGAGGAGACGGATACGGCGGAACCCGTGACGGAGCCGGAGACGCCCGGAACGGAGGCGGAGCCGTGAAGCGTTTATTTGCCGTATTGCTTGTATTCGTAATGCTCGGCGCGTGCCTTCCGGTAAAAGCCGAGCTTTTGGACGACGGATCCTTTGCGATAGAAGGACCGCTTGAAATAACGGAAACCGTGATCACGCTGACCGTGACGGCGCATATGACGGAAATGCGCGGAGGCAGGGCGAGGATAACGTACGACAAAAACGTGCTTTCGCTTACCTCGGCGGTCCCCGGCACGGAAGCCGGACTTACCGTGTACTATTCCGCCGGGGAAGGCACGGTCACGCTTCTGTTCCGCACCGACGAGCTTTATTCCGGCAAAGCGGAGCTCATGCGGCTTTCGTTCACCGTGCTTGAAGGGCGTGAGGGAGAGCAGACGACGGTAGGCATATCCGAGACGGCTCTTTCCGACGGCATCGCCGACAGAGAGGCGGCAGCGTCGCCCTATACCGCGACTTTCACCGTAATGATGCATACGGATCCGCCGGATACGGAGACGGAGACCGTGACTGATACGGAGACCGTGACGGACACGGATATACCGACGGAAACCGTGACCGAGACGACCCGTGAGGAGACGGAAACAACGGCACCGGAGACGACCCGGACGGAGACGGAAACGGAGACGGAAACGGAGCCCGTGACCGTGACCGAAACGGAGACGCGGGAGCCTGAGACGACCGTTACGGACACCGAGACCGCGACTGATACGGTGACCGACACGGAAACGGAGAGCCGGACGACAAAGACCGACGCGGAAACCGGAACGACCGTCGTGACCGTGGATGAAACGACGGGCAGCGAACGCAAAAAAAACGCCCCGGTGAGAAGCCTTGTGTTTATAATAACAGGCTGCGCGGCGGCAGCGGCGGCTCTGACCGTCGGCGCCATACAGCTCATCAGGACGCTGCGGAAAAAGAAAAAACAATAATAAAAAGGGCTGGCGCAAGTTATGATTTTTGCTATACAAATGTAACAAAAAATCAGTCTCGCACATTAAAAACGAGACTGATTTTTTGTTGATACTGAACAGGCTGTTCACGGTTTGTTAATGCTATGCGATAGCCCCTTGTTTATTCGACGGATATGCAGAACGCAAGCGCCGGCAGTCCCGTGCCGCCGCAAAGACTCACGAGCCCGTCTTTTATAACGAGATAATTTCCGTAGGTTATAAACGTTGCTTTTACGCCATCCGGTATTTTTACGGTCACCGTGTCGGCTGAGACTATCTTCGCCTCCGCGTTGACTTTTTTTGTCTTGCTGCCGATGCTGAAGCCGTTTACGGAGCCGTCTTCGCCCGTCGATGTCAGACCGCCGGCGACGTTCTTGAATTTTACCGTTACCGTCGAGCCGTCATCCGAGAGCTTTGCTGAAACAGGCTCGGGGCAGAGCGCCGTCTCCGTGTCGCCCACACCGTAAAACGCGGCGAGCACGGCGTCGCAGACGCGTTCGCCAAGCTCCTGCTTTCTCGGAGAATGCATCTGATCGCCGTATTTGTCGGGTGAGCGCAGATCGTACGACGTGACGAGGATGCTGTCGGGGATCAGCCGGTACGCGTCGAACTGCTGATTGCGCACGTTATGTATGAATTTGAACGTCTTTGAATCGTGGTCGCCGTACGAGGAAAGCTGGATGTTGCACAGGGGAAACATGATTCCCGTGCGTTTTCGCAGATCTTCAATGTACGCGCGGAGGTATTTCGAGTATTTATTTGCGACGGACTCGGAAAGAGCCTCGCTTTCGCCCTGGAAGAAGACCATCCCCTTGAACGAAAGGCCTATGAGAGGATTCATCATCCCGTTGAAAATATGCGCGACGCCGGCGCCGTACGACGTTCTGAGCTTGAAGCTCTCCGCAAGCTCGCCGGGCATAAGCTCCTGTATCTGCGCGCCGTTTGCGGCTACGCATATCGCACCGACCGGGACGCCGAGCTTTTCGCTGAGACTGCGTGCGAAGAACAGACCGAGCGCGGAAAACGACGTCGCCGCCGCCTGATCCTGCCGTTTCCATTTGCAGGCGGGGTCGCCGAAATCGAACAGCGGCTCCGTCGCCTCATCCTTGTGAGCAACGTAGTAGTTCACCGACTGCATAAGAAGTCTGACCGGATCGTTTTCGTCAAATTCCGGCACGGAGGAAAGCCCCGCCCTTATGTATGAAATCTCCACCTGAGCGTTTGACTGACCGCCGATCAGCCAGACGTCGCCGACGAGCACGTCCTCATACGTTACGGAATTCCCCCGGTCGTCCTCGACCGTGAGCGTGTCGGGCTCGGCGCACGCCGGCTCCGGCTTGAATACGAGCGTGAAGGCGCCGTCGCTGACTACGGCGTACGCCGTCTGATCCTTGAAGGTGCCGCGGACCACCGCGCCGTCTCTGTTTGATCTGCCGAATACACGGAATTCCGCGTCGCGCTGGAGCACCATGTGCGAGCCGAAGACTCTCGGAAGCTCGAGCACGGCGTCTTCGTCCGGCACCACGTTGAATTCCGGGACCGTCTCCGTCTGAGGCTCCGTTTCTGGCTCCGTTTCGGGTTCCGTTTCGCTTTCCGTGTCCGTGACCGGCTCCGTCAGCGTATCGTCCGTTCCTGTCACGGGATCTGCCGCGTTTTGCGCGCATCCCGCGACGGAGGCGATTATGATCAGAGCCGCTGTGAGCGCGCTTACGATCTTTTTCATCATGATCTCACCTCCGTTTTGATCCTGAACGCCGGGCAGGGAAGACCGGTACCGTCGTACAAAGGCGCGTCGTCCGGAGTTATCCTTGACGCGTACGCGTAGTTGAGGTACGACGCGTCAACGCCGCCGGGCACCGTTACGGCAACGGTGTCGGGACCGGTTATCACCGCGTCGGCATCCGTCACGTTATCCTGATATCCGAAGGAGAAGCCCGTGGCTTTGCCGGTACGGCTGACGAGCCCGCCCGTCGCGTGGGCGAAGCGCACCGTCACAACGCCGCCGTCAAGCACGGCGGAAACCGGTACGGGGCATTCGGCAGCGTCGACGTCACCTTTTCCGTAGCTTTTTGCGAGGATAAGCGGGATTATACGGTCGCACAGGCGCTTTTTATACGGTGAATGGGCGAAATCTCCCCAGTCGTCGGGTGAGCCGAGATCCATCGACGTTATAATACTGCTGTTTTTGATCCGTGGATAAGCCTCGAACTGCCTGAGTCTGACCGTTTCAAGATACGGGAAATACTGCTTTCCTTCGTTTCTGTATGAGCTGATCTGAACGTTGTAAAACGGAAAATCGAATCCGAAGCGCTCGTGCTCGTCCTCAACGAGACGTATGAGCTCACGGTCGTATCTGTCGGCAAGCTCCTTTACGCAGCCCTCGCTCTCGCCCTGAAAAAAGACCATTCCGGTAAAAGAAAGCCCTATGAAGGGATGTATGAGCGTGTTGTAGTATCCGCAGACAGGGACGTTCGCGCCGTAGTCGTATCCGAGCTCGGACGCAAGCTCCGCCGGTATCAGCTCGCGTATGCACGCGCCGCCCGCCGACATGTTTATCATACCGACCGGTATCCCGAGCTTTTCGTTCAGACCCCTGCCGATATACGCGCCTATCGCCGAGAAAGACAGCGAAGCCTCCCTGTCGGGCAGGCGCCATCTGAATTCGTCCGTTATTACGTCCGGCTGAGGCTTTGAACAGAGCTGTTGATGAGTATATACGTACGCCTGCGTCTGCATGAAATAGCGCAGACCGGAATCGCAGTCGTAATCCTCCGGTATCGTTTCGGGAAGGCAGAAGCGGAGATTCATCTCTCCGTTCGACTGACCGCCTATGACCCATACGTCGCCGGTCAGCACGTCGTTTATCTTCTTTTCGTTGCCGGCGTCGTCATATATCCTTACCGTCTGAGGCTCAAACGACGCCTCGCGCGCCGGAAATTCAAGCGTGAAGCGCCCGCCGCGTACCGTGCATTCCGCGCTCTGACTGCCGAAGTGCCCGAAGACCTTCCCGCCCTCACGCGATGAAAAGCCCCATATTTTTATCGGGCGTCCGCGCTGAAGCACCATATGGTCGCCGAAAACGCGGCTCACCGCAAATTCCGGCAGCTCCGCGTCGCACGTCTTATATTCCGTACGGTTCTGTTCGTTCGTCGGAAGCGCTGTGTTGGTTTGCATTAAAATCACCGTCCTTTTACACGATTATACACTTATGTTAAAAATATGTCAAGTCCCGTCATTGACTTTTGAGGATTTTTGTATTACAATATAGAGGAATAAACGGATGCGAGGCAGATATGTCAAGGATACTTATAGAGTTTTTCGGAGAGGAATACGCCGAAAACGTTGCGCCGTTCCTTTACGGCGACTACGACCGTGTCATCTATTTCAGCTTTGAGGGAGAGGGACCCGGCGGCAGGGCGCGGGAAGTCATAGAATCGCTTCTGCCCGGAAAATTCGGCGTACAGGTGTATTTTCTCACCGTCG
Organism: uncultured Ruminococcus sp.; assembly: GCA_902762505.1. Lineage (GTDB taxonomy): Bacteria > Bacillota > Clostridia > Oscillospirales > CAG-272 > UBA1248. The sequence continues at coordinate 1,100 of CACWOQ010000004.1, read as the reverse complement.
CCGAAAAAACGCTCAACGGAGCGTACAGGGCGATATACGAGCTTATGCGCGAGGAGGACGAATACGTCTTCGACCTTACGGGCGGCTCGCAGATATTTTCAGCCGCCGTCGGCATTTTCGTCTGCGGCAGCGCGGGAAACATAAGCGTTGTCAGCGAGGATCCGGCGGACGGGATCCAGTATCTGCAGTTCCCGGAGTATAAGACCGTATCCCCGGTGAAGACTTTCGGCGTGGACGAGCTTATAAGCCTCTCCGGCGGGCTCGTCGTATCATCGTCCGTCACGTACTCGGAGATAAAGAGCAAAAGCACGGCGCGCGCGGAGATCATGCGTATGTGGAACTGCGTTTCCGGCATCCCGGCGGACTGGAACAGATTCTGCAGCATGAACAACGCAAGACAGGACAGACACGTCAAAAGGCGGCTGACGCGCGCCGACGACAAAAAGACGGTCGAACGCGTCGTAAGCGTACTGAGGACGCGCGGGATCGTGAAAAACGACAGAGTCTACGTCGACGAGAAGGGAAGGACGTATCTCGAATACGATCTGTTGCCGCGCGCCGGGATCATCGAGATGTATGAAAAAGCCGGTACGGCGCTCGAGCTGTACACGTGCCTTGCCGCCGGCGAATGCGGTTCGTTTTCCGACGTGCGCTCGGGCGTCGTACTCGACCTTGACGGTCTTATCACAAAAAAACGCGGCGATCCGAAGAACGAAATAGACGTCACGGCGGTATATAAAAACCGTCCGGTGCTGATAAGCTGCAAGAACTGCAAGCCGACAAAAGAGCATCTGTACGAGATACTGACGATGGCGGAGCAGTACGGCGGAAAATACGCCGTGCCCGTTCTCGTCTGCTCGGAGAGGGCGTTCGAGCCGGTCAGCGTAAGAGCCGCGGAGATGGGCGTTATCCTCATAGATTCAGTCGCGGAAGCTCCGCTCAAAAGACTGAAGGACGTACTCGTAAAAAATTTTCCCGTATAAATCAAAAACCGGCCCGGATTCGGCGCGGCGTGATAAGGAAGTATTATGTATAAACTTTGCCGCGCCGAAAATGAAGACGCCCGCAAGCGGGCTAATGAAGAAATGAAGACGCTTCGC
>CACWOQ010000003.1 GCA_902762505.1 uncultured Ruminococcus sp. | reverse complement strand
CCGGGGGCGGGAGGAGCAAGGCGAGGAAGGCGCAGCGGTCGAATAAGTCGAGCATGGGCGCGGCAGCGCCGCGAAGACTTCTTCGGGTACCGCAAGCGGGGATTCAATCAGGCTCCGTAAAACTTCGCCCGGAGACTCGCGCCCCATCAACTTACAGAGTTGTTGGAGGGGAAAAGGGGGTTTGGGGGTTATGAGGGGTGGGACCCCCAAGGCGAACGGGGAGCAGAGCACGTACGGTCGGAGCCGTTCAGGCTCTGCAAATAAAGAATTCGCGGCGATCGCCGCGAATCTTTATTATTTTCTTTCCTTTATGCGCTGCTTCGCCTTTTCAACGAATGCGGCGACGCTCAGCACTTCCGTTTCGGCGGTATCGCGGTCGCGCACGGAGATATTGTTCTCCTCCGCTTCCTTCGCGCCGATTATGATCATATACGGAGCGCGGTCGACCGACTGGGCCTCGCGGATCTTGTATCCGATCTTCTCGTCGCGTTCGTCAAGAGCGACGCGCAGTCCGGCGGCTTCGAGCTCGTCCGTGACCTTCTGCGCGTATTCCATCGTCTTTTCGCTGACGGGGAGCACCTTGACCTGCAGCGGCGCGAGCCACAGCGGGAATTTGCCCTTCGTCTCCTCGATTATATACGCCATGAAGCGGTCGAGCGAGCCGAGTATCGCGCGGTGGAGCACGACCGGCGTCTTCTTTTCGTCGTTTTTATCGACGTATTTCAGATCGAACTTCGCCGGCAGACAGAAGTCGAGCTGGCAGGTGGACAGCGTTATCTCCGCGCCGACCGCGGGCTTGACATTGACGTCGAGCTTGGGTCCGTAGAAAGCCGCCTCGCCTATCTCCTCGGTATAATTGATGCCGAGCTGGTTCAGCACGTCGCGCAGGGCGTTTTCCGCCTTTTCCCACATCTCGTCGTCCTGATGGTATTTGACCTTGTCAGCCGGATCGCGCAGGGAGAGCACGCAGCGGTAATCCGTTATTCCGAAATCACGGTAAACGTCGAATATGAGATCGACCACGCGGGCTACCTCGTCCTTGATCTGCTCCGGCGTGACGAACAGGTGCGCGTCGTTCTGGCAGAAGTGGCGTCCGCGTTCTATGCCCTTGAGCGTGCCGGACGACTCAAATCTGAAATCGTGCGCTATCTCGCCTATGCGGATAGGCAGATCGCGGTATGAATGTCCCCTGCTTGCGTAGATCATCATGTGATGCGGGCAGTTCATCGGACGGAGAACGAAAGATTCGCCCTCTACCTCCATCGCCGGGAACATATTGTCCTTGTAGTGCTCCCAGTGACCGGACGTCTGATAAAGCGCGACGGTACCGACGCACGGCGTCATGACGTGCTGATAACCGAGCTTGCGCTCTTTTTCCTTTATATAGTTTTCAAGCTCCTGCCATACGGTGTAGCCGTTCGGAAGGAACATCGGAAGTCCCTTGCCTACGAGATCGTCCGTCATGAACAGGCGCATCTCCTTGCCGATCCTTCTGTGGTCGCGCTGCTCCGCCTCCGCCTGGAGCCTCAGATACTCGTCGAGATCCTCCTGCTTTGCGAACGCCGTGCCGTTTATACGGGTGAGCATCTTGTTGCTCTTGTCGTTCTTCCAGTAAGCGCCCGACTGACCGGTGATGCGGAAGATCTTCAAAGCCTTCGTATAGCAGAGGTGCGGTCCCACGCACATATCTATATATTCGCCCTGCTGATAGAAGCTTATGACGGCGTCCTCCGGCAGATCGCCTATGTGCTCGACCTTGTACTTTTCGCCGCGGGATTCCATAAGCTCGATCGCTTCCTTACGCGGCAGAATGAAAGACTTGATCGGCAGGTTTTCCTTCACGATCTTCTTCATCTCAGCCTCTATTTTCGCAAGGTCCTCGTCGGTCAGCTTCGTGTCGCCCAGGTCTATGTCGTAGTAGAATCCCTTTTCCGTCGCCGGTCCGTATCCGAAATCGGCGTGGGGATAAAGGCGCTTTACCGCCTGCGCCATGATATGTGCGGCGGTATGTCTGATAACGTGCAGCTCTTCTTCCGGCGCGCACTCGCCGACGTGCCCGTCATTGTAGATAACCTTCATTTTTTCCTCCTATAAATAAAAACCCTGAGCCGTCCGAAAAAGACGCTCAAGGGTGCAAAATTTACACGGTCCCACCTTGAAGTTTAACTCAAGCTCCCTTAACGCGGGGTACGGCGGCAAATACTGTTATTTCCTTGCCGCGGCTCAGAAGCGGTCTTCGTCCATGCGGGATAAGGGACTTTCACCTGCCGTCCCCTCTCTGATATCCTTTTCGCGGATTACTCTTTTCATCACAGCCTGTACTGCGGATTATACTACTTTTTTTCGCGTTTGTCAAGTGTTTTGATCAAATTGCCGCGTTTTGCCGGAAAACCTCCGGCGCAGGTGCGCCGCCGCGGTGACGAGCTTTGCGATCGTAAAAAAGCCGAAGATCTTTATTTTATTTATAAATTCTCTCATCATACGCATCGCCCTCCGACGCTAATGATATCATAACTCGCGATAAATGTCAATAGTAAAATAAAATTTTTATCGTTTTTCAACAATTTTACTTCGGTCTTGACAAGTGACGGCAACTCTGTTATAATAAGTCGAAAACAGTCGCGGAGGCTATTATGAAAACTATAATGATCGGGGTCGCCGGCGGGACCGGATCCGGCAAGTCCACGTTTACGAACAGGCTGAAAGCCGAATTCGGCGACAGGATCAGCGTGATATACTACGACAACTACTACAAAAGACACGACGAGCTGCCGTTTTCCGAGCGTGAAAAGCTCAATTACGACCACCCGGACGCGTTCGAGACGGAGCTTTTGATAAAGCACCTCTCCGCTCTGCGCAGAGGCGAGGAGATACGCTGTCCCGTTTACGATTTCACGGTCCACAACCGTTCGGATATGACGGTCACGGTCAAGCCCTCCGAGGTCGTGATAGTCGAGGGGATACTCGTGCTGTCCGATCCGCGTCTGCGCGATATGCTCGATATAAAGATATACGTCGAGGCTGACGCGGACGAACGCATCCTGCGCCGTGTGATAAGGGACGTCAAGGAGCGCGGGCGCGACGTTGAGGGCATCGCACGGCAGTATCTGTCTACGGTGAAGCCGATGCACTACGTATACGTTGAGCCGACGAAAGCGCTTGCCGACCTTGTGATAAACAGCGGCAAAAACGACGTCGCCTTCGACGTGATAAAGGTCAAGATAGAAGCTCTGCTCAACAGCTGAGCAGCCGGTGAAACGGCGCGCCCTGCCTGCGCGCCGTTTTCTCATTTCGTCTTGACTTTTGCCGATTATGTGGTATAATCATCTTATCAATCCCGACGGAGGCTGTGTTATGGCGGAAAACGAAAAACCCGGGCGCAACTACGGAATAGATCTGCTCCGGCTCGTTACGATGTTTTTTATCTGTATACTCCACGTATGCAACAAGGGCGGGATAGTGTCGCATCTTTCCGCCGACACGGCGCCCGTCCATTACGGGATCGCGTGGTTTTTTGAAGCGCTGACGTTCGGCGCCGTCGATATTTTCGGCATGATCTCCGGATACGTCGGCTGGAACAGGAGATTCAGGGTAAGCCGTCCTCTCGGCATCTGGCTCGAGCTTGTGTTCTACACGCTCATCGGCTGCGCTCTTATGACGTTTCTCTGCCCGGAGCTCATGCACGAAAACGCGTGGCTGCGCGCCGCGATGCCGGTCCTTCACGGCGAATACTGGTATATGACGGCTTACTTCGGGATGGTATTTTTGACGCCGTTCCTCAACGCCGCTATACAGAAAATGAGCGTCCGCTCGCTCGGATTCTCGCTTCTTTGCTTATTCGTTTTTTTCAGCGTGCTGCCGACGGTGCTCGGAACGTCCGTATTCGGGCTGTCGAGCGGATATTCAACGCTCTGGCTCTGCGTTACGTATCTGTGCGGCGGATTCCTTTCGAGGCTTGAAAAAAAGCCGAAGGCGTACGCCTCGCTGCTCGTTTTCGCAGGAGCCGTCGTCGTTACGTGGGTCATCAGGATCAGCGGAGTATCCGCCGTGCTCAAATACAGCTCGCCTGCGGTCGTTATATGCGCCGCCGCGATAACGCTCGGCTTCAGTCAGCTGAGGATCCGCGGCAGGGCGCTTAAAGCCGTGATCGGCTTTGCGGCGCCGTCCGCGCTCGGTATATTCATAATCCACGTGCACGACGTGATATGGGAATTTTTGCTCAAGGACGCCGCCGTTCCGTTCGTATCCGACGGAGCCGCGCTCATGACGGTAAAAATAATCGCGATGGCGGCGGTCATATTCTTCGGCTGCTTCGCCGTCGATCTCGTACGCCGCGGGATATTCCGGATCGCGCACGTAAAGGATCTGCTGAAGCTCGTCGACCGCGGCGCCGAAAAGCTGTACGGCTCTGATAAAAATCAAACGGAGGGATAACGGTATGATAAGGACGGTAAAAACAAAAGATCTTGAAATGAACTATATAAAATTCGGGCAGGGCGGGCGGACGCTCGTCATAATCCCCGGGCTTTCGGTGAAAAGCGTGCTTCTTTCGGAGGACGATATAGTACGCGCGTACGATCCGGTTGCGAAGCTTTTCACGGTATATCTGTTCGACCGCAGGACGGATATGCCAAAGGATTATAAGATACGGGATATGGCAGCCGACACAGCCGCCGCGATGAAAGCCGCCGGCATTGAAAAAGCCGACGTTTTCGGCGTCTCGCAGGGCGGTATGATCGCCCAGTTCATAGCGATAGACCACCCGGAGCTCGTAAACTCGCTGGTCCTCGGCTCCACCTCGTCAAGAGTAACGTCGAAGCAGGAGCCGGTCCCCGCGGACAGACTTGAGGAAAAAGCCCGCGAATTTCTGTCGGCGCTTTATTCGGACGATTTCATAAAAGAAGCGGCTCCCGGCTTTCGCCCGGATCTCATCCCGATAACTGACGAGGAGCTTGAAAGATTTGCAATATCCGTCACGGCGGGCGAGGGCTTCAACGCCTTCGACGAGCTTGACCGGATAAAATGCCGCACGCTCGTCATAGGCGCGGTATGCGACACGATAGTCCCGCCCGGCGACTGTCTCGACATCGCCGAAAAGCTGAAATGCGAGCTTTATATGTACGGGGCGCCGTACGGACACGCCGTATACGACGAGGCGCCCGATTACAAGGACAGGCTCATACAGTTTCTGACGCGCGAATGATATGAACGAAAGATTTGAACGCTCCGCCCTGATCCTCGGGCGTGAAGGTATTGAAAAGCTCGCCTCCTGCCGCGTGGCGGTGTTCGGCGTCGGAGGCGTAGGAGGCTACGTCGTCGAGGCTCTGGCGCGGTCCGGCGTCGGCGCGCTCGATCTGACCGACAGCGACACGGTCTCGGTATCGAACATAAACAGGCAGATAATTGCCGACGACAGCACCGTCGGAAAATACAAGGTCGACGTCGCACGCGACCGGGTGAAGCTTATCAACCCCGATTGCGCGGTCACGGTCCACAGGACGTTTTTCACACCGGAGACAGCCCCGGAATTCGATTTTTCCGCGTACGACTACGCAGTTGACGCGATAGACACGGTCAAGGGCAAGCTCGGACTCATACTCTCGGCGAAAGCCGCGGGCGTGCCCGTCATATCGAGTATGGGCGCCGGCAACAAGCTCGACCCGACGCGCTTCGAGGTCGCGGACATATACGAAACGTCTGTCTGTCCGCTCGCCCGCGTCATGCGGACCGAGCTGCGCAAGCTCGGCGTCGACAGTCTCAAAGTGGTTTACTCGAAGGAGATCCCCGTAAAAGCCACGGCGGGGGAAGAATACGGAAGGCACGCGCCCGGAAGCGTATCCTTCGTCCCGTCCGTCGCTGGGCTTATCATAGCCGGGGAGGTCATAAAGGATCTTACCGGAGTGCGCGGAGGCGTTCGCGGCGATGGATAAGATAAGCGACGCCGAGCGCGCCGTATCAAAGACTTTCAGAAAGCAGCTCTGGAACCCGTTCATCGAAGCCGTGAAAAGCTACCGTCTGATCAGCCGCGGCGACGTTATAACGTCAGCCGTTTCCACCGACGCGCGATCCGTGCTGAACGCTGTTCTGTTAAGGATGCTGCACCGCATAAGCGACGAGCCGTTTTCGCTGTCGCTGTACCCGGAAAAAGGCGCGGAAGAAATATGCTCCGCGCTCGGTATCACCGGCGCGACCGGTGCGCCGTCCGGCAAGCTCTGCGGCTTTGAGACGTTTGACGACGTGACGGAGCAGGCGCTGCACAACGTTTTGTCGGGATACGGCTTTTACGCCGTGATGCCGAAGGAAAAGACCGGCGGCGCTCAGCTGATCCGTCCGCTTTACCGGACTCACAGGAGCGATATAGACGCCTGGGCGTCCTCCGTCGGGCTTGCGGTACGGTGTCCTTCGCCTGTTTACGGCGACGCGGCGGAGCTTATCGGAGAGCTTGAAAAAGGCAGCCCGAACGTGGGCAAATGTATTTTCGGCAGTCTTCACAACGGCTGGCCGGACACGTTTCCGCGGTACACCGAGGACGGGGTGAACCGCTCTTTTCTTGAAAAATACGACGATAAAAGAAGTGATACAATGAACAAAACGGTACAGGTCGCCGCCGCGCTCATCACGGACGGCGAAAGATTCCTCATCTGCCGGCGCCCTCCCGAAAAGGCGAGAGGGCTTTTATGGGAATTCGTCGGCGGCAAGCGCGAAAAAGGTGAGACTCTCGATCAAACTCTCATACGGGAATGCCGGGAGGAGCTCGGCGTCACGGTCGAGCCGTACGCCGTATACACGCGTCTTACGCACGAATATCCGGATCTTACCGTGGATCTGACCCTGTTTTCGGCGCGGATAACGGAAGGCGAGCCGACGCTCCTCGAGCACACCGCGCTTGCGTGGATCAAGCCGGAGGAGGCGCATGATTACGAATTCTGCCCGGCGGACGAATCCATTCTGACGCTTATAAAAGAGAGGGGCTTATGACGCAAGAACAGAAAAAAACGCTTTTCATAAAGCAGGTAAACACGATGAAGACCCTGAAAGAGCACGGCGCGATAACCGAGGAACAGTACAACTTCAGCTTCAACGGGCTCGTGACGAAGATGGGCGTGACCGAAAAGGAGCTTTCCGAATGGCTGAAATAAGGATATTCGAGTCCGGGCAGCCGTCGTTTTTGCTCGTTCAGATGTCAGACGAGGACGATCTGCGCGGATTTGACGAAAAGGCGGAATACTTGCGCGCACACGCCGCCCGCGGCTTCACCCTCGCCGCGATCCCCGTGAACGACTGGTTCGCCGACCTGTCTCCGTGGCAGGCTCCGCCCGTGTTCGGCAGCGTCCCGTTCGGCGGAGGCGCCGCTAAAACGCTTGAAAAGCTGACAGACACGGTCATCCCGGAGCTGAAACTCCGTCACGGATATGAAAAGACCGTCATAGGCGGCTATTCTCTTTCCGCGCTTTTCGCGCTGTGGGGAGGATATAACTACGAGGGCTTTTACGGCGTCGCCGCCGCCTCGCCGTCCGTCTGGTTCGAGGGGTGGGACGAATATATCGCCTCCGCCCGGATGAAATGCGATAACGTGTATCTGAGCATCGGCGACCGTGAAGAGCGTGTGAAAAACAAGGTTATGGCGCGCGTAGGCGAACGGATACGCCTGACATACGACGTCCTTTTGTCGCAGGGGGTCAGCGTGAAGCTCGAATACAACGAGGGAAACCACTTCAAAGACGCCGCGGTCCGCACGGCTAAGGCGTTTGCGGATATAATGTGCCGTGCCGATGACTGACGCGCTTTTTGAATCCTTTTGCCGCAGATACGGGCTGAGACTCAGCGCACAGCAGGCGGAGGCGGTCAGATCCGTCGACCGTCCGACGCTGCTTGTCGCCGTCCCCGGAAGCGGAAAAACGACGGCGCTCGTCTGCCGCCTCGGATATATGGTCCGCGCGCTCGGCACGGATCCTTCGTCCATACTTACGATGACTTATTCCGTCGCCGCGACGCAGGATATGAAGCAGCGCTATATCGAGCTGTTCGGCGACGACGGTCTGCAATTCCGCACGATCAACGGCGTTTGCTCGAAGATCATCTCATACTACGGAAAAATCAGCGGGAAAGAGCCCTTTTCCCTTCTCTCGGACGAGCGCCGGATCAGCCGGGCGCTCGCGGCGATATATAAAGAGACGGAAGGCACGTTTCCCACGGAAGCCGAGATTAAGCAGCTCCGTACCGATATAACGTACGCGAAAAACACCGCGCTGCCGCCCGAAAGCATCGAAAAGCCCGGCGGGGGCAGCTACGACTTCCCCGCCCTGTTTTCAAAGTACAACGCCATGCTCAGATCCGACCGGCTCATGGACTATGACGATCAGATGATCTACGCTGCGGCGATACTGAGAAAATACCCGTCGGTCCTGTCGTATTACAGGGACAGGTTCAGATATATCTGCGTCGACGAAGCGCAGGACACCTCAAAGCTCCAGCATTCCGTGATATCCCTGCTGTCCGGGCGCGACGGGCGTATCTTCATGGTGGGCGACGAGGATCAGAGCATATACGGCTTCCGCGCCGCGTATCCGGACGCGCTCGTGAATTTCGAGCGCGATCACGACAACGCCCGCGTGCTGTTCCTCGAACGCAATTACAGATCCGCCTCAAAGATCGTCAAAGCCGCGGATTCGTTCGTCAAAAAGAATCTTTACCGCCGTGAAAAGAACATGAAGGCGGACAGGACCGCGCCGGGCGAGCTGAAGGCGATAGACGTCCCGAACCGTGCCGCCCAGTACGGTGAGCTTTTCGGGCGTCTGAAAAACGCGAAGGGCGAGGTCGCCGTCCTGTACCGGGACAACGAATGCGCTCTGCCGCTGATAGATCTGCTTGACCGCGGCGGCGTCGACTTCTCGGTAAACATAAGATCGCCGGAGATCCCGTTTTTTTCAAACCGACTCGTCACGGACGTGATGAACATGCTCCGCTTTGCAGCGGATCCGACCGACACGGAGGCGTTTTCCGAGATATACTACAAGATCAACACTTACATATCGAAAAATCAGATAGGGCCGATATGTGAGGAGAGCCGCAGGCGCGGACTTTCGGTTTTCGGCGCCGCTTACGCCTCGGGGCTTCTGAAGGGCGGCGTGCTTGCGAACCTGAAAGAGGTAAAAGAGATCTGCTCACAGATCAGGCAGAAAAGCGCGTCCGAGGCGCTTGATCTTCTGCTTTACCGGCTCGGATACAAGCAATGGCTTACGGACCGCGAGATGAGCACGGAAAAGCTGCCGATCCTGTACGCGATAGCGTCCGGCTGCGGCGACGCCGCGGAGTTTCTCCGCCGTCTGCCGCGTCTGTCCGAGATAACGGAGGAGCATAAAAACCTTCCGTGCAGAAACGTCATACTCTCTACCGTCCATTCGAGCAAGGGACTTGAATACGACACGGTTTACATGCTTGACGTATTCGACGGCATGCTTCCGAAAACTTCTTCCCCCTCTGACGGCGACGAGGACGGTATGCGCGCCTATATGGAGGAAAGACGGCTTTTCTTTGTGGGGATGACGCGCGCGAAAAACGCGCTTTATATCTGCCGCATAAAGGACGAGCCGTCACAATTCTGCGACGAGATATTCGGCGCCGCAAAAGCGCCTCGCCCGGTATCACGGCAGGAAAACGGCGTACTGTATCACGGTGCGCGGATAAGGCACGCTGTTCTCGGCGACGGCACGGTCCTTTTCCGGGAGGGCGGATACGTATACGTCGATTTCGACCGCGGCGGCAAAAAGCGGCTCGACGAACAGATCATAACGAAAAACGGGCTCATAAAGCCCGTAAACTGAAAATCACGCGGATGATCCCGCGTGATTTTTGATTTTTATGCGATCAGAACAGACCGACGATCGTTCCGTCGTCTGAAACGTCTATCTTCTCGGCTGCCGGGACCTTGGGAAGTCCGGGCATCGTGAGGATGTCGCCGGTGAGTACTACGATGAATCCGGCTCCCGCCGAAACCTTCACGTTCTTGACGGTGACGGTAAAGCCCTCGGGCGCGCCGAGCTTTGTCGGGTCGTCGGAGAAGCTGTACTGCGTCTTCGCTATGCATACGGGAAGTCCGCCGAAGCCGAGCGCCTCAAGCGTCTGTATCTGCTTTTCGGCGGCGGGCATTATATTGACGCCTTCTCCGCCGTAGATCTTTCTGACAACAGCCTCGATCTTTTCTTTTATGCTCATGTCAAGCTCGTAGCTGAACCTGAAATCGCCCTTTTCCTCCTCGCACAGTCTGACGACCTCGCGCGCGAGATCCTCGCCGCCCTTGCCGCCTTCTGCCCATACCGTGGAAAGTCTGACGTTTACGCCGAGCTCGGCGCATTTTTTCATTATGAATTCGATCTCGGCGTCAGTATCCGTCGGGAAACGGTTGACGGCGACAACGCAGGGAAGTCTGTAAACGTTCTTTATGTTTCCGACGTGACGGAGCAGGTTCGGTATACCGCGTTCAAGCGCGCAAAGATCCTCGTGTCCGAGCTCGGTCTTCGCAAGTCCGCCGTGCATTTTAAGCGCTCTCACCGTCGCCACGACGACTACGGCGTCCGGCGTGAGTCCCGCGTATCTGCATTTTATGTCGAGGAATTTCTCCGCGCCGAGATCTGCGCCGAAGCCGGCTTCCGTGACGGTATAATCGGCGAGTCTGAGCGCGAGCTTCGTTGCTCTTACGGAGTTGCAGCCGTGCGCGATATTCGCAAACGGTCCGCCGTGGACGAACGCGGGCGTGCCCTCGAGCGTCTGAACGAGGTTCGGATCGAGCGCGTCGCGGAGGAGCGCCGTCATCGCGCCGACGGCTTTAAGATCCTCGGCGGTGACGGGCTTGTTATCATACGTATAGCCGACTATTATACGCGCGAGTCTCTGTTTGAGATCGGCGATAGAGGAAGCGAGGCAGAAGACCGCCATGATCTCCGTGGCGACGGTTATGTCGAAGCCGTCCTCTCTCGGCATTCCGTTGCTCTTGCCGCCCATTCCGTCGACTATGAAGCGAAGCTGTCTGTCGTTCATGTCGACACATCTGCGGAGCGTTACTCTGCGGGGGTCGATCCCGAGAGCGTTGCCCTGCTGGATATGGTTGTCGAGCATTGCGGCAAGCAGGTTGTTCGCCGCGCCTATGGCGTGGAAATCTCCCGTGAAATGAAGGTTTATGTCCTCCATCGGGACGACCTGAGCGTATCCGCCGCCGGCGGCTCCGCCCTTGACGCCGAATACCGGTCCGAGAGACGGTTCGCGCAGGGCAACGTTGACCTTCTTGCCTATGCGGGCGAGCCCGTCCGCAAGACCTATCGTCGTAGTCGTTTTTCCTTCACCTGCGGGGGTGGGCGTTATCGCGGTGACGAGGATCAGTTTTCCGTCACTCTGTCTGCCTTCCGCCGCTTTGACGTTGATCTTCGCCTTGTATTTACCGTACGGCTCAACGTATTTTTCGTCGATGCCGGCTTTTTCGGCGATTTGCATTATCGGTTTTTTCTCGCACATCTGTGCGATCTGCAGGTCAGTAAGGTACGCCATGTCATGATTCTCCTTTACTTGTTCAGTATAACGGATATTTTGCACAGAGAGCGGCGACCTCCTCGCTCACTCTTCCGCGGTTTGCTTCGTAATCTTCGGTAATATCGGCGATGAAGCCTGCGATCTGCTTCATCTCGGGCTCGCGGAAGCCGCGCGTCGTGACGGCGGGCGTGCCGATGCGGAGACCGCTCGTGACAAAGGGACTTGCAGGATCGTTCGGGATCGTGTTTTTGTTCGCCGTGATATGCACCTCGTCAAGGCGGTGTTCAAGCTCCTTGCCGGAGATGTTGTTTTTCAGCAGCTTTATAAGCATCAGGTGATTGTCGGTGCCGCCGGAGACGATCTCCATCCCGCGCGATTTCAGCTCGTCGCAGAGGACAGCCGCGTTTTTGACGATCTGTCTTCCGTATTCTTTGAACTCATCGGTCATCGCCTCTCCGAGCGCAACGGCTTTCGCCGCTATGACGTGCATGAGCGGACCGCCCTGCGTTCCCGGGAAGATCGCCTTGTCTATCTGCTTTGCGAATTCCTTTTGGCAGAGTATCATACCGCCGCGCGGGCCGCGCAGGGTCTTGTGAGTAGTGGTGGTAACGACGTGAGCGTACGGCACGGGAGACGGATGGACGCCCGCCGCGACAAGCCCGGCGATGTGCGCCATGTCTACCATCAGATACGCGCCGACTTCGTCTGCTATCTGACGGCAGCGTTTGAAATCTATTATCCTCGAATACGCGGAGGCGCCGGCGACGATGAGCTTCGGGCGGCACTTTTTCGCTATGCGCTCCATCTCGTCGTAGTCTATCATCTCGGTAACGGGATCGACGCCGTACGGTACGACGTTGAAATATTTGCCCGAGATATTCACGGGCGAGCCGTGCGAGAGGTGACCGCCCTCCTGCAGGTTCATGCCCATGACCGTATCGCCCGGCTGAAGCAGAGCGAAGAACACGGCGAGGTTAGCCGAGGCGCCGCAATGCGGCTGGACATTTGCGTGCTCCGCGCCGAAAAGCTTCTTCGCGCGTTCGCGCGCGATCTCCTCGACAACGTCGACGCACTGACATCCGCCGTAATAACGCTTCGACGGATATCCCTCTGCGTATTTGTTCGTCAGCACCGTTCCGGCTGCGAGGAGCACGCCTTTTGATACTATGTTCTCGCTCGCGATCAGCTCTATGTTCGCTCTCTGCCTCGCAAGCTCTGCGTCGCACGCGGCGAAAACGTCTTCGTCGTAGTTTTTAAGTTCGTCAAAAAAATTCATATCACACCTGCTTTATTTAAAATAATCCACGGCTGATTCAAACATCTGCATGTCGTACTGTCCGATAACGTTTTTGTAAAGTCCGCTGCCCTTGCGTTCGCTGTGTCCCATCTTGCCGAAGACTCTTCCGTCGGGCGAGGTTATGCCCTCTACCGCGTAGACCGAGCCGTTCGGGTTGAAGTGTACGTCTGACGACGCGTTGCCCGAAAGATCGACGTACTGTGTTGCGATCTGACCGTTTTCGGCGAGTTTTCTCACAAGAGCCGGGTCGGCGAAGAACCTTCCCTCGCCGTGGGATATCGGCACGCTGTAAATATCGCCGACCTTGGTACGGGACAGCCACGGCGAGACGTTCGACGCGATGCGTACGCGTACGATCCTCGACTGGTGACGCGCTATCGTGTTGAACGTGAGCGTGGGGCTTGTCTCCTCCGTCTGATCGAGGATCCTGCCGTACGGGACGAGACCGAGCTTTATAAGCGCCTGGAAGCCGTTGCATATGCCGCAGATAAGTCCGTCACGCCGGTCAAGCAGCTCGTGGACGGCGGTCTTCACCGCTTCGTTTCTGAAAAACGCGGTAATGAACTTGCCGGAGCCGTCCGGCTCGTCGCCGCCGGAGAAGCCTCCGGGAACGAATATCATCTGTGCGCCGTAGAGCTTTTCCGCAAACTCTTCGATGCTTGCGGATATCCCGTCGGAGCTCATGTTGTTGATCACTATTATCTCCGGGTCGGCGCCCGCGTCAGCCATCGCCTTCGCGCTGTCGTATTCGCAGTTAGTGCCCGGAAACGTCGGGATGAGCACCTTCGGCTTTGCGCATTTTACCGCCGCGGATCTGTTGCTTTTACGCTTGAAGCTGAAGTTTTCAAGCGGTGTGTCGGCGTCCTTTATATTGCAGACGTAAACGCCCTCGAGCCTGTCCTCGTACGCCTTTTGCAGGTCTGTTAACGGAAGCTCCTCGTCACCGTATACGATGCACTCTTTTTCCGTCGTTACGCCTATGAGCGTGCCGTCGACGTCTTCCGTCGTTTCGAGAAGGAACGTACAGACGCGGCGTTTGAAAATATCGGATACGGAAAGCGCAGAGTCAAACTCAAAGCCTATGCGGTTGCCTATCGCCTGCTTGAAAACAGCCTCGCCTATGCCGCCCGTACCGGTGATATAGCAGGAAACGGCTTTTCCTTCTCTTAACAGCCGCGTGACCCTGTTATAAAGCGCAAGCACGCTGTCCTTTTCCGGAAGTCCGTTTTTGTCAAAGTCCGGCGCAAGCATAAAGACCTTGTGTCCCGCCGCTTTGAATTCCGGGCTTACGATGTTTTTCGTTTTATCCACCGTAACGGCGAAGGAAACGAGCGTGGGAGGAACGTCGAGCGATTCAAAGCTGCCGCTCATCGAGTCCTTGCCGCCTATCGCGGCTATGCCGAGATCCTTCTGCGCTTCAAACGCTCCGAGCAGAGCCGCAAGCGGCTTGCCCCAGCGTTTTCCGCTCGTACCGGGCTTTTCAAAGTACTCCTGGAACGTAAGGTACGTATCGTTCAGATCGGCGCCCGTCGCAATAAGCTTTCCGACGGATTCCGCGACGGCTATATACGCCCCGTGATACGGGCTTTTCTCCGCGATCTGCGGGTCGTACGCCCAGCTCATGACAGAGCAGTCGTCCGTATGCGTCTTTTCGCACGAGATCTTCTGCGCCATCGCCTGTATCGGCGTTTGCTGATATTTGCCGCCGAAGGGCATGAGCACGGTCCCCGCGCCGATTGTCGAGTCAAATCTCTCGGAAAGTCCGCGTTTCGAGCAGACGTTGAGATCCGACACCGTTTTTACGTAATTTTCCGCAAATCCGCCGCTTATTTCGCATTCGAACGGCTCCGGCTTCGCGGGCGCTATTTTCACGTGCTTTTCCGCTCCGTTGGAGTTCAGGAATTGCCGGCTTACGTCGACTATCCTGACTCCGTTCCAGCGCATCACGAGACGCGGATCCTCCGTAACGGTCGCGACCGGGCAGGCGCGGAGATTTTCTTTCTTTGCAAGCGAAAGGAACGGTGCAACGTCGTCCTTTGAAACAACGACCGCCATCCTCTCCTGAGACTCGCTTATTGCAAGCTCCGTGCCGTCAAGTCCTTCGTATTTTTTCGGGACGGCGTCAAGATCTATATCAAGCCCGTCCGCAAGCTCGCCTATTGCAACGGAGACGCCGCCGGCGCCGAAGTCGTTGCAGCGCTTGATCATGCGGCACGCCTGTCTGTTTCTGAATAATCTCTGAAGCTTTCTTTCCTCCGGAGCGTTGCCCTTCTGAACCTCCGCGCCGCATTCCTCGACGGAATGAGCGTTATGAGATTTTGAAGAACCCGTCGCGCCGCCGATTCCGTCGCGTCCGGTCGCGCCGCCGAGAAGTATCACGACGTCGCCGGGGGCGGGCGTCTCGCGCCTTACGTTTTCCGCGGGAGTCGCGGCTATGACCGCGCCGATTTCCATACGCTTCGCGGCGTAGCCCGGGTGGTAGATTTCATCTACGATGCCGGTGGCAAGACCTATCTGGTTGCCGTACGACGAATAGCCCGCCGCCGCCGTGGTCACGATTTTCCTCTGCGGAAGCTTGCCTTCAAGCGTTTCCGATACGGGGACCGTCGGGTCCGCGGCGCCTGTGACTCTCATCGCCGCGTATACGTAGGATCTGCCGGACAGCGGGTCGCGTATCGCGCCGCCGATGCAGGTCGCCGCGCCGCCGAACGGCTCTATCTCCGTCGGATGGTTGTGCGTTTCGTTTTTGAAGAGCAGGAGCCACGGGGTTTCGACTCCGTCCTCCGTCACGGTTATTTTGACGGTGCAGGCGTTTATCTCGTCCGACTCGTCAAGCTTCTGAAGCTTGCCTTCGGCTTTGAGATACCGCGCGCCTATCGTGGCTATATCCATAAGACATACCGGCTTTGTTCTGCCAAGCTTTGCTCTTACGTTCATATAATCCTCATACGCGCTCTGCAAGAGCCCGTCCTCGAATTCGACGGAGTCTATATGCGTAAGAAACGTGGTGTGGCGGCAGTGATCAGACCAGTAGGTGTCGATCATCCTGATCTCCGTGATCGTCGGATCCCTGTGCTCCGATATAAAGTATTTCTGACAGAATTCTATATCGTCCCCGTCCATCGCAAGACCGTAATCGGACACGAATTTTTCAAGCGCCGGACGGTCGAGCTTCGTAAAGCCTTCAAGCGTCTTTACGGTCGACGGGACGGTGAAATCCGTTTTGAGCGTTTCCGGCTTTTCGAGCGACGCCTCGCGCGCCTCGACCGGGTTTATGACGTATTTTTTTATCGCCGATATATCGGATTCCGATATCTTGCCGTACAGCGCGTAAAGCTTTGCCGAGCGTACGTCCGGGCGCTCGCCGCGGCTGATTATCTGTATGCACTGCGCCGCGGAATCCGCCCTCTGGTCGAACTGACCGGGCAGGTATTCAACGGCGAAAACGTAAGCCCCGTCAAGCTCAGGTTCGTCGTACACGAAATCGAGCTGAGGCTCGGAAAAAACGCTTCCGACGGCGCGCCGGAAAAGCTCTCCGTCTATGTTTTCCGCGTCGTATCTGTTAAAAAGCCGTACTTTTTCGAGTCCTTTGACGCCGAGCAGGGAACGCGCGTCGGATAAAAGCGCCCTCGCTTCATTGTCAAGTCCCGGCTTTTTTTCAACGTAAATTCTGTAAACCATGTTATTTCTCCCGTGCCTGAAGCGCTCTTTTTCCTATATCCGTTCTGTAATATTTGTTCTCGAAGCCGACGTTCTCAAGCGCGCGGTACGCCTCGCCGATCGCCTCTTCAAGCGTATCCGCTACGCGCGTCACGCCGACGACGCGTCCGCCCGAAGTAAACAGCCTGCCGTCCTTTTTTATCGCGCCTGCGACGTATACGCCCTCTCTGTCCGCGGGGAGCGTCAGCTCAAAGCCTTTTTCATAATGCTCCGGGTATCCTTTTGAAGCGGCGATCACGCAGCAGGCGTGCTTTTTGCTCCATTTGACCTCGACGTCGGACAGCCGTCCGTCCGTCGTCGCCTGCATGACGGTCAGAAGATCGGATTCGAGCAGCGGAAGGACGACCTGAGTTTCCGGATCGCCGAAGCGGCAGTTGTATTCTATGACCTTCGGTCCGTCTTTTGTGATCATCAGACCGAAGTAAAGGCAGCCCTTGAACGTCCTGCCCTCGGCTTTCATCGCTCTTACCGTCGGTATAAAGATCTTTTCCATGCACTGACGCGCGACCTCCTCCGTATAATACGGGTTCGGCGCCACGGTGCCCATACCGCCGGTATTCAGCCCCTTGTCGCCGTCGCACGCGCGTTTGTGGTCCATGGAGGATATCATCGGAACGACGGTCTCACCGTCGGTGAAGGACAGCACGGAGACCTCAGGTCCTTCGAGGAATTCCTCGATCACGATCCTGTCGCCGGATCTGCCGAAGCGCTTGTCCTCCATTATGGATCTGACGGCTTCCTCCGCCTCGTCTGTCGTTTCGGCGATGATGACGCCCTTGCCGAGCGCAAGCCCGTCCGCCTTGATGACGGTCGGCAGCGGCGCGTTCCTTACGTATTCAAGCGCTTTTTCCGCGTCGTCGAAGGTCTCATACTTCGCCGTGGGGATGCCGTATTTCTTCATCAGATCCTTTGCGAAAGCCTTGCTTCCCTCTATTATCGCGGCTGACGACACGGGTCCGAAGCACGGGATCCCGACGAAGTTCAGCGCGTCGACACAGCCGAGGACAAGCGGATCGTCCGGGGCGACGACGGCGTAATCAACGTCGCATCTGACGGCGAAATTAACGATCCCCTCGATATCCGTCGCCTTTATATCGACGCATTCCGCGTCCTCCGCTATGCCCCCGTTGCCGGGGAGCGCGTAGATCTTCTCTACCGTTTTGTTTTCTTTCAGCTTTTTTATTATCGCGTGCTCGCGGCCTCCGCCGCCTACTACTATCAGTTTCAATTTGTACCTCTTTTTATAAAAATTCAGAATAAGGAGTCGCTCCGCGACGATCTGTGCGGCTTGCGCCGCGATTGGTGGTTCCCCACTCCCCTCTCCGGGAACCCCCAAAAACTCGTCCCTCGTTTTCGGGGAACCCCTTTATCCACCCCCAAACCCCCGCCTCCCCCCGAATATCGGGGCTTTTAAATTCGGGGACTTTTGCGGCGGTCTACCTTCCCCTCTTGGGGAAGGGGGACCGTGCTCTGCACGGTGGATGAGGCGATCTACCTTCCCCTGTTGGGGAAGGGGGACCGTGCTCTGCACGGTGGATGAGGCGATCGCCATTTTCGCAAACAAGCCCATTACAATTCCGATCAAAAACGGCGGGAGCAAGCCCCCGCCCTACCATTCGCGCGCTGCCCCATCTATGATGGAGGGGAACAGGGGGGTATGGGGGGTGGCGCGGTACGCGCCATGAGGGGTGGGGACTCCCCATATTTTGTCGGCAGAGCCGACACCTTATTTAGTTTTTATCCCCAAAACGGAATAAAATCAATATCGACTTGTTTCCAGTGCTCTGATAACAAATCGGAAAAATCTTCATCGTCGTTTATGGTAAGTACGGCGTAGCCTTCGTGAGTTGTCGAAAAATATAAATTTGAAGAGTATGCATTCAGATAATCTCTGTAATCTCTGTAAACTAAAAGATCCATCGGAATATCATTACTGTATTTGCCGTTTGGCCATAAATATTCAAATATGCAGCCGATTCTATTTATCAGAAATTCTTTTGTTATATCATTGCACAGAAAGAATTTGAGATTATAATCCGAACAGTATGTATGTACGTTATGCAGACCGTCATCCGCCTCAAACGTCCATATTTTATCCGCGTTGAGTTTCGGCGTTACGGCAAAGCGTTTTATTTCATCAATGTAATCCATACGGTGAGACGGGACTTGCAGTGAAAAGATTTTTCCGTATTGAAAAAGCCTGTCTATCAGCTTAGCGTATTCTTCGCCTTTGATATCAACATCTTCATCTGTCACATCGTCAACATTTGTGAACAAATATTTTTTCATCTTTTTTCTTAATTCTTAATTTTTCAATGGTGGAACAATCTCATTCCCGTAAACGCCATTACCATGCCGAATTCGTTGCAGCGTTCGATGACAAGATCGTCGCGGATGGAGCCGCCGGGCTCGGCGACGTATTTGACGCCGCTCTTTTTCGCGCGCTTTATGTTGTCGTCGAACGGGAAGAACGCGTCTGAGCCGAGCGCTACGCCGTCAAGCGTGTCAAGATACGCTCTCTGCTCTTCTCTTGTGAAGGGCTCGGGTCTGACCTTGAAATATTTCTGCCAGACGCCTTCCTCACAGACGTCCTCTTCGTTCTGATTTATGTAACCGTCTATGACGTTGTCTCTGTCGGGGCGCGCTATGTCGTCTCTGAACTGCAAGCCGAGCACTTTATCGGACTGACGGAGGAACCACGTGTCCGCCTTCGTTCCGGCAAGCCTCGTGCAGTGTATTCTCGACTGCTGACCGGCGCCGACGCCGATAGCCTGTCCGCCGTAGGCGTAGCAGACGGAGTTCGACTGCGTGTATTTGAGCGTTATGAGAGAGATTATGAGATCGGCGGCGGCAGCGTCCGTAAGATTTTTATTCGCCGTCACTATGTTCGAGAGCAGCTCCTTGTCTATTTTGAAGTTGTTTCTGCCCTGCTCGAACGTGATGCCGTATACCTGCTTGTGCTCGGTCGGATCGGGCGTGTAGTTTTCGTCGATCTCGACTATATTGTAGCCGCCTTTTCTCTTTGATTTCAGTATTTCAAGCGCCTCGGGATCGTAGCCGGGGGCGATTATCCCGTCGGATATCTCGCGTTTTATGAGCTTCGCGGTGGTGACGTCGCAGACGTCGGACAGAGCTATCCAGTCGCCGAAGGACGACATCCTGTCCGTGCCGCGGGCGCGCGCGTAGGCGCAGGCGAGGGGCGATCTGTCAAGATCCTCGACGTCGTCGACGAAGCATGCCTTTTTCAGCTTTTCGGGAAGCGGCAGTCCTATCGCCGCGGAGGTGGGCGAAACGTGCTTGAAGGAAGTCGCCGCGGGCATTCCGAGCGCCGCTTTGAGCTCCTTTACGAGCTGATAGGAGTTGAACGCATCAAGGAAATTTATATATCCGGGCTTGCCGTTCAGTATCTTTATCGGCAGCTCCGAGCCGTCGTGCATGAATATCTTCGCGGGCTTCTGATTGGGGTTGCAGCCGTATTTGAGTTCAAATTCTTTCATTTCGCACCTCATTTGTTTTTATTTATGAGTCTGTCGGTCTCTTCTTTCGTCGACAGATCCGTGTATCTTACGTAAAGCGATATCTTGTTGTTTTCGTCGAGCCCTTCCCAGATCGCGTCCGTGAATTCGTCTATATCGTCCGGGATATCGAGTCTTTCGGGTTCGCCCTGGAACGTGGGGATGGGGTTGCCGTCTGTCACGT
This sequence comes from uncultured Ruminococcus sp., assembly GCA_902762505.1. Classification (GTDB taxonomy): domain Bacteria; phylum Bacillota; class Clostridia; order Oscillospirales; family CAG-272; genus UBA1248. Next base: position 42,941 of record CACWOQ010000003.1, on the reverse strand, counting down.
ACGTATGTATGAAGTGACCGAGTCCGGGCTGAGCTTTATACGAGAACGTGAAGCGGCAGCAGTCACGGCCTTCCGGGTCCTCGGATTTGAGTATGCTCATCTCATAAGTGAGCGGATCGCCGAGCGTCATCATGCAGCTGATGCGCGGAGTGAAGTTCGGCTTGTCCGGCTCGAATTCGCGCGTCGACAGAGCGCCCGAAAATGTCGCTCCGCATTTTACGCCTTCATATACCGTATCGGTCTGGTCGCCGTTCGTGAATATCAGCTTGTTTTCGTATCTGCGCAGAGCCGCGTAGATTATGAGGCTCGGATCCTCGACCTTCGACGCGTCGAAGGGCTCGGTGAATATCTCGCCGTATTTCTTTGTGAAGATCCTGTTTCTGCTGTTTGCGCTCCTGCCCATGATGAAATAGGCGGCGACGGCTTTTTTTCCGTCGTGCGAAAGTCCGGCTATTATGCCGCGTCCGACGTAGGGATTGCCGGTAATAAGCGTTTTTACGTCGTGCTTCTTATAGATATCCATGATCACACCTCACCCGTTAATATTTTTTTGCACACAAGCTCGGCGGAGGCGGGAAGTATCTTCCACTCCGCCTGCTTCATTATCCTTTTTTGAAGTTTTTCCGGCGTGTCGCCCTCGTGTACGCGGACAGCCTTCTGCATAATGATCTGTCCGCCGTCCGGCACCTCGTTTACGAAATGCACCGTCGCGCCGCTGACCTTGACGCCGTACGCGAGCGCCGCCTCGTGGACGTGAAGCCCGTAATAACCCGCGCCGCAGAACGACGGGATCAGCGCCGGATGCACGTTTATTATGCGTTTTTCGTGCTTTTTCGTGAAATTTTCACTTAAGATCGACATGAAGCCGGCTAAAATTATAAGCTCCGCTCCGTTTTTGCGTATGATCCGCTCGATTTTATCCTCGAACTCCGCCTGATCCTTACACTCTTTCTTCGATACGGTGTAAGCGTCGATCCCCGCGTTCTCCGCCCTTGTCAGAGCGTAGGCGCCGGGCTTGCTCGAGATGACGCAGACGATCTTTCCGCTTGATATTATACCGCTCTTTTCGGCGTCTATAAGCGCCTGCAGATTCGTTCCGCCGCCCGAAACGAGAACGGCGATTTTTACTTTTTTATCCATTTGTCCGCCTCTTGAAACTGAGCAGCGGCAGAATCACCGCGCCTATGCTGTTGCCTAAGATCACCGTCCATATAAAGCCGAGGGCTTTAAGCGATACTATGCCCGACGCAGCGAAGTAGAACAGATCGGCTATCGAGTGCTCGAAACCCGCCAAAATGAACACGGGTATGCAGAATATGATGCCGATAACGTTGTTCTTCTCCTTGTATATGCTTACGGCGAGATACATGAGCACGCCGCAGAACAAGCCGCGTATGAGCGTTTGCGGAAAGCTCTGACCGAGCTTTCCTTCACAGAGCGCCTGAGCCGTATCGCCGAGCTTCGGCAGGGCGTATCTTATCGCGTAACCGCAGGCGACGGTGCCGATCGCGTTGCCGAGCAGTCCGAGCGTGAGTCCGCCGAAATACTCTTTATTGTGAGTTTCAACTATAAACCCTATCCTGCCCGTGTAAAGCGAATATCCTTTGAGGCAGATACAGAGCAGTGCGACGGTGAACATCACGGAACCGACGTATCTGTTGTCACAGGCGAGGAACACCGCGCCTCCGATGCTTATCAGTATGCCGGCGCAGACGCCGGAGAATATCTTTTTCAGATAAGACATATTTTTTCTTCGCTTTCTTTCACCACGCCGACGATATAAGCGTCCTCGCCGCATTCTTTCAGTATCCGCAAAGCCGTCTCAGCCTGCTCCGCGGGCACGATAACGTCCATACCCACGCCCATATTGAACGTGTTGAACATATCGCGGCGGCTGATGCTGCCTTTCTTTTCTATCAGATCGAATATGGGAAGTACCCTTACGTCCTTTTCTTTTATCACGACGCCCAGGCCGTCCGGCACGGATCTCGGTATGTTTTCGTAGAAGCCGCCGCCGGTTATGTGGGATATACCGTGCACCTCGACCTTCTCAAGCAGGGCGAGCACGGGTTTCACGTATATTTTCGTGGGCGTCAGAAGCGTATCAAGCACGCTTTTTCCGCCAAGCTCCGGAAGCGGCGTTTTTATATCGGCGTGCTCCACGTCGAATACGCGGCGGACGAGCGAAAAGCCGTTCGAATGTACGCCGCTCGACGGCAGGGCGATCACAACGTCGCCGGGCGTCATTTTATTGTTGTTGATTATCTTATCCTTATCGACGACGCCGGTGCAGTAACCGGCGAGGTCGTATTCGTCCTCGGGGTAAAAACCGGGCATTTCAGCCGTTTCACCGCCGATCAGCGCGGCGCCGGACTGAACGCAGCCGTCGCATACGCCCTTGACTATGTCCGCTATGCGTTCGGGAACGTTTTTGCCGCAGGCGATGTAGTCGAGGAAGAACAGAGGCTTTGCGCCGCAGCAGATAACGTCGTTCACGCACATCGCCACGCAGTCGATACCCACGGTATCATGTTTGTCGGCAAGAAACGCGAGCTTCAGCTTCGTTCCGACGCCGTCGGTGCCGGAAACGAGCACGGGTTTTGAAATACCCGTCAGATCGAGCTCGAACAGTCCGCCGAAGCCGCCGATTCCGGATACGACTCCGGGCACAGCGGTTTTCGCTATGTGCTTTTTCATGAGTTCAACGGCGCGGTAGCCTGCCGTTATATCTACGCCGGACGCGGCGTACGCTTCCGATCTTGAATTTTCCACCATTTTTTATTCCTCCCCGTCCCAGCAATACGTGCAAAGCTCGGATTTGTCTATGCCTATCGCTTTTACTATTCCGTCTATCGTCTGGAATTCAAGCGAGGCGAAGTTGAATTTTTCGCAGATCGCGCGGCGAAGCGCCGCTCCGCGTTCGGTCCTGCCGTCGCTGTATTCCTTTATGTGTTCAAAGCCTTCCTCGCCTTCAAGCTCCATTATCACGCGGCGGGCTATAAGCTCCATATCGCTTGTGGCGCGCGAGAAGTTGAGGAATTTGCAGCCGTACATTATCGGCGGGCAGGCGGAGCGCATATGCACCGCCTTCGCGCCGTTTTCGTACAGGAATTCGACCGTTTCACGCAGCTGAGTGCCGCGGACTATCGAGTCGTCGACGAAGAGCAGCTCTTTGTCCGTGATCAGCGCGTGCACGGGTATCTGCTTCATCTTGGCTATCTTGTCCCTGTCGGACTGGTTCGCCGGCATGAAGCTGCGCGACCAGGTGGGCGTGTATTTGATGAACGCGCGGGCGAACGGCTTGTGGCTCCTGTTCGAATATCCTATCGCGTGCGGGGTGCCGGAATCCGGAACGCCGCCGACGTAGTCGACGTTTTCGGCGTTTTTGTGCGCCTCGTCGTACTCCGCCATGATCTCGCCGTTTTTATATCTCATCGCCTCGACGTTGACGCCCTCATACGTCGATGTCGGATATCCGTAATAGCTCCACAAAAACGAGCAGATACGTTTCTTTTTGCCGGGCGCAGCGAGCCTGATCACCGCGTCGGGCGTTATCCTCACTATCTCGCCCGGTCCGAGCTCGCCGTAATGCGTGTAGCCGAGCTTCAGATACGCGAAATCCTCGAACGAAACGGCGAAGCCGTCGTCGTTTTTGCCGATCTGTATCGGCAGTCTGCCGTATTTGTCACGGGCGGCGATTATCGACCCGTCGTCGCAGAGGAGCAGAACGGACGCCGTTCCCTCGACAAGGTCCTGCGCGTATCTTATCCCCTCCTCAAAGCTCGGCTTCTGATCCATCAGAGCCGCGAAAAGCTCGGTGGAATTCACCTTGCCGCCGGTCATTGCGTCGAAATGTCCGCCCGACGAGCAAAGATATTTTTCGATGAGCTCGTCAGGATTGTTTATGACGCCCGTCATGCAGATGCAGTAGCTGCCGAGGCGCGAGCGGAGCAGAAGCGGCTGCGGATCCGTGTCGCTTATACAGCCGATAGCCGAGGTGCCCTTCATCTCCGCGAATATGTTTTCGAATTTCGTCCGGAACGGCGAATTCTCTATGCTGTGGATCTTGCGCTGAAGCCCCAGCTCCCTGTCGTACGCGGCAAGTCCTCCGCGTTTTGTGCCGAGGTGAGAATGATAATCCACACCGAAGAACACGTCGTACATGCAATCCCGTCTTGACGAGATACCGAAATAACCGCCCATATGATCTCCTATTCCATTTTAAGCGCGGCGTCCTTTGCAAGGACGGCTTCCGCGTCTTTTTTACGTTTTTCTTCGAGCTTCGCCTGAAGCTTTTCGTCCTCCACGGCTATGATCTCCGCCGCGAGCAGCGCCGCGTTTCCGCCGCCGCCGACGGCGACGGTCGCCACCGGGATGCCCGTGGGCATCTGAACGGTAGACAAAAGCGCGTCAAAGCCGTTGAACGTACCTGACGCGCATGGTATGCCTATTACGGGCAGCGTTGTGTTCGCGGCGAGCGCCCCTGCCAGATGCGCCGCCATGCCTGCGGCTGCGATTATCGCACCGAAGCCGTTTTTCCTTGCGTTTTTCGCAAATTCCGCCGCCTGTACGGGCGTTCTGTGCGCGGAATATATGTGTACCTCAAAGGGTACGCCCAGCTGACCGAGCATATCGGTCGCTTTTTTCACGACGGGCATATCGCTGTCCGATCCCATTATTATACCGACTTTTTTCATATCCTTCTCCTGAAAACAGCAAAGAGCACACTCGGACTGCAGTTCAAGTGTGCCCAGACGGTCGACGTTATCCGGCGACGTTCCCTTGCGGTTGTCCGCTCTCCGTCAGTTGCGGCGCCGTTTTTATACTGTATGTATAATATCATAAAAGTATTGTATTGTCAAGTCGTGCACCTGATTGTTCACATATATTTTACCGTATCGGGGCTTTTGGAATGACAGGGGCTTCAGACGTTGAGCGGGGGGGATTCAGGTGAGAGGTAAGAGGTAAGAGGCAAGAGTGAACAGTGTCGGTGTCGCTGCGCGACGTTCGGTGCGCTTCGCGCGATGGGGACTCCCCGCCCCCCCCACTACCGCCCCCAAACCCCCGCCTCCCCCCAACATCTGTTGGGGCTTTCAGCAACGGGTCGTCGAATGCGCCGACCCCTACAGGGGGAGCGGCGGGTCGTCGAGGGCGCCGACCCCTACGGCCACGCGGCCCCTCAAGTCGTGCACGCGACTTGAGGGAGCCGGGGTTCCCCGCCGCGAACAGCGGTGGGGGTTCCCGGGAGGGGAACAGGGGGTTTGGGGGTGGCGAGGCGTATGCCGAGCCGTGAGGGGTGGGCGGCCCCCAAGATTGTCGGCGCAAGCCGACTCCTTTTTATTTGTGTCGCTGCGCGACGTTCGGTGTGCCTCGTCCCTCGGCGCGTCAGGGGGTTCCCCCGCCCCCCACTACCGCCCCCACACCCCCGCCTCCCCCCCAAATATCATTTGGGGCTTTTCCGACGGCGGGAAAAGCTTTACGTATTTTTCCGCACAGCCTCAGATGATCCAGCTCGACGACCCGCGCGGCGCCGCGATAACGATGGCGGCGAACGAATTCGATATCATAAAACTGACGGTAAACGGACACACCTTCGACAATCCGGCTGACGCCATGAAACAGGTGACGATGCAGTACGGCATATCGGAAGTCATTATCGAAACGACGCGGGACCATGATGACAAAGTCATTTATACGTACGAATTCGAGATCATGTACGATCATACCCCGGACGTGCCGGACGACACGACGGCGCCCGGCCACGATGTCGATATCGAACTGGATCAGCTGCCGCAGGCGTTCAGAGAATGGCTTCTGACGAAAATGAATCCGGGTATGAGATTCGAGGATCTGCGGACAGCGATATGGGATATCGAAGCGGGCGGATATAAGATCAAAAACGATATACTCGCCGGGCAGTGTCCGGAAGTCGTGTACGAAGAAGACGGCTCGTTCGTGCGCTTCTGCAACGAAGGCTACGATCTCGTCTATTTCGTTGAAAACGACGATCCCGACAACGGCACGATAAGAGAGGCACGGCTGATACTGCGGCCGGGATTCTCGGGACTCGAGCTTCCGTACGGTCTGAGCGTCGATATGACGCCGGTCGAGGCGCTTGAGCGGCTGGGCTTCAGCGCGGAGCAGATCGCCGCTCTTGAAGGCAGGATAACAGCCGACGACGGCTTCACGGTGACATATTATACGACGTCCGTATCGTTCACGTACGGCTTGCGTGAAGACGGATATTCGGTCAGTATGGGGATAGAGATCTCCGACGGATCCGACGATCAGGTCTATATCGAAATCGAAAAGCTGTAATATACAAAAATCAAAAACTGCGGAGATCTCCGCCGTTTTTTTGTTGTACCGCCGCGTCAGTCCTTGATCTTGTAGCCGTGTTCTTCCACGAATTCCTTGCAGTGCTTTTCAAGGGCTGTTCTGCCGTAAGAGTAGACGTTGATAAAATACGTGCCCGAATCCCAGGGATCGGCGTAGGGCTGACTGCTGAACGAGTATTTACTGCTCATTGAGGCATATGCCGGCAGCTTCTTCATAAAGCAGTACGGGGAGTTGCTGTCGCAGTTCTTGAACAGATTATACTCGGTAAGCGCCTCCTCAAGGTACTCCTGTACTGACTTCACCAGCTCGTCAATCGCGCCGAAAACGCTCTTGCCCGGGATCGTTTTGGAGTATTTCTCAGCCGGAAGGATGTCCTTGCTCCTGAGCTTTACGCATTCGTCTATCGACTTCTGGAGCTTTTCGTCAAGGCCTTTCAGACGCGATATCTCGTAAGTATAGTCGTCGACTGCGCTCGCTCTTGCATAGACGTCCGGTCTGCACTCGAAGACGCCGTCCGTACGGCTCTGCAGATTGTTGCAGAACGAGCACTTTTTCACGTCATCCAGGTAATCCTTGAGTCTTTCCTTGCGGTAGCCGGATATGAATTTGTCCTTTGATACCTTGCCGGCGTATTTATCGACGTAATCCTGAGATCTTTTCGCCCTTTTCTCGAGGTAATACCAGTCCTGATCGATCCTGTCGGATATGGACTGGAGATCCGCGTTGACTTTATCGTAGAAGGATTTATTGAACTGCGCTTCTTCAAAATTCTCTTTGATCTGGAAAAGCTTGATGCTTTCATCAAGCGGCAGCTTGCGGAGCATCATCGCGACGTAACCCGAGACGTTCTCATACAGAATCGCCTCCTGATGGTAATTGAATACCATGTCGTACTGCTTCTTTTCTTCCGGAGTCAGGGTGCCGTAAAAGCTCGGTTTGGAGGCTGCGGGCGCGGGCACGACGTTCGGGAAGTCGTCGCGGTTGGTCCTCTTGAACTGGGCGATCCAGCAGGCTGAGCTCAGCTGCTGCTCGAGCACCAGCTTCATTTCGTTTTTCAGCTCGTCGATCTCGAGATCGTACGAGAGGTTTTCAAAAGCTTTCGCCACCACCATGATCCTGTGGTCGACGTATAAGAACTCGTCGCTTAACGACTGTTCCTTGATGTTTTTCCATGCTCTCAGATCGTCGTTGATCTCATCCCATTCTTTTCCCAGCAAATATTGATCTTCCGCGCTGCTGAAATCAAGTCCTGCCATGATGGTTTCTCCTTTTCTTTATTTTTGACGCCGCATCAGAATCTGATCTCGTAATCGCGGACGTACCATCTGCCGCCGTTCGTTCTTATGAGATTGCGTCTGACGGGGCTGCCGAGCTGCTTGCCGTTCTTGTCGAAGGAGACGGTCTGAACGGAGGCGTATTCGACCTTTTCGCCGTATCTCTCCGCGATCTTAGTCTGCTCCTCCTTTGACAGGAAGTAGGAGTCGAGACCTGTTTCGTCGCTGTAGCCCTTGACAACGGTTATCTTCGTTGCCTCGGGCACAACGTTTGCGTGGACGTATTCGCCGTGGAAGCGTTCCTGATGCAGATCCCAGTAATAGAGAAGCTGAGATTCCTGTATCGGATTCTGCCTTCTTTCCGGCTGGATGCAGTCTGTGTACAGATCGTAGTTCTTTTCCTTGATCGCCTGGCGGAAGATCTCCACGAGTTTTTCCGGTGTGACGTCTTCCGGCACGGTTTTTTCGGTATACCAGCCCTCTTTGATCCCGGCTACTTCATCCTCGCCTTCGAAATATCCGCTTGTCTCCATTTCGGCGTTGTAGTATCCGAGCACGTGACCGGGCACGTAAAGCGCGACCGGCTCCACCACCGGCGCGAATACGGGAGGTCCGACCTTGTTCTGACCGGCTTCCGGCTGTTCCATGGCGATATCCTTGATCTCGCCGAGGAGCGTCCATTTGTCGACCTCCATCATGGTCGTGTCGACAAGTCTTCTGTAACGTTTGACGGATTCGTACGGGCCGAGCCATTTTCTCGAATCGATCTTGACGAAATACATACCGCTCGAACGCTTGCCGACGTGTATGTACTCGCCCGTGACGCCCATGAACTGGTTCAACGGGTATCTGACCTCGTCAAGCACGACGTATTTGCCTACGTAATCGTCCATCGGAACATTCAGCACGTCGGGCGCCGGGAAGACCTTTTCAAGCAGCTTGTCCTTATACTTTTCAAGGAGCGCACCCCACGCCTTTTCGCTCTTCTCGGCGTACATCCTGCGGAGGTTCTCCTCGTTTTCGAGATAGACTATCATGTCGTGGGTGATGTCGATGAAGTTGCCTGTGGAACCGACGATGCATTTTCTCGCCCGCTCGAACATATCCTTTATTCTCGGATCGTTCGGCGCGAACTCGTTCAGGATCATGATGCGGGACAGCGCGTCCTCTTTGGAGCGGAAAATGCCCGAAGCGCCGTTCGCTCTTTTTACTTCGTTTTCGAATTCTCTGAGATATACCTCGGCCTGCTGGATACGCATGGAGAGATTGGACTCGTTGACAGTGAAAATACTCTTGTCTACCATCTTTATCATCCTTTCTGAATCGTGTTCGTTTATGATCAGGTCGTTTTTTCCATTTTAACACAAAAACGCCTTCAAGTCAAGCGTTTACGGCAACGCGGGGTCAAGTTTTCGGTATCTTTTCCGGTTTTCCGCTCTACCGAAACAGTCCCGTCGGATCACGGGACTGTAGGTCGGCGGTCACATCATATCCTTGCGCCCGTGCGAATATACGAAATCGCGGCAGTGCTTCGTCAGCGCGGACGCCGCGGAAGATATGAGCGGCGCGTAGTGCGTGCCTTCGGAAAGCAGATCGCCGCTCATCGGCTTAAGACCGTATTTCGAGTTGAGGCTGTCGGACGACGGCAGCTTCTTCATGAAGCAGTACGGCGCGGCGGAAATAAGACTTTTATAGTTATTGAATATATCGAGACCGAGCTGACAAAACTCGCCGATCGCGTAATTCAGGGCTTCGGCGGCGGTCATGCTCATGATAAAGGCGTCTTCCTTGCATTTTGCCATTCTGGAATTGAACACGGCGGCAAGCTTCTGACTTTCCTTTATGCTGTTTTCAAGCTGTTCGCCAAGACCGCTCTTCATGATCTCGGCAACGTCCTTCATGTATTCGTCGATGACCTGCATGCAGGCATAATAGTTGAGATCCATACTGAAGGTGCAGTAGTCGTTGCACTTGAAGTCTTTGCTCGCCTTTACGCAGTAGGCTTCAAACGTGGTCTTGTAATCCCTCAGCCTTGCTTTGCGGTACCCCGCCTGCAGATCGGACGGAGATAACCTCCCTTTGTTCTCTTTATAGAACCTTTCCGACGCGGAATTCGAGATGCGCTCGAACGAATCCCAGTTCTTGTTGACGAAAACCGCTATCTCACGGACGTCATCGTCGATCTGCTTGTAAAGCGGCTCGTCAAATCCGGCGTCGTCAAGATTGATCGTCGCGCGGACGAGCCGGAACGTAGATTTAAGCGGTACCGTAATCATCAAAAGCTGCAGCTGATCGAGAGGCTTGCAGCAGGCGGAGGCGTCCTTCTGGCATTTCAGGCCGTAGTCAAAAGCGATCTGATCCTCGCCCGACATATCATAGAAGCCGGACGGTCTCGAATCGTTCTTCATATACGGCGCAAAGGTCTTCTCGTTTGCGTAATAGTACTGCTGTATCCAGCTGTTTCTCCCGAGCAGGTTCCTGACGTTGTTGAACTCGTTCGCCGTTTCGCTGTAGCTGTTGCTGATGCACAGGTCCCTCACCTTCTGGGCAGCTTTGTGGACCGCGGAGCTGAATCCGCTGGATTCGGCTTCCACCATGGTCTTATTCATCGTCTTCCACGAAAAATCGTAAACATCAACGCCGTCATCGTATTCCGACATAAAAGTTCTCCTTCATTTTCGATCGCTGCGGGCGTTCGCCTCATCCACCGCAATCCGCGAACCCCCACCGCTCACCGGTTCGCGGCGGGGAACCCCGGCGCGGTCCCCGTTCCCCGGGGAAGACCGGTTTATTTTATCGGTGCGCTTTTTTCTTTCTGTATGACGTCGTGGGCGCCGCCCTCGACTATGCTCGTCGCCGATACAAGCGTGAGCTTAGCTTTTTTCTGCAGCTCGGGTATGGTCAGCGCGCCGCAGTTGCACATCGTCGATCTGACCTTTGAAAGCGACAGCGCGACGTTGTCTTTAAGAGATCCGGCGTACGGGACGTACGAATCGACGCCCTCCTCGAACGACAGCTTCTTGTCGCCGCCGAGGTCGTATCTCTGCCAGTTTCTCGCTCTCGCGGAGCCCTCGCCCCAGTATTCCTTGTAATACGTGCCGTTGAGGCTTACCTTGTTCGACGGGCTTTCGTCGAATCTTGCGAAATATCTGCCGAGCATAACGAAATCCGCGCCCATCGCAAGCGCGAGGGTTATATGATGGTCGTATACTATGCCGCCGTCCGAGCAGACGGGGACGTATACGCCGGTCTCTTCAAAATATTTGTCGCGCTCTCTGCACACCTCGATGAGCGCCGTAGCCTGACCTCTGCCTATTCCCTTCGTCTCGCGGGTGATGCAGATGGAGCCGCCGCCGATGCCGACCTTGACGAAATCGGCGCCGCAGTCGGCTAAGAATCTGAAGCCGTCCGCGTCGACCACGTTGCCGGCGCCTACCTTTACCTTGTCGCCGTAGTTGTCTCTTATCCATTTGATCGTGATCTTCTGCCATTCGGAGAAGCCCTCGGACGAGTCTATGCACAGCACGTCAGCTCCGGCTTCGACGAGCGCCGGGACGCGCTCCGCGTAGTCGCGCGTGTTGATGCCCGCGCCTACGACGTATCTCTTCTGATCGTCAAGCAGCTCGTTCGGGTTTTGCTTGTGAGTATCGTAGTCCTTGCGGAAAACGAGGTGGCAGAGTCTGCCCTCGTCGTCCACTATCGGCAGGGAGTTGAGCTTGTGATCCCAGATTATATCGTTCGCTTCCTTCAGCGTGGTCCCTTCCTTCGCCCAGATCAGCTTCTGGAACGGCGTCATGAATTCGGACACCTGCAGATCGAGCGACATGCGTGAAACGCGGTAATCGCGCCCGGTGACGATGCCGAGGAGCTTGCCCTCGTTCGTCCCGTCGTCGGTGACGGCGATGGTCGAATGACCGGTCTTTTCCGTCAGAGCAATAACGTCGGCGAGCGTATCGGTCGGCTTGAGGTTGGAGTCGCTTTTTACGAAGCCGGCTTTATACGTCTTCGCGCGCTTTACCATGGCTGCCTGATTTGCCACGGTCTGCGAGCCGTATATGAAGGATACGCCGCCCTCGGTGGCGAGCGCGACGGCGAGTCTGTCGCCCGAGACAGACTGCATGATGGCGGACACCATCGGTATATTCATCGTTATCGCCGGCTCCTCGCCTTTTCTGAACTTGACGAGCGGCGTTTTCAGACTTACGTTCGACGGTATGCATTCCGACGACGAATAACCGGGGATCAGCAGATATTCGTTGAAGGTATGGGAAGGTTCGTTTATAAATGTCGCCATGCTTTTCTCCTCCTACACGTTGGCTTTTCCTTCGCAGTATAAACAGCGGTACGTTTTGTTTTTTTCGTCAGTCAGCACGAAGACCTGATCCAGCTCCTGCTCGGTCGAGGTGATGCAGCGCGGATTCCTGCATTTTATTACGTTGACGAGCTTTGAAGGAAGCTTCATGTTTTTCTTTTCCGCGACTCTGCCGCCGCGGATGACGTTCACCGTCGCACCGGGATCCACGAACCCGACGACGTCAAGGTCGACGTTGATATCCGCGTCGATCTTTATAACGTCCTTTTTTCCCTTTTTGCCGCTCTGCGCGTTCGTTATCAGCGCCACGGGCACGTTCAGCCCGCCGAGGCCGAGAAGCGTATAAAGCTTCATGCCGCAGCCGGCTGTTATGTGATCTATGACCACTCCGTTCTTTATCGGATCGATATTCATATGCTGACCGTCCTTTTTTCTATTTTACTATAAAACAACTCGTTATGTCAATACGTTTTCGCATTATTTTTCCGGTTTTGCGGATAAAAGACTGAGTATTAACGCCTCTCTCATGTATTTTCCGTACAGCGCCTGTCTGAAATAGCACGCTCTCGGATCGTCGTCGACCCTCACGCTTATCTCGTTAACCCTCGGCAGCGGATGCATCACTATCATATCGGGCTTTGCGTGCTCCATTTTTTCCGGAGTAAGGACGTAGCTGTCCTTCAGTCTGAGATAGTCCTCCTCGTTGAAGAATCTCTCCCTCTGAACGCGCGTCATATAAAGGACGTCAAGCTGCGGCAGAGCCCATGACAAATCCGAAGTCTGCACGCATTTCATTCCGTTTCTGACTATGACGTCGTTATAAACGTAATCCGGCAGGCGAAGCTCCTCCGGGGAAATGAGGACGAGCCTTATATTTTCATATCTTGACATGGCGTTTATCAGCGAATGGACCGTGCGTCCGAATTTAAGGTCGCCGCAGAGCCCTATCGTCAGATCGTCAAGTCTTCCCTTCTCGCGGCTTATCGTCAACAGGTCCGCGAGCGTCTGGGTCGGATGGCAGTGTCCGCCGTCGCCCGCGTTTATGACGGGGACCGTCGCCGCCTTCGCGGCGACGAGGGCGGCGCCCTCCTTCGGGTGGCGCATTGCGATTATATCGGCGTAGCAGGAGACTATCTTCGCCGTGTCGGATACGGATTCGCCCTTCGACGCGGAGGAAGAGGCGCCGTCCGTCATGGAGATAACGCTGCCGCCGAGCTCGTACATGGCGGCTTCAAAGCTCATCCGCGTTCTCGTGGACGGCTCGAAAAACAGCGTAGCGAGCTTTTTTCTGGCGCAGGCGTGCGCGTACTTTCCGGGATTTTCGATTATATCGTTCGCCGTGTCTATCAGACCGTAAAGCTCTTCCTTCGACAGGTCGGTTATATCTATCACGGATCTCATTTCGCGCCTCCGATCCAGCTCTCGTCCGACGGATTGTTTCTGAAGGCGATAAGGCGCTCCGCGTCTTCCGGGCGGATATATCCCTGCTTCGCGGCGACGGCGACGATCTCGTCAAAATCCGTAAGCGAAACGTTCTTCACGTTCGCCGCCCCGAGTCTTTCAAGCCCCTTTTTCATCCCGTAAGTGAATATGGAGGCGATGCCGAGGACGCAGGCTCCGGCTTCACGCAGAGCCTCGACCACGTCGATCACGCTGCCGCCGGTCGAGATGAGATCCTCAATGACGACGACCTTCTGTCCGACTTGCAGCTTTCCCTCTATCCTGTTCTGTCTTCCGTGATCCTTGTTCGACGAGCGGACGTATCCCATCGGCATACCGAGGATGTGTCCGGTTATCGCCGCGTGCGCGATGCCCGCCGTCGACGTTCCCATGAGCACCTCGGCTTCGGGATAGTATTTTCTCACCGTTTCGGCGAGCCCCTCCTCAACGTGCGTACGCACCTCTGGCGCCGTCAGCGTAAGGCGGTTGTCGCAGTAGATCGGGCTTTTAATGCCGGAAGCCCACGTGAAGGGCTCGTCCGGGCGGAGGAAAACGGCTTTTATTTTAAGCAGATCCGACGCTATAAGTTCTCTGTATTCCATTATAAACAAAACTCCTTTACGCATTTTTCATAGGCGGCGACGGGATCGGCGGCGGCTGTCACCGGGCGTCCGACGACTATATAGTCGGAGCCGGCGAGCCTCGCCTGCGCGGGCGTCATAACTCTTTTCTGGTCGCCTTTGTCTCCGTCCGCGAATCTGACGCCCGGCGTTACGGTCAGAAATCCGTTACCGCAGGCGCTGTGTACCGTCTGCGCTTCAAGCGGCGAGCAGACGACTCCGTCAAGCCCCGCCGATTTCGCGTTTTTCGCGTAGTGCATGACGACCTCTTCCATCGGCTCGCGGATCAGCAGATCCTTTTCAAGTCTGTCCTGATCGGTCGAGGTGAGCTGAGTCACGGCTATGAGCAGCGGGCGCGTCCCGTCGGCTCTGACAAGCCCTTCGAGCGCCGCCTCCATCATCGCGACGGTACCGGCGGCGTGAACGTTGCACATATCGACGTCGAGCCGGGACAGCACAGCCATCGCCTTCCTCACGGTGTTCGGGATGTCGTGGAGCTTGAGATCGAGGAATATCCTGTGTCCTCTGTCCTTTATGCGGCGGACCATATCCGGTCCCTCCGCGTAAAACAGCTCCATCCCTATTTTCACAAACGGCTTTTTGTCCTTGAAAAGCGAAAGAAAATCAAGCGTTTTTTCAGCGCTGTCAAAATCGCACGCTACGATTACGTCTTTACCCATTCCGTACCTCTTTCTTATAAGCCCGGCGCGCAAAGCGCGCGTTCCGTCAATCCGGACAGCGTTTCAACGCCGTATTTTTCCATGGCGGCGGGCAGATTTTCGATTATTTTTTTACAGGCGTACGGATCAACGAGGTTGGCGGCGCCGACCTGCACGGCTGTCGCGCCGGCGCACATCATCTCGATGACGTCCTCCGCACAGCTTACGCCTCCGCAGCCGATCACGGGGATCTTTACCGCGCGGCTGATCTGATACACGGCGCGAAGCGCCACCGGGAAAACGCACGGACCCGAAACGCCGCCCGTTACGTTCGCTATCACAGGCTTGCCGGTCCTCGGGTTTATCCTCATGCCGAGCAACGTGTTTATCGCGCAGATGCCGTCCGCGCCCGCGTCCTCGCAGGCCTTCGCTATCGACGCTATATCCGTTACGTTCGGCGAAAGCTTCATTATGACCGGCTTACGCGTCACGGCCCTCACCGCTTTCGTCACCGCCGCGGCGGACTCGCACGAAGTGCCGAAGCCCATGCCGCCCGCCTTGACGTTCGGGCAGCTTACGTTTATCTCAAGCCAGCCGACCTGTTCCTCCCGGTCGAGAAGCTCGCTTACGTAAACGTAATCCTCGACCGAGGAGCCGGATATATTCGCCGTCACTTTTTTGTGAAACACCTTTTTCAGCGCGGGAAGCTCGTATTTTATTACGTGTTCGACGCCCGGGTTCTGAAGTCCGACGGCGTTGAGCATACCGGACGCGCATTCCGCTATCCTCGGCGTCGGGTTGCCGAAGCGCGGCTCCCTCGTCGTTCCCTTGAAGGAGAACGTGCCGAGAATATTTATATCGTACAGTTCGGAAAATTCAAGCCCGTAGCCAAACGTACCGGAGGCGGGGATAACGGGGTTGTCAAGCTCGATCCCGCAAAGGTCGACGCTCATTTTTCCCATAATATCTCCTCCTTGTAAAGCACGGGTCCGTCTTTGCATATGCGTTTATAACCCGTTACCGTCCTGCACGAGCAGCCCATGCACGCACCGAAGCCGCAGCCCATACGCTCCTCAAACGAGAGCTGACCGCCGCACGGCAGCGCACGGTGGACCGCCTTCAGCATCGGCAAAGGGCCGCAGGCGTAATAATACGTCGGCTCATACCGGTCGAGAACGTCGGTCACGTAGCCCTTCGTCCCGCAGCTTCCGTCAACGGTCGTGACCTCAACGCTCGTCAGACCGAGGCGGCTGAATTCCTTTTCGTAAAACACCTCGTCCTTCGTGTTGAAGCCGAGTATCACCGCCGGAGCGATACCGAGCTCCAGCAGCTTTTCTGCGAGCATATAAAGCGGAGGCACGCCGACGCCGCCGCCGATGAGCAGCGGCCGGTCGCCCGATACGCTTATATCGTAACCGTTTCCGAGTCCGGTCAGCAGGGACAGCTCCGCGCCTTTCCGCAAAGCCGCCATCTTCTCCGTCCCGGCGCCGACGACCTTGTATACGAGTATCAGCCTGTCGCGCATCACCTCGCATACGGATATCGGGCGGCGCAGATACAGTCCGTCGAGCTTTACGTTCACAAACTGACCGGGGCGCGTTATATCCGACGTGTCGCCGCAGAGCGTCATTTCATACACGTTTTTCGTAAGCGGCACGTTCTTTATTACCGTGAAAATTACGTCTTTCATATCAGGAATCTATCGTGGAGACGGTGAGCGTCGTCTCTTCAAGCACGTCGAGCAGGACTCTTACCGTGTCAAGCGAGGTGAACATGGTGACGTTGTTTTCCGTCGCCGCTTTTCTTATCTGCTGACCGTCGCTCTGAGCCGCGGTAGCCGAGATGTCTCTCGTGTTTATGACGTACGCGATATGTCCCTGGCGGAGCGCCTCCGGTATCTCGTCAGAGCCTGACGAGATCTTTTTCAGCACGTGCGTGCGGATACCGTTTTCTTTCAGATATTTAGCCGTTCCCTCCGTCGCCTCGATGTTGAAGCCGAGGTTGTAGAAGCGGCGGATGAGCGGAAGCGTTTCCGCCTTGTCCGAATCGGCGACGGTGACGAACACCGTTCCGTAATTCTGCAGATGGGTCCCCGCCGCCTGCAGGGCTTTGTAAAGCGCGCGGTTGAGCTTGTCGTCGTAGCCTATCGCCTCGCCGGTAGATTTCATCTCCGGGGACAGATACGCGTCGAGCCCTCTTATTTTATTGAACGAGAACACCGGCACCTTTACGTAGTGGCGTTTCTTTTCCTCCGGATACAGATCGAATATCCCCTGCTCCTTCAGCGTGCTGCCGAGGATGACCTCCGTCGCTATGTCGGGCAGCGGATACCCCGTGGCTTTTGAAAGGAACGGCACGGTGCGCGACGATCTCGGGTTGACCTCTATGACGTATACGTCGTCGTTGTTGTCGACGATGAACTGGATGTTGTACAGTCCCTTTATGCCTATGCCGAGACCGAGCTTCTTTGTGTAAGTGAGTATTTTGCCCTTGACTTTATCGGAGACCGAGAACGTCGGGTAAACGCTGATCGAGTCGCCGGAGTGTATGCCGGTGCGCTCGACAAGCTCCATGATGCCGGGGATGAAGACGTCGCGTCCGTCGCAGATGGCGTCCGTCTCGACTTCCTTTCCGGGGATATATTTATCGACGAGCACGGGTTTGTCCGCGTCTATCTCAACAGCCGTTTTCAGGTAATGGCGGAGCTGTTCCTCGTTCGCCACGATCTGCATCGCCCTGCCTCCGAGCACGAACGACGGGCGGACGAGCACCGGGTAGCCTATATCCGCGGCGGCTTTTACGCCGGCTTCTATGTCCGTCACGGCGCAGCCCTCGGGCTGAGGGATGCCGAGACCGAGCAGGACCTTTTCAAAGCTGTCCCTGTTCTCCGCGCGCTCTATCGCCTCGAAATCCGTGCCTATCATACGGACGCCGCGCTCCGTCAGAGGCTGCGCGAGGTTTATCGCGGTCTGACCGCCGAGCGAGGCGATTATGCCCTCCGGACGCTCGAAATCGAGCACCGCCATGACGTCCTCCGGGGTGAGCGGCTCGAAATACAGCTTGTCCGCCGTCTCGTAGTCCGTGGAGACCGTCTCCGGGTTGTTGTTTATTATTATGGATTCGTATCCCGCGCGTCTTATCGTCTGGACGGCGTGGACGGTGGAGTAGTCGAATTCCACGCCCTGACCTATCCTTATGGGGCCGGCGCCGAGAACTACGATCTTTTTTCTGTCGGTCAGACGGCTTTCGTTTTCACCGGTGTACGACGAATAAAGGTATGCGAGATATTTTCCGGTGTGGAGCGTGTCGACCATGCGGAAGACGGGGGTTATGCCGTTTTTCTTTCTCTTTTCGTATATTTCGATCTCGGTGAGATTCCACAGCGACGCTATGAACTTGTCCGAAAAGCCCATTTTCTTCGCTTCGGACAGCACCTTCACGGAGTTGACGTTCTTTTTCAGCTTCTCCTCCATGTCCGTTATGTTCTTCAGGGCTTCGAGGAACAGCTCCGTTATCATCGTCTTTTCGTGTATCTGCGCGATATCGGCGCCGCGGCGCAGAAGCTCCGTAACGGCGTATATCGTATCGTCTCTGAAATCTGAAACGTATTCGAAAAGCTGCTCCGTCGTGTACGCGTCGAATTTCGGCAGATAGAGGTGGCAGACGCCCGTTTCGAGCGAGCGCACGGATTTGAGCATGCACTCCTCCAGATTCGAGCCTATGCCCATTACCTCGCCGGTGGCTTTCATCTGCGTGCCGAGCGTGTTCGGCGCGTCGGAAAATTTATCAAACGGGAAGCGCGGGAATTTTGCGACGATATAGTCGAGCGACGGCTCGATCGCCGCGGTGCCTCCGGCGACCGGGATCTCGGTAAGCTCCATGCCGAGAGCGATCTTCGCGGTGACGCGCGCTATTGGATATCCGCTCGCCTTGGAGGCGAGGGCGGACGAACGTGACACGCGGGGGTTGACCTCTATCAGATAGTATCTGCTCGACGCGGGGTCGAGCGCGAACTGCACGTTGCAGCCGCCTTCTATCTTCAATTCTCTGATTATCTTTATCGCGCTGTCGTTGAGCATCTTCAGATCGTGATCGGAAAGCGAAAGTATCGGCGCGACGACTATGCTGTCGCCCGTGTGGACGCCGACGGGGTCGACGTTTTCCATGCCGCAGATCGTTATCGCACGGTCGCTTGAATCGCGCATGACCTCGAATTCTATCTCCTTGTATCCGCGCACGCTCTTCTCAACGAGGACCTGATGGACGGGTGATAATCTGAAAGCGTTCGACGCGACGGCGATAAGCTCGGCTTCGTCGTACGCGAAGCCGCCGCCGGTGCCTCCGAGCGTGAACGCCGGGCGCAGGACGACTGGATAGCCTATCTCCTTCGCCGCCTCGACCGCCTCTTCGATCCCGTACGTGATCTTTGACGGGATGACCGGCTCGCCTATGGATTCGCACATCTCCTTGAAAAGCTCTCTGTCCTCCGCGCGCTCTATACTGTCCGCGGGGGTGCCGAGCAGCTCCGTGCCGCATTCCTTGAGTATGCCTTTTCTTGAAAGCTGCATCGCAAGGTTGAGCCCGGTCTGTCCGCCGATGCCGGGGATTATCGCGTCCGGACGCTCGTATCTGAGTATCTTCGCCACGTATTCGAGCGTCAGCGGCTCCATGTAGATCTTGTCTGCTATGGTCTTATCCGTCATTATGGTCGCGGGGTTCGAGTTGCAGAGTATGACCTCGCACCCCTCTTCCTTCAAAGCCAGACACGCCTGCGTTCCGGCGTAGTCGAATTCGGCTGCCTGTCCGATCACTATGGGACCGGAGCCGATTATAAGCACCTTTTTGATATCTTTTCTCTTCATTTATTTATCCTCCGCGATCATTTTTCCTTCTTTGAAAACCGTCACGCCGCCGCAGACCGTCATTTTGCAGACTCCGTATAAAGTCCTGCCGGCGAACGGCGTGGACCTGCCCGCGGTAAAGAACCGCGTGGGGTCGACCGTGTACGACTCGTCGAGCGCCCAGACGCTCATATCCGCGCCGCCGGGCAGGCCGAAGCGCTTTCTCGGCGCCGTGCTCATCATGTAAACGAGCCTTTCAAGCGACAGCACCCTGTTCCGTACCAGCTCCGTGTAAAGCGCCGGGAACGCCGTTTCAAGTCCGACGACGCCGAACGCGCTGTCGCGCAGGCCCTTCGATTTTTCGTCCTTCGAATGCGGCGCGTGATCCGTCGCTATCATATCGACGGTGCCGTCGGCGGCGCCCTCGATCAAAGCCTCTCTGTCCTTTGAAGAACGGAGCGGCGGGTTCATCTTGAATCTTCCGTCCTCTCTCAGATCCATATCGTCGAGCAGAAGGTAATGCGGAGCCGTCTCGCAGGTGACGTCAACGCCGCTCTTCTTCGCCTCCCGGATGAGCTTCACGCTCTCCTTCGTCGATATATGGCAGACGTGGTACGCGCAGCCGGTGCGCGCCGCGATATTCAGATCGCGCTCTATCTGTCTCCACTCGCTTTCGCTGCTTATGCCCCTGTGATTTTTGAGCACGGCGTATTCGCCCGCGTGGATATATCCGCCGTCGAGCAGGGAGTTGTCCTCGCAGTGCGCGGCGATGATCGCGCCGAGAGCCGCAGCCTCCGTCATCGCCTCCTCCATCACGCCGTCAGCCTGAACGCCGGATCCGTCGTCCGAAAACGCGACAGCGTAGGGCGAAAGAGCCTTCATGTCGACGACGCTCATCCCGGCGCGTCCGACCGTTATCGCGGCGTACGGATGGACGCGTATCACCGCGTTCTTCTCTATTATTTCAAGCTGGCGCTTTATGCCTGCGACGCTGTCGGGGCAGGGATCGAGGTTCGGCATCGTGCACACGTCGGTGAAGCCGCCCGCCGCCGCCGAGCGGCTGCCGGACGCTATCGTTTCTTTATAAGAAAAACCCGGCTCACGAAAATGCACGTGCACATCGCAAAAGCCGGGCAATACCGTATATCCTTTTTTCACGTACTCTTCCGCCGATTCCCTGACGGGAGCGGAAAAGTCAAAGCCGGGCGCGGCGGGCGTGCCCTCTTTGAAAACAGCGGTCTTCTCCATTTTCTCCATAGCTCCTCCGGAATAAACAAAGCCTTGCCGTACGGCAAGGCGGTAATGCAGAGAAAATAAGGCGTCCGCCTTATCCGTATCACAATCTTGCCGATATCTCGGTATCGACTTAAAAATCATCTTGTGATACTATACCACAATCGGCGGCGTTTGTCAATCACCTCCGCCGATATTTCAAAAATATTTAACCGAAACGTAAGAAAGCCTGCAAATCATTTGAACTTCACGGTGGGCAGATAATACTCGAATATGACGGCGTCCGAGTTTTTTTCTTCGCTTTCGTCGTGCGGGGTCCACGTAAAGCTCATGGCGCCGAGCCTCCGCGCAAGCTTTACCGGAAGTGTCGCTTTGCCGTAACGGTGCGCTATGAAATGCGGACGCGCGATGAAGTTGAAAAAGCAGACGCCGAGAAGAAGCGCGGCGGGCTTCGACACCGCGTCACCGTAGTCGGCGGGGAGCTGGGCGAGCTGTCCGCGCATTATGTGCGGCGCACGCTTACGGAACCACCCGACGATGAACGGGCTGAAGCTTTCGACGCAGTATTCTCCTTCGTATCCTTCAAGGATCGCGAGCGTTTTTTCACAAAGCTCGGCGTTCCTTTTTCCGTTTTTCAGCTCGACCACGACGGGGACCCTGCCCGAGAGCACGGACAGCACCTCCATGAAAAGCGGTATGCGCTCGCCCGTACCGAAGAGGCTGAGCACGCAAAGCTGCCCGTACGTCAGTTCGTCTGCGCGTCGGTCGACGCCGCAGGCGCGCAGAAGCGTATCGTCGTGGAAAACGACGACCCTGCCGTCCTTTGAAAGCTGAACGTCAAGCTCAACACCGTAGCCGCGCTCCGCCGCCCGCGAAAAGGCGGGCAGAGAGTTCTCCGGGATCGACTGATCGCGCTCATACAGTCCGCGGTGGGCGATATTGCGCCCGTAAAACGCCTTTTTTCCGTCTTTTCCGCCGGCGCCCGGCGCAAATACGAACAGGCACAGCGCGGAGAGCGCGGCGGCGACGATAAGTATTATGAACAACGGATGCACGGTCAGTCTCCGTCTATCGCTTCAAGCCCGACCGCGTTGCCGAGCTTTTTGGCTTTGATGTTCTTTACGAAAATGAAGAACACGGCGAAGCTCAGCGCGAAAAGCACCGCGGCGTAAACCGGGAGGGCGCGCCACGCAAGCGTGACCTTGAACACGAGACCGAGCAGGACCGGCGTCGCGGTCTGAGCCGACATGCTCGCCGCGTAATAATAACCGGTGAACTTGCCTATCCTGCTGTTCGGGCAGAGCTCGACGACCATCGGGAACGAGCAGTTGTGTACGAGCGCCATTCCGAAGCCCTTTATCGCCCAGATCAGATAGAGCAGCGGCGGGAAGGCGTTGTATCCCGTCGCTTCATTCAGAGCCATGGGTCTGACGAAGCACATCAGCAAAAGCCCGGCGACGGTTATGCAGAGTCCCGACGTGACCGTCCACTTTCTGCCTATTTTATCCGCTATGAAGCCGGCTGTCGCGAAGCCGATGACGGAGCCGAGTCCGCCGACGATCGTCATGATCATCGTTGAGCTTGACGCCGATTTGAGATAATATATGACGTAGTTGCCGATATACGTGCCTATCGCGTTGTCAGCCATGAACCAGAGGAATTCCGCGCCGAGTATGGCGAAAAGCATACGTCTGTTCGCCGCCGACAGGGGGGCGTTATCGTCTACCGGGTCTTCGATCGCGGCGAGCTTTTCGCCCAGCTCCATCTCGTCCTTCAGTTTTACGGCAAGCTCGTTTTCACGCACCGTGAAGAAAAGCACGAGCGCGGAAATGACCATGAGCACGGACGCCGCGATGAACGGGATCTCTATGATCCAGAGCTTTCTCGCCTCATCCGGGGCGTTTATGTAATCGGACAGCTTGAGGAATATGCCGAGCACGGTGGCGAACGCGCCGCCGAGATAGCCCATTATGTTTATGATGCCGTTCGCTTTTGCGCGCAGAGGCTTCGGCGTTATATCCGGCATCAGTGCGACGGCGGGGTTGCGGTACATCATCATGAATATGAGCACAACGATCATTATCGCTATCATACCGACGATGTTGTTATAATGGAACAGAAGCGGGATGAACGGGAACGCTATCGCGGAAACCATGGTTCCGGTGAGTATGAACGGCATACGCTTGCCGATCGGCGTCCTCGTCTTATCGGAAAGATTTCCGAATATCGGCAGAAGGATCAGCGCGGCGAGGTTGTCGCACGCCATGATGATGCCGACTATCCACTGTACGTTGAGGATCCTGTCCTCCGCCGCCGTCTTCAGCTCGGCGGAGCTTATGCCGTACATGCGGCGGGCGAATATATCGGTCAGAAACGTGGGGCACCACGAGTCGTACACCTGCCACAAAAGCAGGATCCCGAAAAATGCGAAGCCTATAAGGAAAGTTCTCTTTAAATTCAGTTTGAGTTTCAGGTTCGGTTCTGAAGTCATTTCCGTGTCTCCTTTATTTTACGGTCTTTGTCGCTATGACGTCCGTGCCCGTGCCGCAGACGTTTTCGATGACCGTGTCACCGAGCTTTACCGGGGCTTTTACCCGGGTCTTTTTTATCTGTTCCATCACCTCGAAGATCTTCGCCTTCGGAACGTCCCCGGCTGTTCTCACCGGAAGGCGGCGTAAAGCTCCGCCGGTCAGCGCCACGGTCGACGTCACGGTACGGCTGGGCGCCGTGACCTCCTTTACCCCGTACGCCTCGCCGCGCGGGCAGGTGTTGCCCGTGACTTTAACGGCGTCGCCGTCGACCGTTACGGTCAGGGCGCAGCCTATCGGGCACTGTATACAAGTCAATTCGTAACTCTGCATTTTCAATCCTCCACGGTGACGGTTATCTTCTCAGGTACCGAGGCGGCAAATCCGTCTTTTCTGATCGTAATCTGTTCCATCTCGCCCGGAGCCATTATCCTCTTTTTGCGTTTCTGCACGCGCACGCCGTCGTAATAAACGGCTATGCTTTTGTCGCGGTAAACGTCGGCTACGCGGAATCTCACGACAACGCTGTCAGCCATCGTATCCGGGCGTATCAGCTGCGGCACGGTGTATCTCACCCCGCCCGAGCCTTCGAGCCTTATCTCTCTGCCCTCAGGTACGGAGCCTTTTACGAACCGCGCGGCGTGCTCTCCCGCGCGCGACGCCTCCTCCGACACGTAGTCCACAAGATCGTGTACGTGAAGGACGTTTCCGCAGGCGAAAACGCCGGGTATGTCCGTCATAAGACTGTCGTCGACGACGGGTCCGCCGGTCACGCGGTCTATCCCGACGCCCGCCTGACGCGAAAGCTCGTTTTCGGGCAGAAGTCCGCACGACAAAAGCAGAGTGTCGCACTCGTAAAACTCCTCCGTCCCGGGGATCGGGCGTCTGTTTCCGTCCACCTGCGACACCGTTACGCCCTCTACGCGGTATTTTCCGTGTATTTTCGTTACGGTATGCGAGAGCAGCAGCGGTATGTTGAAATCACGCAGGCACTGCACGATATTGCGGTTGAGTCCGCCGGAATACGGCATAAGCTCCGCCACGCAGCAGACCTGCGCGCCCTCGAGCGTCATCCTGCGCGCCATAATGAGCCCGATATCGCCCGAGCCCAATATGAACACCTTTTTGCCGACGGAATATCCTTCGACGTTCATGAGTCTCTGCGCCGTGCCCGCCGTGAATATGCCCGCCGGGCGGTATCCCGGCAAGCCGAGCGCGCCTCTCGGACGCTCGCGGCAGCCCATGGCGAGGACTATCGCCCCGGCTTTCACCGTGACGACGCCTTCCGTCGAATTTACGTACGTCACTTCCCTGTTCTCTGACACGTCGGCGACTATCGTTCTGAGCTTGTACGGTATGCCGAGCTCCTCGACCTGATCGGAATATCTTTCCGCGTACTCGGGTCCCGTCAGCTCCGCGCCGAACGTATGCAGACCGAAGCCGTTGTGTATGCACTGATTCAGTATTCCGCCGAGCTTATCGTCGCGCTCGAGGATGAGGACGTCCCCGATGCCGGCTTTTCTCGCGGCTATCGCGGCGGCAAGACCCGCGGGACCTCCGCCGATGATGATAATATCGTGTTGTGTCATATCCTCTCCTTAATCAGCTCAGAGCCGGGTATATTCTTTCTTACTTCTTCCATCGGGATCCCGAGCTCCCTCGAAAGGATCGCCGCGGCGGCGGGGGTACAGAAGCCCGCCTGGCATCTTCCCATTCCCTGGCGGACCCTGCGCTTCACGCCGTCAAGGCTGACGGCGCCGGGGTTCCGTCTTATCGCGGCGACGATCTCGCCCTCGGACACGTTTTCGCATCTGCATACGATCACTCCGTACGCCGGATCCTCTTTTATGAGTCTGCTCCTCTCCTCCGCCGGAAGCTCCGATACGCGCGGTATCCCGCGCCTTTCGGTGACGGCGTTTTCACGCGGGCGGGCGTCCGCTTTCTTTGCGATCAGCTCCGCTATGTATTCGCCTATCGCCGGCGCGCTCGTAAGTCCCGGGGATTCTATGCCCGCGGCGTCGAAGAAGCCGGGCGCCGATTCGCCGATTATGAAATCGTCCCCGTCCTCGTGCGCGCGAAGCCCGGCAAAGCCCGTTATCGTCATGTTGTACGGAACGGAAGGCACGCTCAAAAGCGCTCTCTGCTTTACGGAGGCGGTGCCTTCGGCTGTCGTCTCCGTGTCCTCCGGGTCGCCGCAGTCCTCCGCGCTCGGTCCCACGAGCAGGTTGCCGTGTACCGTCGGCGTGACGAGCACGCCCTTGCCGTACGCTCCGGGCAGCTGGAACACCGTATGGGACACAAGCTCCCCGGTCTGCTTGTCGAGCAGGACGTATTCTCCGCGCCGCGGAGTTATATGAAGCTTATTTTCACAGATCATGTTGTGTATCACGTCGGAATATACGCCGGCGGCGTTGACAATGAAGCGCGACGTGATATCGCCCCTGTCGGTTTTGACGGTAAAGCCCTCTCCGCGTCTTTCCACTCCCGTGACAGTCGTGAGCCTGCGGAATTCTACGCCGTTTGCCGCGGCGTTTTCCGCAAACGCCACGGTCATGCCGAACGGGCAGACGATGCCCGCCGTCGGCGCGAGCAGCGCGGCGACGGCTTTATCGGAGACCGCAGGCTCGAGACGTCTTACCTCTTCGCCCGTGAGGATCCGCAAGCCCTCCACGCCGTTCTTTATACCGCGCTCGTAAAGCTCGTTCAGCTTCGGCATATCTTTTTCGTCGAAGCAAAGCACGAGCGAGCCGTTTTCCCGATAGCTGAAATCGAGCGTACGCGAAAGTTCGCGTATCATGGCGGCTCCGCGCACGTTCATCCTCGCTTTAAGCGTGCCGGGCTTCGCGTCGTAGCCGGCGTGGACTATCGCGCTGTTCGCCTTGCTCGTTCCGGAGCAGACGTCCTCCGCCCGCTCGACCACGCAGACCGACAGCTCGTATCTGCCGAGCATCATCGCGGCGGCGCATCCGACGACGCCCGCGCCTATGACGCAGACGTCAAAATCAAAGTTGTCATTCATCATCGCATTCTCCGTTCGCCCAGAACGCGGCGCACTTTACGGCGCGGCGCCAGCCTCCGAGCAGTTTTTTTCTCTGTTTTTCATCTATCTGCGGCGTGAATTCGCGTTCGCACCGCCAATTTCTCTTTATCTCGTCCGTATCCTTCCAGTATCCGACGGCAAGCCCCGCGAGATACGCGGCGCCGAGCGCCGTCGTCTCAACACAGCTCGGACGCTGTATGTTCACGTTCGATATATCGGACTGGAACTGCATCAGAAAATCGTTTGCGGACGCGCCGCCGTCGACCTTGAGCGAGCCGATCGACAGGTCCGAGTCGTCCTTCATCGCCTTTATCACGTCGTTCGTCTGATACGCAAGCGACTCTACCGTGGCGCGGACGAAATGCTCCTTTGTCACCCCGCGCGTAAGGCCGACTATCGTCCCTCTCGCGTATTGCTCCCAGTACGGCGCTCCGAGCCCGGAAAACGCCGGCACGACGTATACGCCGTCCGAATCGTCGACGGCGCGGCAGTATTCCTCCGACTGCTTGCTGCTTCTGAGCATACGGAGCCCGTCGCGCAGCCACTGTATCGCCGCTCCGGCGACGAAAACGCTTCCTTCAAGCGCGTATCTCACCGACCCGTCGGACGACGCCGCAATAGTCGTAATAAGTCCCTTTTCCGATCTCACCGCGTCCGTACCCGTGTTCATGAGCATGAAGCCGCCCGTGCCGTACGTGCTCTTCACGTCGCCCGGATCAAAGCCGCACTGTCCGAACAGCGCCGCCTGCTGGTCGCCCGCTACGCCGCAGACCGGTATGTCGCCGCCGAATTTTCCCGTGTAACCGAACACGCAGGACGACGGTCTGACCTGCGGCAGCATACTCTCCGGTATGCGGAAATAAGACAAAAGCTTCTTATCCCAGCAGAGGTTCCTTATATCGAACAGCATGGTGCGCGAAGCGTTCGTCATATCGGTCGCGTGGACGGCTCCGTCCGTGAGGTTCCACAGAAGCCAGCTGTCAACGGTGCCGAATCTCAGTCTTCCCTCCTCCGCCTTTTCCCGCGCGCCCTTCACGTTGTCGAGTATCCAGCAGAGCTTAGACGCGGAAAAGTACGCGTCCGGCAGAAGTCCCGTCGTTTCCCTTACGTATTCCGACAAGCCGTCCGCCTTCATTTTTTCTATCATATCCGACGTGCGCCGGCATTGCCACACTATCGCGTTGCAGACCGGTCTTCCGGTCGCGGCGTCCCATACCACCGTCGTTTCACGCTGATTTGTTATCCCTATCGCCGCTATTTCCTCGGCGCGCGCGTCTATGCGCTGCATCGCCTCCATGGTGACTCCCATCTGAGTAGACCAGATCTCCATCGGGTCATGCTCGACCCAGCCGGGCTTCGGGAAGATCTGTCTGAATTCCTTCTGCACCATACTCACTATATTCCCGTTCTTGTCGAACAGTACGGCGCGGGAGCTCGTAGTACCCTGATCCATCGCTATGATATATTTCTTTTCCGTCATGCGGGGCACCGCCTTTCCGTAAATATCTATCATATAAGATACCATATAACTGATAAAAAATCAATATCAAACAAGTCACTTTTTCTTTTATTTCGTGATATTTTAACAAAAAACCCTGTTGACAAAAGCAAAGCGTATGATATAATTATAACAGGACCTGAAAGGACGATTTAAAAATGAAAAAACGAATAACGTACGCCGCGGTATCCGCTCTGTTGATACTGCTGTTTATGATCACGCCGGCGCTGCACGCATCGGCATCCGGAAAAGGAAGTGCATCCATGAACAAAAGCGCTCTTGAGCTTGTTGTGGGCGAAACTTATCCGCTCACCGTCAAAAACGCGGAAAACGTAAAATGGTCGTCGGGCGACGAAAAGATCGCCACGGTCGACGGGGACGGCGCCGTGACCGGCGTATCTGTCGGCAGGACCGTTGTGACCGCGTCCTTCGACGGCGGTTCGCTTGAAGCTGAGATTTTCGTCGTTGCGTCGGAATACGGCTTTGACGACGATATAATGATCTCCATATTCTGGCCGCCCACGGAGGAATACCTGACTGACGAACAGTATCAGTATATGGAAGACGCCGGCATCACCTGGCAGCTTTCCGCCGGTGACAACTCCGGCAAAAAAGCCGTAATGCTTAAAATGACCGAGCTTGCGTACAAGCACGGCATCCACACCTGCATAGGCGACAGCCGCCTCGGCGGCAACCTGCTTTCGATGAGGGACAGCAGGATCAAAAGCATAGTTGAAGAATACAAAAACGTACCCGGCGCGAACGGCTACTATATGCTTGACGAGCCGTACAATCCGAACGATTTCATCGACGCCTACAAGTCTTTGAAGGAAGCGGACCCCGCCTCCTATATGCATCTGAATTTCCTGCCTTACGCCGCGTATCCGTCGCCGAAGGTATATATGAGTCAGATGAACGACTGGCTGAGGCTCTGCGAAGCCGCGGGATATCCGCAGGATTACCTGATGTACGACCTTTATCCGTTCGGCGTGGCGAAGGGCTCCTTCAACCGCGGCGGATTTCTCACGAATATAGACGCGGTGCGCCGCGTGGGCTTGCAGAACAACGTGAAAACGGGTACTTACATACAGTCCGTCTGCATTCCCGGAGCCTACAGGTCTCTTACCCGCGCCGAGACGCTTTACGAGATCAATATGGCGCTTGCGTTCGGCATCAAGCAGCTTTCCTACTTCACGTGGTTCACCCCGCATGACAGGAGTGAGCCGTTCGAGGACGGTATAATCTCCGTCGACGGCAAGCCGAACCCTAAATACGAATTCATCTGCGAGCTTGACGCAAAGGTCCACACGGTAGGAAAAACGCTCGCCAGATGCGACGCGCTCGAGGTATACGTGAGCAGGGATCCCGCGGGAAGCTCCGTTAAAACGATCCCGGGCGACTTCTTCGTCCGCTCCAAATCGTCAAGTCAGGATATCACCGTTTCCTACCTGCGCGACAGAATAAGCGGCAGAAACTACTGCATGGCGGTAAACAACAATTTCTCCGGCAAAAAGACGGTGTCGCTCGTGTTCGCCGAAGACATAAAATCGCTGGAATATCTGTCGTATGACGACGGAAAGCTTTACCCGGTAGAGATGCAGGACGGCGTCGTGACTCTCGAATTCGAAGCCGGCGGCGCGTACATCTTCGCACTGCCCGAGGGATACGACAGAGGTCTCGGCGAGCCGGTCCCCGGAGAGGGTGAAAACCTCTGCAAATACGCGCAGATCACAGCCGACAGCTCCGCCGGAGCGGGAAGCTGGTACATGGACAACCTGAACGACGGTCAGAGATTCTCCTCCGGCTCGTCAAACGGCTGGCAGTCGAGAAGCAAGGACGGGCTCGGATACGTGACCGTTGATCTGAAGGACGTCCGTGAATTCAACCGCATCGACCTTTATCCCGCCGGCTCCGATGACAGCTACGGCGAATGCTTCCCGAAAGCGTTTTCCGTTTACACCTCCGCCGACGGTGAGAGCTGGGAGCTTGCCGCAGAAGCGGAAAACTTTGAAATAAAGGAAAAGACCGTTCCGTCGCTTTTGCTCGGCAAAACGGCAGCAAGATACGTAAAGATAGAGATAACCGACGCGAACAAAAAGAAGAGCGAGCTTTGCGAGATCGAGATCTACAACGACGACGGGTCGATCCCCTCGCCCGAGCGCATCGACGAGTACACCGCCCCCGCAGAGCGCGGAACTTATGAAATAAAGTACAAAAAAGACTCGAACATAGCCAAAAACAAGCCCGTTACGGTTTCGTCCTATCCCGAATCGGACAGTTACCGCGTATGGGGCTGGCACCCGGAATTCCTCGTTGACGGGACGGACAAGGGCTGGACATCGAACGTCAAGATCCACCCGGACAACCCGAACTCCACCGAATACGCGATAATAGACCTCGGAGATTTCTTCAACGTAAGCCGCGTGAACGTGCTGAGAAACGGCTGTTGGCCGGTCGATTTCAACATAGCGATATCGGAGGACGGCTCAAACTGGAACAAGGTCTCCGAGCAGAAGAACAGCCCCGACGAGGGCGACGGCTTTGATCTCACTCTTGACGCGCCCGTCAAAGGCAGATACGTAAAATTCACCGGAACGAAGCTCCGCAGCACGCCCGCGGACGGATATATGCTCCAGCTCCGCGAGATCGAGGTCTACGGCGAGCCCGTCAAGGATACCGCCGAGGCTGAGGCGATGATCGCGGAATACGTAAAAGCCGGAGGCGACGAAAGCTCCGATTCGGTGAAAGCCGTCAGAACGCTTGCAAGCGACGCGCTTGCCACGCAGTCTCAGCTTGACTACGCCATGAAGAAAATGCTTGACGAATACGGTCTTGCGCTCAAACCGTTTGTGGCGCCGGAGATCGGAAAAAACGTCGAGTATGAGTATAAATACCTGAGAAAGACGGAATCCGTCCCCTCCGATACGACCGACACAGACACCGTCACGGAGGATGAGCCCGGCACCGAGCCCGATACTCAGACCGACGAGCCCGGCACCGAGCCCGCGGTAACGGATGACAGCGGCGACGAACCGAAAAAACCGAACACCGCCGCCGTTATCGCGGCGATCGTCTCCGGCATCGTCATAGCAGCCGGGATCGCGGCAATAATAATTCTGAAAAAGAAAAAATAAAACCGGAACAAAAGCGCGGAGCTGTGTGATGCGGCTCCGCGCTTTTTCTTACTTTTTGTTTCCCGTGTACAGGGTGTAATAAACGCCTTTGTCTTCAAGCAGGGATTCGTGGCTTCCGCGCTCGATTATCCTGCCGTCCGAAAGCACCATTATTACGGAGCTGTTCTTTACGGTGGAAAGCCTGTGCGCTATGACGAACACTGTCCTCCCCTCCATCAGGCTGTCCATACCGCGCTGTACGATCGCCTCGGTCCTCGTGTCGATCGAGGACGTCGCCTCGTCGAGTATCAGCACCGGCGGGTCGGCGACGGCGGCGCGCGCTATAGCTATAAGCTGACGCTGACCCTGCGACAGATTCGCGCCGTCTCCGGTGATCTCCGTGTCGTAGCCCTTCGGCAGATGCGATATGAAGTAATCGGCTCCCGCGAGCTTCGCGGCGGCGTGGACCTCCTCGTCCGTTGCGTCGAGCTTGCCGTATCTTATGTTATCCGCGACAGTCCCCGTGAACAGATGCGTGTCCTGCAGAACGACTCCGAGCGAGCGGCGCAGGTCCGCCTTTCTGATCTTTCCTATATTGATCCCGTCGTATCTGATCTTGCCGCTCTGTATATCGTAGAATCTGTTTATCAGATTCGTTATCGTCGTCTTTCCGGCGCCCGTCGCGCCGACGAACGCTATCTTCTCGCCGGGTCTCGCGTACAGGTTTATGTCGTGCAGGACCGTTTTGCCGGGCAGATAACCGAAGTCGACGTGCTCAAAGACTATGTCTCCGCGCAGACGCGTATACGTGACCGAGCCGTCAGCCGAATGCGGATGCTTCCACGCCCAGACGCCCGTGTGCTCCTCGCACTCCGTGAGCGTTCCGTCTTCGTTTTCGCGCGCGTTTACGAGCGTTACGTATCCTTCGTCTTCCTCGACCGGCTCGTCAAGCAGCGCGAATATCCTCTCCGCTCCGGCGACAGCCATTATTATCGAGTTGAGCTGCTGTGAGAACTGCGAGATCGGCATATTGAACTGTCTTGTGAACTGCAAGAACGGCACGAGCGCGGCGACGGAAAATCCCCCTGTCCCGGAGACGGCGAGATATCCGCCTACGACGGCTACAACTACGTAGTTCAGATATCCGAGGTTGCCCATTATGGGCATTACGACGTTAGCCAGCCCGTTCGCAAGGCGCGTGCTGTCGTACAGACGCTCGTTCTTTTCATCGAACGTCTCCATGATCTTGTCCTCGTGCGTGAAGACCTTTACGACGCGCTGACCCTCGACCGCCTCTTCGACGAACGCGTTCACCTCGCCTATGTTCTGCTGTCTTTTTCTGAAATACGCCGCGCTTTTGCCGGCTAACAGCCGCGTCACGGTCGTGGCGAGGGCGACGACTATCAGCGCGGTGAGCGTGAGCAGCGGTGAAAGTATGATCATCGACGTCAGCACGGTCACGACCGTCGCCACGTTCGATATCATATTCGGGACGCTTTGAGAAATAAGCTGACGAAGCGTATCGGTATCGTTCGTGTAAATACTCATGATATCGCCGCGTTCGTTTCTGTCGAAATAGCTTATCGGCAGCTTTTCCATGTGCTCGAACAGCGTATCGCGGACGATCTTCAGCGTTCCCTGCGTGACGTACACCATCAGTCTGTTTGACAGAAACGTCGAAAGGACGCCCGCGCCGTACGTCAGCGCGATCATTATCATCTTTACGCCGAGCGAGGCGAAGCCGGCTTCCTGAGTCAGCTCTCCGTCGAGCATCGGCTGGATATAATCGTTTATAAGCTCCTTCGTAAACATCGTGCCGCGCGCGGTGACTACCGTGGTGACTATCAGGCAGAAGAGCACGGCGATACAGTGCACGGGGTAGTTTTTGATCACGAAGCCGAGCGTGCGCGCAAGCGTTTTCAGCGGGGCTTTGCTTTTCTTTGCTCTGTTATCACTCATCGAAATCAGCCCCTCTCATCTGAGATTCATAGACCTCCCGGTAGATCGCGTTGCACTCGAGCAGCTGTTCGTGCGTGCCGATGCCGTTGATCCTGCCCTCGTCGAGGACTATTATCATATCGGCGCCAGATATGCTCGATATTCTCTGCGCGATTATAATCTTCGTCACGTCCGGGATATACTCGCGAAACGCTGCTCTTATCGCGGCGTCCGTCTTTGTGTCGACGGCGCTCGTACTGTCGTCGAGGATAAGCACCTTCGGCTCCTTCAGAAGCGCCCTTGCGATGCAGAGCCTCTGCTTCTGACCTCCCGAGAAGTTCGTGCCGCCCTGCTCCACGTGGCTGTTATACCCGTCCGGCAGGCTTTCGACGAATTCCCTGATCTGAGCCGACTCGCAAGCCGCCCTCATCTGCTCCTCCGTCGCGTTTTCGTTGCCCCAGCGGAGGTTTTCCGCCACGGTCCCGTAGAACAGAACGTTTTTCTGCAGGACCATCGAGACCTTGTCGCGCAGGGTGCGCATTTCATAGTCGCGCACGTCCACGCCGCCGACTCTGACGGAGCCCTCCGTCACGTCGTACAGTCTCGGTATAAGCTGAACGAACGACGATTTTCCGGAACCGGTGCCGCCGATCACGCCGACGACGGAGCCTGACGGGATCGTGACGTTTATATCCTCAAGGTTGAGGTTGTCTTTATTCTTTGAATATGAAAAGCTGACGTGATCGAAGACTATCTCCCCGTCCTTCACGTCCGTTACGGGGTCTTTTTTCTCGGACAGATCTATCTGCTCGTCAAGCACCTCGACTATACGCTCGCCCGAGGTCTTAGCCATCGTCATCATGACGAATATCATGGAGATCATCATCAGGTTCATCAGTATGTTCATCGTATAGACCATGAACGTGCTGAGCTGACCGACCTGCATATCGACACCGCCGGATTTTACGATTATGTTCGCGCCGAACCAGAATATGCCGGTCATGCACGCGTAGATGGCGAGGTTCATCACCGGGCCGTTCAGCGCCACTATTTTCTCGGCGTCGACGAAGCGTCTGTACAGAAAATCCGAAGCCTTGTGGAATTTCTTCGTTTCATGCTCCTCGCGCACGTACGCCTTAACGACGCGTATGCCCGTGAGGTTTTCCTGCACGCCGGCGTTCACGCCGTCGTACTTTTCAAAAACGTATCTGAATCTCGGGAACGCCTGTGTGACTATAAGCGTCAGCGCACCGCCGAGCAGAAGTATGACGAACACGAACAGCAACGACAGGCGTTTGTTCGTGACCATAGCCATAACGAGCGCGGAAACGAGCATTATCGGCGCGCGGAAGCAGATGCGTATCATCATCTGAAACGCCATCTGCACGTTCGACACGTCCGTCGTCATTCTCGTGACGAGGCTGGCGGTGGAGAATCTGTCAACGTTTGCAAACGAGAATTTCTGCACCTTGTCCATAAGTCCGCGGCGCAGGTTCTTTTCAAATCCGGCGGAGGCTTTGCACGCGAGAATCGCGCCGGACGCTCCGAACAAAAGCGACAAAAGCGCCATGAGCATCATCAAAAGCCCCGTACGGACGACGTAGCCCATATCTCCCGCTTTTATGCCGTCGTCGATTATATGGCCCATAAGATAGGGGATGAACACCTCGAACACGACCTCGAGCACCATGAGCACCGGCGTCAGTACGGTTATCCCCTTGTATTCGCCTATGTAATGTGAAAGTTTTCTTATCATGCTTTTAAATCAAGTAAAGGAAGACTTTTATGCCTTCCTTTACTGTCTTACTCCCTGACTCTTTTGATTATCTCGTCAAACGCCTGATCCGTCGGGATCTTGTCTCTGAACGATTTGTCGCGCGCGGCGAGCTCGACCGCGCCTTCCTTCATGTTTCTGGGGCTTACGATCACGCGCAGCGGTATGCCGAGCAGATCGGCGTCCGAGAACATTATGCCCGCGGAG
This sequence comes from uncultured Ruminococcus sp., assembly GCA_902762505.1. GTDB lineage: Bacteria > Bacillota > Clostridia > Oscillospirales > CAG-272 > UBA1248. The sequence continues at coordinate 8,125 of CACWOQ010000003.1, read as the reverse complement.
ACGTTTCTGTCGTCGTATATCACCTCGACCCCCGCGTCCTCAAGCTTTTTGTAAAGCGCGTCCGCGTAGGCGTGGGTGTCCGCGTCGTCCGCGCGCAGACAGCAGAGATGTACCTGCCACGGCGCGATGGATTTCGGCCAGATCGGACCGAATTCGTCGTGGTGAGCCTCGCATACGGACGCGGCGAGTCTTCCGACGCCGATACCGTAGCAGCCCATCACCGGGTACTGCAGCTTGCCGTTTTCATCCGTGTACTGCATACCCATGGATTTCGTGTATTTCGTGCCGAGCATGAATATGTTTCCGACTTCAACGCCGCGGGATATGGTAAGCGCGTGCTTTCCGCATACCGGGCATATGCCGCCGGTGATGGCCTTTGACAGGTCGTGGAACTCCGCGTCCGGTATATCGCGCGCGAAATCGAGACCTTTGTAGTGATACCCGTCCTCGTTTGCGCCGCAGACGATATTTCTCGCGCCTTTGAGCGACAGATCGTACAGTACGGTCGCCTTCGCTTTGAAGTCATAGGGACCGGTGCAGCCGGCGGCGATGCCGGAGTTTTCCGTTACGGTCGCCGGATGGACGTCGCAGCCGAGCAGGTTCGTCAGCTTCGTTTCGTTCACGTCAAGATCTCCGCGGAGGAAGATCACGACGTAGCTGTCGTCCGCGTTCCTCTGATATATCACCGCCTTGCAGGACTGCTTCGGATCGGTCTTCGTAAGCGCGCAGACCTCATCGATCGTATGGGCGTCGCCCGTGGCGATCTTTTCAAGCGCGGCGTCGCCGTAATCGGCGGGCTCGGTTATGCTGTCGGCGGCTTCCATATTGCTCTTGTATCCGCATTCGGGGCAGATGACTATGCTGTCCTCGCCGATGGGGGTGAGCAGCATGAACTCGTGGCTGACAGAGCCGCCCATCATTCCGGAGTCAGATTTTACCGAAATGACCTCGGGCACGCCGGCGCGGGCGTAAATGCGCTCGTATGCCTTGTGGCATCTGTCGTAGTACTGTTCAAGATCCTGCTGGCTCGTATGGAACGAATACGCGTCCTTCATGGTGAATTCGCGCACGCGGATAAGTCCGCCGCGGGGACGCGCCTCGTCGCGCTCCTTGGTCTGGATCTGATATATCATGAACGGATATTTATTGTACGTGTTCGCGTATTCGCGGACAAGGTGGACGGCGGCTTCCTCGTGAGTCATACCGAGGACCATGTTCGCGTCGTTTCTGTCCTTGAAGCGGAACATCTCGGCACCGATGGAGCTGTATCTGCCGGACTGCTCCCAGATGGACGACGGCATCATTACGGGCATCAGCACCTCCTGACCGTCGATCTTATCCATTTCCTCGCGGATTATCTGTTCTATCTTGCGGCAGATGCGGCGGAGCGGCATATACTGCGAAAAGATACCGCTGCTCACGTATTTCATATATCCGCCGCGCAGCATCAGCGCGTGGCTGTCTACAAGGCATTCGGACGGACGCTCCTTGAAGCGGTCGCCAACGAGTTTTTCAAGCTTCATACTGTTTCCTCTTACTTTATCTTATAAGTGCTGTAATATTTGTATCCGGTCTGCGGATTCTGCAAAAGCTCCGACACGGTGACGAACTCGAAACCGCGCTTGTGAAGCTCCTCGATTATGATGCAGAAAGCGTCGTAGCTGTTTTCGTATATCTCGTGCATGAGGATTATATCGCCGTTTTTGACGTTGAAGTTGCCCTTGCTGTCGTACAGGGCGTTGTTTACGATCGTCTTTACGTTTTCCTCTTTGACGGATTTGTCCGTCTTCTTATATCTCCAGTCGTTCGTATCGACGCTCCAGATTATGACGGCGAACTCGGATTCCTTGACCTGCGAATCCGTTATGTTTCCTCCGGGCGGACGCATGATCGTCGGCCATTCTCCTATGGATTCCTTGATCTTGTCGGCTGTTTTGTAGACCTCTTCGTGGAAATACTCCGGCTCTTTCGTATAATAATGGTTGTGGGTCCAGCAGTGGATCGCTATCTCCATGCCGTGGTCGTACGCGTACTGCATTCCCTTCTCGCGGTCACCCTTGATCAGGTTTCCTATGACGAAGAACGTGCCTTTGCCGCCGTATTCGAGCAGCTTATCGGTGATAAGCTTCGAATTCGTCGGGTGCGGGCCGTCGTCAAACGTGAGAGCCACGTATTTTTTCTCCGGATCGAGCGGCTCGACGGACTTCGTCGTAACCGGTGCGGTCGTCGTTTCGGGAACGGTTGTCGTTTCCGGGACCGTCGTCGTTTCGGGAACGGTCGTCGTCTCGGGGACCGTCGTCGTTTCCGGTGCGGCGGTCGTCTCCGGATCTGTCTCCGTTCCGGGGGCTGTCGCCGTGATGTCCGGCGTTTCCGTCGCCGCTGTGACGTCATCCGTATCCGTTTCACCGCTGACCGTTTCCGAAGGTTCCGTACGGTCCGTGCCCGGGACCGTAATACCGTCCGTCTCTTCTGTCTCTCTTACCGGACCGGCGTTCGTTCCCGTCGCCTCCGGCTGCGGCTGCCTTGCGTTGTTTGATACTACCGGTATGAAAATAAGCATCGCAACGGCGATAAACGCCGCGATAATTCCGAGAATTGCTCCTTTTTTCATTCTTTTCACCTGCTTTTACAATTACACCTGTTTATTATAGCAAGGCGGCGGCTAAATGTCAACCGTATTTTTATACCATAAGTTAAAATTTTATAAAACAATAAACCCCCCGGTTACCGGGGGGTTTGTATTGTGCCTTGATTATTTCTTAAGAGCTTTCTTGCCGATGAAGGCGCCTGCGAGGGCGACAGCGGCAACGGACGCGAGAGCTATAACGGCAACGTCGGAAGTCTTCGGGTTGTCGGGGTTCTCGGTCGGCTCGGTCGTGTCGGGCTCGGTTACGTCAGGCTCGGTCACGTCGGGCTCGGTTACGTCGGGCTCGGTCACGGTGGGATCGCTTACCGTGAAGGTAACGCCTACAGGGTTGATGACCTGCGCTTCAGCCGTGGATCTGTCTTTTACGATCTTGATCTGCTGGCCGCCAGCGGTGATGACGTATACTTCGATGGTATGCTCGCCTGCTTCGAGGTCGGCTACGGGCACCTTAACGGTAAAGCCCTGCGCGCCCGGGAAGTTGGCGTTTGCAAGCTCAGCGGCTCTGTCTTCGACGAATTCGCCGGAAACGATCTCGCCGCCGTCTATGCTGTATGCGAAGCCGGCGATGTCACCGATGTCCTCGGAGACTCTGACCCAGCCGCGTACGGCTATTTCGGTAACGTCGCCCTTGACGAAGTTGAGAGTTTCTCTGTTTTCGGGGAGACCGACTATCTTGTCAACGCCGCCCTCGGGAAGGATGAGGGAGCCGTTGTAGTACAGGCCGTCGAACGAAACGTTCTTCAGGGACAGCTCAACGGGAGCTGCGCCTTCGATGGTAACTACGAACGAGTTCTGAACGACGCTGGCTACGTTGCCGAGCGGGAGAACGGTCTTCGCGTCATCTGCGAATTCAGCGACGAGCTGTACGGTGTGGCTGCCGGGGGCAAGACCCGCATCCTTCAGATCGAAGTACGCGCTGAATCTTACGCCGTATTTGCCGGCGTTCTGCGGAAGCTTAACGGGGTCGCTGTCGGCAAGCTCGGTGAGGGATACGCCCGCGAATACGGGTGCGCCGCCATCAACGATGTAACCGAATCTGGTGATCGGGTAGTTGCCGCCGGTCCAGCCGCCGGCGTTTACGAGGGTGTTGTTGTCTACCTTGCCGGCGTCGAATACGGTATGTACGAATTCGGGTTCGCCGGGATCTTCGGGAGTGAGTTCCTCAACGACTTTGAGGGTGAAGGTCTTTATGACTTTCTCGAAGCCGCCGTTTGCACGGGCTATGATCGTAATGGCATATGTACCGAGATCGAGCGAATCGACGCCGAGAAGATCCATGGCGTTGTTGTCAAGACCGAAACCGGCGTGCTTGCCGTACTGAGGCGAAGCGTCTTCTCTGTCTCTGTAAACATCCTCGCAAGCGTGTTCTTCACCGTCAATGGTGTAAACCATCTCTTTGAGTAAGTCTGTGAAAACCGCCCAGCCGAGTATCGTCATCGTGTCGCCCTTCTTCAGTTCGACAGTGTCAAGTTTCTTGCTTTCCTTGCCGCTGGCGAGCATAGAGTCAAGCGAATGACCGACGTAGGTGTCGACTATAGCAGCCTCGGGAGTCTTTACGGCGCCGTTGACTATCTCGAACGGAATGGTGTTTCCGTCCTTGTCAAACGGATAGTCGTTGTTTCCGAGACCGTTTTTCGCTTCGGCGGTGACGGCGAGCTCGCCCTCAGCGTCGTCGGCTACTTTGAAGGTAAGGGTAACGAACGTGCAGTCATCCTTTACTTCACTCTTGCCGGATACCCAGTTGAAGACGAACGGGCTGGTAACGCCGGTCCAAACGGCGTTATAGTCTTCGTCGACCTCATCGGGCTCGTTGACCATGGCGGATTTGTCCTTCGGATTGTAAATGTCGTAATTGGCATTTGTAAGCGTAAGGCCTTTGGGCCACGATACGGTAAGGCATACGGAGCTTACGGTCGCGTTGTTGACGAGATCGATCTTTACGTCAACGGTGTCACCGGGTTTAGCTTCGACCGTATCGATCTTGATCGTGAGCTTGTCTGCTGCATTGACGACGACCACGCTCGCGAACATAGACGCGATCATAACCACCGTCAGGATAACAGAAAGAATCTTTTTCATGGTGATCTCCTTGTTTAGATTTTCCGATTGGTATTACGATTATACCATGTTGAAATTATTCTGTCAAGAGTTTTTTTGCAATTCCCGCAAATTTCATACCCGCATTTTAAGAAATGTCTAGTATTTTTTCGGTTTTTCAGACAATTTCTCAAAATTTAGGGTTCCGGATGCAGGATTAGCGTCCTCTTTATACAAAATCCGACGTTCTCCGGCGCCGTCGGCAACGAGTTTTCCGCTGCTGCCGGCTTTTTATAATAAAGAATTATAAAGATCCGTTATATCCTGCGAAAAGCGCCCTCCCGAAACCGGAAGGGTACTTTTCGTATTTGTTATCAGCCGTTGCTTATGTGACGGAACAGGGCGACAACGTCTCTGTTGTCGATCGTACCGTCGCCGTTGAAATCGGCGTTGGCTTCCACGTAAGCCTCGCCTTCGCCGAGTCCGCCGCTTACCGCGCGGAACAGCGTGACAACGTCCGCGTTGGTGAGCTGACCGTCGCCGTTGACGTCGCCCTTGAGTTCGGACACAGCCTCGGTCACGGTGAACGGAACGTCAAACATTTTTATTTCGGTCTCGCCGGAGATCATGAAGATCGTGATCTTATGATCGCCTGCCTTGAGCGCGGAAACGTCAACGTTGAAGCCGTTGAAGCCGCTTGCGTTCTGAATGCCGGCTGTGGCAAGGTCGGGTCTGTTCTGGATGTACTGAGCGCCAGAAACAAGCTCTCCGTCGTCTATTTTGTATCCGAACGCGTCGACCGTTCCGTCGACCGCCTGCGCCCAGCCGCGCGCACTTATAGTCTTAACTTCGCCTTCATTGAAGGAGATCGGATTTTCTTTGATCCACTGACCGGCGTTGCCGAGATGCTGACCGGTCTCCGCGTTGACCATATCGTGCTCAACACCGTCTATGACGACCGCGTCAAAGCTCATCAAACCGAGAGAAGGATCGGGTTTTACGTCAGCGGTGTTGAACGTGATGGAAGCAAGCTCGAACTTGTTGCCCGCGGTAGCGCCCGGGAAGCGGACACCGGTGAGTTTCGTGCCCGCCATCGTCGGGAAAGCGGTTTCGACCGTATATGTCTTCTCCTGCCACTGTCCGTCTGTGGTAAGTCCGGGGCCGGTCCACGTGCCGGCAGTACCGGAGTAGCCCTTGTTCTTTTCAGTATCCATCAGATATACGTTGTTGCCGTGCAGCGAGCTTACGCGGTATTTAACGGTGAAGCTCGGATATACGGTCGTGTCTATCTGCGGCAGGGATATGGAGAACCACGGGTCAGCCGCTCCGGCTGTCGTGTTGACGACGAGAACGTCGCCGTCCATCTCAAAACCGACCTCTGCGCCGGACACGGTGAATTTCTGTGCTTCTTCGCCTATGGCGCCGGGAGCATACGGATCGACAATCGTCTTGACTGATACATCGTCAACGGATATCGCCATATCTCTCTGATAGAAGCCTATGTAACCTGTCTCGTTGACCTCGACAGCATTGTCAAATGAAACGGAGCCGTCTTTGTAGGTGACCTTCGCATGATGGTAAATACCGTCGGAAAGCTCTGAAAGATCTATTGCGAAGAGGATTGCGTTGTCTATGTAGAATTCTATGCGGTTGCGCATATCAAGCACTTTGTATTCGTGCGTTTCGGCAACGTTTACGCCGCCGCCGAAGTAAGTGCAGGGAGCGCTGCCCTGTGCGCCGTGCGAGAACGTTACGCCTACGTAGTAGTCCGCTCCGGCAACGTTGAGGTCTACGGCTATACCGTCAGCCGTTTCGGAAGCGTCAGGCTTGCCCCAGCGGCCGCCGTTCATATGGTTGCCGCCGTTGGCAGCGCGCATTGCAAAACCGGCGTAGCAGCTGCCTTCTTTGAGTATCGCCGCTTTGAACTTTATTTCAAGTCTGTCAGCCCAGTTGATCTTATTGCTGGTAAGATACGCCATGTAACCGGAGGCTATCCAGCCTTCGCTTCTCGGCAAGCCGAGAGTGAGGATGCCGTTTGCGACTTTTCCGTTCGTCAGCCAGTCGGAGGCGACGTGGTCGTCACCGAAGCCGTCGAAGTAGTTCGTGGGAGGAAGCTCGGTATCCTCAGGCAGGACCGTGAAAGTCACACCGACGGGGTTGAATTTAAATTCCGTTTTGCCGGATCTGTTTTTGAGCATTTTGATCTCATCGCCTTCGGCATTGATGACGTAGGTGGAGATAGTGTGTTCGCCTTCCGCAAGATCCTTAACGGGTATGCTTATCGTGAAGCCCTGAGCGCCCGGGAATCCCGCGTTCGCAAGCTCCTGATATCTGTCTTCAACAAAGTCGCCTTTGACGATCGCGCCGTCGTCGATGCTGTACGCGAAGCCGTCGATATCACCGACGTCCTCGGACAGACGCACCCAACCGCGAATCGAAACCGTGCTGACCTTGCCTTTTATGAAGTCTATGTCTTTTCTGTAATCGGGATTGACGACTATCTTATCGACACCGCCCTCCGGCACCGCGAAGGTTCCGTCGTATACGAGCCTGTCGTAAGAAATGTCCGTTACGGGGTAGAGCCAGTCGATCGTGCTGTTCTTTTTGAATTCGTATATCGACTGGTCTTTACCCGAATTGTAATAATGGGTAAGTTCGCCGGTAACAGTCACCGTATCACCGACTTTTACGTTTTCGGCTTCGTCACCGACTACGCGGAAAGCCTCGATCGGTTTGTCTTCGAGGCCGGCGATCTTCATCATAAAGGACACGTTGCCGTAATCCTTCGTCCATTTTTCAACGATTGATGTGACCTTGCCGGTCAGAGTATAAGAACCGCCTGCGAGCGTCTCGCCCTTGCCAAGAGCATAAACAGCGTTGACTATCTCTTCAGGGGTTTCGGGCAGTGTTTCTTCCGGTTCTATTGCTGCCGTGTAGTAAGCGCCGCCGACCGTGGTGTTGTTGCCGTGGTCGCCGACGAACAGCGTGTTGCCGCCGAACGCAACGTCGGACAGGTTGTTGGCCTGAGCCGCGTATTTGAGCGTCGCAACCTCGGACAGGTCGGCTTTCTTAAGCACCTTTACGCAGGAATCTGCTTTGTTGTAGGACGCCGCGAAAACATAATCGCCCGCCTCGCAGATACCGTAAGCCTGTGTTACTTCCGCTTCCTTTACGAGGGACTTGCCGTCAGCGGAGATCTTGCCGACGTGGCTGCCCTTGCCGGAGCCGGTCTTCAGGTATGTGAGGTAGATATAACCGTCGGTGTCGACCGCTATATAGCTCGGGTCGCCGGCGCCGCCGGTCACGGCGCTGTAATCCATAACGCCGTTATTTGCGAACGTAGTGTCGAGCGTGATCTTTGTCGGATCCGTTACGTCGTAACGGCGAACGCCGTCTACGTTGTAAGCGGTGACCGCGTACAGATAGTATTTTTCACCTATC
>CACWOQ010000002.1 GCA_902762505.1 uncultured Ruminococcus sp. | reverse complement strand
GGGCCGCGTCGTCGAGCAATGGAGAAACGGAAAAATGTACGTCGAATACGTCGATGCCGACGAGGTCGAAGCCGTGCCTTACGATATGCTTATATCCGGCGCCGGCTGCGACGCCGTAAACAACCTCCGTCTCTGGCGTGCGCGTGATTTCAAGAACTTCGACATGAAGGCTTTTTCTCAGGGCAAGTATCTCAAAGCGCTCGAAGAAAGCACAAACGCCGAGCTTATATCAAAGGTGCTGTACCCGTCCGACGACCATGACGCGGGCAAGCTTTTAAGACTTACACAGCAGTATTTCCTTGTCTCCGCCGCGCTGCAGAACATACTCCACGATCATCTCGAAGCGCACGGAACTGCGGACGATCTTCCCGAATTCGCCGCGATACATATAAACGACACTCATCCCGCCATGTGCGTAGCGGAGCTTATGAGACTGCTCCTTGACGAATGCGATTACAGCTGGGAAAAGGCGTGGGATATCACGACGAGGACGATCTCTTACACCAATCACACCGTCATGCCCGAAGCGCTCGAAGCCTGGCGCGAGGATCTTTTCAAGCTCAAGCTGCCGCGCATTTATTCCATTATCTGCGAGATAAACCGCCGCTTCTGCGACGGACTGCGCGCAAAAGGATACCCGGGCGACAGGATAGGCAGGATGTCGATCGTCGGCGATTACACCGTCAGAATGGCTAATCTTTCCGTTGTCGGCTCCCATACGGTCAACGGCGTTTCGGCGCTCCACACGGAAATACTCAAAAACACCGTATTCTCCGACTTTTACGCAGACACTCCTGAAAAATTCAGAAACGTGACAAACGGGATCGATCACAGAAGGTGGCTCCTTTATTCAAACAAAGAGCTCGCCTCCCTGCTTGACGACTGTATCGGTCCGGAATACAGGAACAAGCCGGAGCTTCTGTCCGACTTTTCGAAGTTCAGAGAAGACAACTCCGTCCTGCAGCGTATCAATGACATAAAAACGGCCAACAAGCGCAGACTTGCGGAATACGCGCGTCAGGAAAAGGGAGTAACAATCGACCCGGATACTCTGTTCGACGTTCATATCAAGCGAATGCACGAGTATAAACGCCAGCTGCTCAACGTATTGAGGATCATATCGATATATAACGAGATCCTTGAAGATCCTTCAAAGAAAATGACGCCGCGCACTTTCATATTCTCGGCGAAAGCCGCGCCGGGCTATTACCACGCGAAACAGATCATAAAGCTTATATCTTACCTTTCGCGCGATATCGCCTCCCGCCCCGAGATGAAGGATAAGCTGTCCGTTGTTTTTCTTGAAAACTACTGCGTTTCCCTCGCGGAAAAGCTGATCCCCGCCGCGGAGATCTCGGAGCAGATCTCTCTTGCCGGAAAAGAGGCGAGCGGCACGGGAAACATGAAGCTGATGATGAACGGAGCCGTGACGATCGGTACTTACGACGGCGCGAACGTTGAAATGTATGAACAGCTCGGCGGCAGATCGTTCTATCTGTTCGGTCTGCGCGACAGTGAGGTCGACTCTCTTTGGGCGTCCGGGTACTCTTCTTCAGAGTTTTATTCGAGATCCGATAAGCTTCGCGGCGTTATCAAAACTCTTGACCGCGGCTTTTGCGGACAGAGCTTTTCAGATTTTTCAAATTATCTGCTTTATTCCAACGGCGTGCCCGATCCTTATATGTGCTTTGCCGACTTCTCCTCATATTGCGAGGCGCACGGCAGGATGGACGCCGACCACGGCGACCCGAAGCTGTGGGCTGAGATGAGCGTTGACAACATCTCAGCGTCCGGCATATTCTCGTCGGACCGTTCCGTTCGTGAATACGCCGACGGCATCTGGCACATCAAGCCCGTATTATGATCACCCTTGAGGGGAACGTTGAAGCGGGGGCGCTCGTGCCGGACAGACCCGTTATGTTCATTCGTGACAATGATAACTGTGTCCTTCTGATCTCCCGCATAATCTGCGCATACGAAGCCGTCATGTCGGTATACTGCGACGAGACCGGCGCCGACGCCGAATACGAATCGCATTTTGACGGGATCGAAGGCGATTACGACAGATTCGTCACCCGGTTTTCGGGCGATCCGGGGTTATATTACGTCACCTTCCGTATAAATACGGCGGACGGAGTTTATTTCGTGCACAGCACCGGTGACGAGCTTCACGGTCAGCTGCGCGAAAACGCCGGCGTCTGCGGAAGGTTCCAGCTCCTTTTCACGGAAGAATACGGTATACCGGATCCTGACTTCAAAAACGCCGCGATGTATCAGATCTTTATCGACAGATACAGGCGCAGCGGAAAATTCATTATCCGGGAAGACGCAAAATACGTCGAAGACTGGGACAACGGCGTTCCGGAATATACGGAATATCCCGGAATGGAAATGGACAACAACACGTTTTTCGGCGGCGATCTGTACGGAATAGCCGCAGAGCTTGAGCATATAAAATCTCTCGGCTTCAACGTCATTTACCTTTCGCCCGTGTTTGAAGCGTTTTCAAATCACCGTTATGACGTAGGTGACTATATGAAGGTCGACGGCTGTATCGGCGGAGACGAAGCGTTCGTTTACTTATGTCAAAGAGCGCACGGCCTCGGTATGAAGGTAATAATCGACGGCGTATTCAATCACACGGGCGACAAAAGCGTTTATTTTGACAAGCCCGGCAAATACGGAAACGGCGCTTACAGCGATCCCGCCTCGCCTTACCGCAGCTGGTACAATTTCAGAACGTGGCCGGATGATTATGAATGCTGGTGGGGCGTAAAATCGCTTCCGAGGCTCAATCAGGACGAGCCCGCCGTACACGATCTGATATGCGGTCAAAACGGCGTTATCCGCAGGTATTTGCGCATGGGAGCCGACGGGTACAGACTTGACGTTGCCGACGAGCTTTCCGAGCACATGCTCGACGGGATCAGAGCAGCCGCCAATGATGAAAAGCCCGGTTCGCTGATTATAGGCGAGGTATGGGAGGACGCGTCAAATAAAATATCCTACGGTAAAAGAAGACATTATTTCAGTCACGCTCAGCTCGATTCCGTCATGGATTATCCGTTGAGGCAGGCTGTTATCGAATACGTAAAAACCGGCTCGACCGACACACTCACGTCTGTGCTCTCCGTTATAAAACACCATTATCCGGGAAGCGTCAGACCGTATCTTATGAATTTTCTCGGCTCGCACGACACGGAAAGGATCATGACTGTTCTCGGCGGTGAGGACGGCTCAGGGCTCCCGGGCTCCGCGCTTGTAAACAAAAGGATGGACGGCGCATCATACGAGCTTGCCTGCAAACGCCTTATCCTTGCGTTTTCGGTTCTCTGCTTTCTGCCCGGCATCGTTTCCGTATACTACGGCGACGAGGCGGGAATGCAGGGATACAGGGATCCATTCAACAGGATGCCTTATCCGTGGGGACGCGAGGACAAAAACATTATGTCGCGCATATCGTCGCTTCTGCATCAGCGTAAGGAATTCAGCGGCGAGCCCGGGGTAAGATACGCGGCGGACGGTATTCTTATAATAACACGCGGATCACATACTCTTATCTGCAACGCAAACGACAGTACGGCGGAAATATTCACGGGATACGACACAGACACGGTCACCGTGCCGCCGCTTGGTCATACGATTCTCAAAACGGAAAAAGGTCAAAAAAATGATTGAATTACACGAACACGGCGTTAAATATGAAAACGGCAGACTTGTCCGTTCGGACGACGCGTCGGCAAAATGCAAAACCATATCTTACGGGATACTGAAAGCTCACAGCGTATCCGGCGGTGACAAGCTCAGGATAAAATTCGACGCCATGGCGTCTCACGACATAACGTACGTCGGCATCATACAGTCGGCGCGGGCGACCGGCGCGCTGCGCGAATTCCCGATCCCGTACGTTCTGACAAACTGCCATAATTCGTTATGCGCCGTAGGCGGCACGATAAATGAAGACGACCACAGATTCGGTCTTTCCGCCTGCGTAAAATACGGGGGTGAATTCGTCCCCGCTCACGAATCCGTTATTCACGCTTATATGCGCGAAAACTACGCCGGATGCGGAAAAATGATAATCGGCTCCGATTCTCACACAAGATACGGCGCTCTCGGAACTCTCGCGGTCGGCGAAGGCGGTCCGGAGCTTGTCAAGCAGCTCGTCAATATGACGTATGATATCGATATGCCGCGTATAATCGCCGTGCTTCTCAAAGGAAAGCCGGCGCCGGGCGTAGGTCCGCACGACGCGGCAATAGCGTTGATCGGTTCCGTGTTCAAATCGGGATTTGTAAAAAACGCGGTGCTCGAATTCATAGGCGACGGCATAAGCTCCCTGCCGATGGAATACAGAAACGGCATCGACGTTATGACGACCGAAACGGCTTGTCTTTCGTCCGTCTGGGAGACGGACTGTCTCACCGAGGAATATCTCGCTCTGCACGGCAGATGTCACGAATACAAAAAGCTTGCGCCTCAGCCGGGCGCATATTACGACGGAGCGGTCGAGATCGATCTGTCTTCGCTTGAACCGATGATCGCGCTGCCGTTCCATCCGAGCAACGCTTTTACGATCGGATATTTCAACGAAAACGCGGCTGATATACTTCGCGAGGTCGAAATCTACGCGTCAGAGAATCTCGGCGCAAAGGATTATCATATAAGCAAAAAGATCTCTGACGGACGGCTTCACGTCGATCAGGGCGTCATAGCGGGCTGCACGGGCGGCACGTTCGACAATCTTTGCGCCGCCGCCGATATACTCCGCGGCAAAAGCACCGGCTGCGGCGAATTCTCGTTATCGGCGTATCCGGCAAGCCAGCCTGCGTATTTACAGCTTATGCGGAACGGTGTCGCCACTGATTTGCTGTCGGCGGGCGTGACGCTTCGCACGGCGTTCTGCGGTCCCTGCTTCGGCGCCGGAGACGTTCCGTCAGACGGTTCTCTTTCAATACGTCATTCAACGCGCAATTTTCCGAACAGAGAGGGCAGCAAGCCCGGCAGCGGACAGTTTGCCGCCGTCGCCCTTATGGACGCGCGCAGTATTGCGGCGACAGCCGTAAACGGCGGCAGATTGACCGCGGCGACCGAGCTTGACGTCAGATATAATAAATATGAATATAAATATGACGACGCGCCTTACAGGAACCGCGTTTATTACGGCTACGGCAAAGCGAAGCCCGAAGCGGAGCTGAAATACGGTCCCGGGATCGCTGACTGGCCCGTCATCCCCGCGCTTCACGACAACGTTCTTATAGAAGTGGCGGCGACGATATCCGACCCGGTCACGACGACAGATGAGCTTATCCCGTCGGGCGAAACGTCGTCGTACAGGTCAAATCCTTACAAGCTCGCCGAATTCACGTTGTCGCGCAAAGTCCCTGAATACGTCGGTATCGCAAAAAAAATAAGAGCGGCAGAAGAATCAAGATCCGGCGGCGGCGACGTCTTCTCCGGCGTATACGGTTTCGTGACCGGGGCGCTCGGCTTCAAGCCCGACGCCGAGCGAACTCAGATAGGCTCCGCCGTAGTTTCTCTGCGCCCGGGCGACGGCTCCGCACGCGAACAGGCGGCGTCCTGTCAGCGTGTTCTCGGAGGGATAGCAAACATCTGCGTCGATTATGCTACGAAGCGGTACAGAAGCAACCTTATAAACTGGGGCATGCTTCCGTTCACGTACGCGTCGGAAACGTTCCCTGCTTTAAACACGGGCGACGTGATCTATATCGGGAATATAAAAAAAGCCGTCGAGAACGGCGTATCCGATATCACGGGCATGATCATAAGAAGAGATAAAACAACGGAAAAGCTTGCACTCAAGCTTCCGCCGCTTACGGCGGAGGAAAGAAAGATCATATTGTCCGGATGCCTTATCAACAGCTGCGGCAGCAGATGATATGATCCTTATACCGCAAAGCAGGCTGACAAACAAAAACGTTTGTCAGCCTGTTTCAGCTGTTATATCAAAGTACGGGATCAAAACCGTGCCCCAGACCCCGCGGAGCTTTCGTACGGACAGGATCCGAAATACATATTCCTTATTAACGCAAACTGTGTACCGTGTCGTTATGCAATAACAAAAAAGGAATAACGGAATACCGTAACGTTGTACCCGAACGGAATTTTTTCAAAGCTCTCAAAATGAGAAAAAGGATCCTGTCCGCACCGGGAAATAATTAAATCTCAATTTCAAACGTTTCCGAACCGTTCAGTTTGTCAAGCGCAAGCTGTGCGCGTGAAAGCTCGTCCGATATACGCTCAAAATCTGACGCCGCCGCGTCGATCTCATAGTTTGCATATCTGTAATCAATGATATTGCTGTTCCTGCCGAAGTCGGACTGATCGCGCGTCTTGGGAAGCTTGCTCTTCATCTCGGCGAGCTTGTTCCTGCGTTCGGTAAGCATCGGGATGTAAACAAGCATCTCATCCACAGTCATATTGAAGCCGGGGACGGTGTGCGTTGCGTTGAAAAGATTGATCGCGTGTTTGACCGTTCTTATCTTCTTTTCCACTGCATCCAGTTTTATCTGAGTCTGTTTGTAATCGTATTCGGGCTTTATGCTCTCAACGTCTTCGCCCAGGGAGGCGACGAATTCCTTGCTCTGACTCTCGAGTTCAAGTATGGCGCTTTTCTCCTCCGTCAGTTTTCTTAACAGTTTTGCCGCTTCGGCGGAAGTATATTTCATATCGTTCATCTCCTTTTTTGGTTTTCCTATTATAGCATACCGGCGCTGTTTTGTCAAGTCCGGCAGAGTTGTACTCTTGTTTTTACTAAAAATACGGAATAGTTCTTTTTTACTTAACAAAAATGATATTGAAAAAATCCGCCGGCTGATATATAATGACTTGAAAAACATAAAATATATATTTTGGAGGATTTTTCAATATGTCAGTAAGAGTTGCAATCAACGGTTTCGGCAGAATCGGACGCCTTGCGTTCCGTCAGATGTTCGGCGCCAAGGGCTACACCGTAGTCGCCATCAACGACCTCACCAGCCCTGCAATGCTCGCTCAGCTCCTTAAATACGATACCGCTCAGAAAGGTTACTGCGGCGTCATCGGTGAGAACAAGCACACCGTCAGCTCCAAAGAGCCCGAATACGCAGAAGACGGCAAGACCGTTGTAAAGCCCGGTTCCATCACCGTAGACGGCAAAGAGATCACCATCTACGCAGAACCCAAGGCTGCCAACCTCCCCTGGAAAAAGCTCAGAGTAGACGTTGTTCTTGAATGCACCGGCTTCTATACCAGCAAAGCCAAGGCTCAGGCTCATATCGACGCAGGCGCCAAGAAAGTCGTCATCTCCGCTCCCGCGGGCAACGACCTTCCGACCATCGTTTACAACGTAAACAACAACATTCTCACTCCTGAGGACAAGATCATATCCGCCGCTTCCTGCACCACCAACTGCCTCGCTCCCATGGCTAAGGCTCTGAACGACTCGTTCCCGATCGTTTCCGGCATCATGACGACCGTTCACGCTTATACCGGCGACCAGATGATCCTTGACGGTCCGCACAGAAAAGGCGACCTTCAGAGAGCACGCGCAGGCGCTGCCAACATCGTTCCGAACTCCACCGGCGCCGCAAAAGCGATCGGTCTCGTAATTCCCGAACTCAACGGCAAGCTCATCGGTTCCGCTCAGAGAGTTCCGGTAGTTACCGGTTCCACCACCATTCTCGTCGCCGTCGTTAAAGGCAAAGATGTTACAAAGGAAGCCATCAACGAAGCTATGAAGGCTCAGTCCTCCGAATCCTTCGGCTACACCACCGAAAAGCTCGTTTCCTCCGACGTTATCGGTATGACCTACGGTTCTCTGTTCGACGCGAACCAGACCATGGTCCAGAAGATCGACGACGACACCTATCAGGTACAGGTCGTTTCGTGGTATGACAACGAAAACTCCTACACCTCTCAGATGGTCAGAACGATCAAATATTTCGCAGAACTCAAATAATAAAGCGATAAAAAAGCCGCATCAGTTGATGCGGCTTTTTTCATCCGAGCGCAACGTCAAGCGCCATCATCAGTACGAATCCGCAGATAACGCCGGCAAGCGCCGTGCGTTTGCTTCCGAGAAACGCCTCCGGTATCAGCTCCGAGCAAACGACGGCGATCATCGCTCCGCCCGAAAACGACAATGCCGCCGGCAAAAACGATTTCGCCGTTACGGCGAACAGCGCTCCGAGAACACCGGCGACAGGCTCAACGATTCCTGAAGCCTGACCAGCAAAAAAGCTTTTTGCGCGGCTTTTCCCTGAAAGATATAAAGGAACGGAAACACACATCCCCTCGGGAAAATTCTGAAGTCCTATCCCGAGCGCAAGCATCGCAGCGCCGGCAAACGACGTCTGACCCGCGGAAAGTGAGCCGAAAGCCACGCCGACGGCGAGGCCCTCCGGTATGTTATGCGCCGTTACGGCAGACGCGAGCATGAAGGATCTCTTTGACGCAGAGTCTCTGCACGCGTGCGCTTTATCCATAAAAGCGTCTGATAAAATCACGAATAAACCGCCGGAAAGAAACCCAGCCGACGGCAGAAGCCACTCCTTGTATCCCGAGCCGGATAAAAGCTCGATCGACGGCGCAAGAAGCGACCAGTATGAAGCCGCCGTCATAACGCCGGCAGCAAAACCGAGCATAAGATCGAGCGCTCTTCTGTTTATACTTCTGAAAAAGAACACGAACGACGCGCCAAGCGCCGTCACGGCATATGTAAAAACAGTTGCGATCAGACCGGATAAGACCGGGTGTGATACGCTGAATATCTCCATTTAAAGCTCTCCCTTTATTTATTGCCTACGTTTTATTATATGAACGTATCACCGAAAGCGGCATTCGACAAATTATCTCTCTTTTTCTTATAGTGCTAATTTTATTATGTATTCGGCACAGGTGCAATTGATATATTTCCGATTATCTTGTGATTTTCTGTGTTTTATAATATATTTTTAGCACTCTCAGTCTTATAGTGCCAGTTTTTACAATTATGAAACACATTTGTATTGCGTATTTAACAAATGCGGTGTATGATATAGTCAAACAAAAGGGAAACAGATTCCCGGAAAGAAGAGGTATTTATTATGTACGGTATAACTTCATATAAGAAAAACGGATATGATCCTTTCAAGGAATTCAGATCGCTGCAGAAAGCCTTCTTCAACGATGAAGGACAGTTATCGATCAAGACCGACATCAGAGACACGGGCGACAGCTACGTCATCGAAGCCGAGCTTCCGGGCTACAACAGAGACGAGATCAACGTCGAAGTGAATGACGATATCCTTACGATATCCGCGGAAAAGCACAACGAAACAAACGAGGAAGACAAAAAAGAGGGCTATATCAGACGCGAACGTTACTATGGCACCGTCTCCCGCAGTTTCAACATTTCCGAGGTTGACGCTTCGTCTATCACCGCAAAGCACGAAAACGGTGTTCTGACGCTCACTCTCCCCAAGAAGAAGGAAGAGCTTCCGAAGTCCCACAGGATCGAAATCAACTGACATTAAAAAAGCGCCGTGTCGGCGCTTTTTTTATTTCTTCTTATTCAGCTTGTAAAGCTCTTCCGCAGCGAGTCTTATTTTTGCGACGGGGACCGTTTTATCGACGGGAAAACAGTAAAACAGCTTATTCCTGTCCCCTATACAGACCATATCCGCGATCTCATACCAAAAGTAATCGGAATAAACGCTGTAAGAGTAAACGGGAGACTGTTTAAAGATCTCCTTACCGTCCGCCGTTTTCAGAACGAAACCGTTTTTGTCATGCGTCAGTCTTCCCCGCCCTACGTCGTATATCGCTTTCACGTCCGTCATGATCCCGATTTCGACCTCGATATCGAGTCCGTATTCGTCTGACAGTATTTCTTTTCTTACCTGCTCGCGCTCCCATGCAAACCATTCGGGCACCGTCGTGATGCCGCGATCGGATACGAGCTCGCCGTATTCCGACAAAGTCCACGACGCGCCGCAGGTGCATTTAACTTCCGTTCCGTCGCCTTTAATTCCGCCTTCGCATTTGCAAACGGGGCATTTGTACAGCACGCGTTCAAGCCCGATCGCCCGGAAATCCTCCGTAACGGCGATCTTATTATTTCTCTGCTCTTCAAACGCGTTGAACGAGAATCTGTCTTTCAGTACCGCGTTTATCTCATCCGCCGTCATTTTTGAAATGCTGTCCTGTGTGAAAGTAAGATCGGTATCCGCGGTCACTTTGACACGTCTGAGTCTTAAACCGTTATAAAGCGGATCGTGCAGGAACGCGCCGTGAGTTATCACGGTGACGACAGGGACTTTCAGCAGCTTTATAAGCGCGCCGACGCTGTCCGGCAGAGGCGTCGCCGTCCCGTCGAACGAATAGCTCGCCTCCGGGTACATAAGCACGGACTGCCCGAGCTTGTTCAAAGCGAATTTTATATCTCTGACAAGTGAATAGTCCGGTACGAATTTTTCCGTCGGTATGCATCCGAGAGAATACATAAGAGACGGTTTTCCGACAAATCCGTCGGACGTGCATACGATGCTGAACGGCCGTTTGATCATTCTGAAAGCCGCTTTCAGATCGAGAAAGCAGGAATGATTCATAAGCACGAGACAAGGTCTTTTGCCGAGCTGATCAAACCCTTTGCCGTCGTATGTAAATTCCGTATCGGAAAGCTCTTTTTTTGACGCCGCCGAAACAACGGCTCTCAGCAGTTTTGACTGTTTTTTCGGTCTTTCGTGCTTTATCGGAGGACGCGACAGAATATCCGCCGCGTCCGCTTTTATCATTTTTATCTTCATTTCAGAACGTCTTCAATGTGCATATAATTATTCCCGGGCTCCGAGACCTCGCGCGTCGCGTTGCACGAGAAATAGAACATTGGCGCTTTGCCGTTGTTTTTCACGGTGACCTTTACTTTGTGATCACCGGCTTCAAGCATAAGCTCTGCTCTCTGCCCGGCAGGTGAGCGGTGATACGCGGGCAGGAAAAGCGTTTCTTCCGAATCAAACAGGACTTTTCCGTCAAGCTCAAGCTTGATCGGGTTTTCGCCGTTGCAGATGACGGTCGTCTTTCTTGCCTGCGGCTCCCATACCGTTGTTTCACATACCCATTCGCCGGCGTTTCCGTCAAGGGTGACGCTTGAATGCGGGAAATACTTTTCGACGCCGTTTATACGCCATACGTTCGGACGCAGGACCGTAAAAGGAAGTCTGTATTCGCTCCACACGGATCCGTCGTTTATCCTGGTCAGCCGCAGACATACCCTGCAATATCTGACCTTCGGCATAGCGGACGCTTTTACGGTGAACTCGACGGTCGACGTTTCATTCGGCATAACCGTAACGTCCGCCGTATCGCTGCAATACAGATCATCGGGACAAATAAGATCTGCTTTGAGTCTCCATTTGAAGGTGTTGTTGTTCGTTATCTCGAATCTGACGCGGCAGTCGTGGTCGGGCGAGCACGTCGGACCGTCAAGATAACGCATCCTTGCGTATACGCCCGACTTCTGATCCGACGTCAGCGTATAAAGCTGATAGCCCGCGTCCGTGCACGACGGCGTCGCCGCTATTATTGCGTCGCGGTCGGCGTATTTGAGCATTTTATATATTCTGATCGACTCACGGGTAAGCGCGTCAAGATCCGCGGGGGCGTTTATTCCTTTTATCATATCCGACACGGTTATTTTTTCGCCTATCGGCTTGCTCCATTTTTCGGGTATGTATGACGTACCGTACATTATACCGAGCGTTGCCGCGGCTGTGGCGACCGTGCAGTCGGTATCGTATCCGAGATTTACTGTCTTCAGTATCGCGTCTTCAAAATCTTTGCCCCAGAGTATTCCGCAAATACCGAAGGCAATATTCTGAGGCGCGTTCGTAAAGTTGGGAGAGCCGAACGCACCGAGTATAAGCTCTCTCGCCTCGGGCAGAGTCCTGCCCTCGCGGAAAAGCTCAAGCGCGTACGATACGGCTTTATAAACGCGGCTCTGCCGGGGGATGCAGGCGAGCGCGGATCCGATCAGTATTTCGATATCGTCGCACACGTACGCTTTCGCCTGAAGCGCGGCGTTGAAGATCTCTCCGTTTACGCCTTCGCCTCCCGCGTGATCGACCACGGCGTCGCGTACAGCGAGACTTGCCGCAAGCTCCGGATCACCGGCGCATACCGCCGCCCATATCTCCGAGCGGATCGGCGAGCCCATGCAATCGGTGAACACGTTGTCAAAAGCGCCGGAAAACGGCGGCTTGAAGCCCATTCTCATATTCGTTGTCGCCGCTCCGTATTCGTCAAACGGGAAAAACACGTTTTCACGCCACGCTTCGGCTATATCGTCCGCGGTGATGGCGGCGCCTTTAGCCTGGAGGACGTGAAGATTGACGAGCTGAAGATCGAGGTCGTCGTTCGGGAGCGCTCCGTTTTCCGAAAGCACGGGATACCATTTGATATCCATCGCCTCCATCCTGCCTTCAACAGGTCCGCCGAGCGTTCCGCCGATATTCTTTCCGAGCCAGCAGGCGTATATTTTGTCGTACAGTGTTTTTTCGTCGATCATAAAACCCCTCCGGTGTTTTTTTTCATTATATCAAAAACTGAAAAAAATTGCAATATATATCTTGAAATTTGCCTTTCACCGGTATAAAATATTTTAAACGAAAATACGGAGGCTTTTATGTCAAGAAGCTGTGATACGGAACATACGAATATGATAATGATATACGACAGAGATACAGACTCCGCCGTAGTGATAAACAGAAAGATAAGCTGGTGCGGCATCTCTTTTCCGGGAGGTCATCTCGAGCCGGGCGAGAGCGCGTATGAAAGCGCGGTGCGCGAGGCTAAGGAGGAAACCGGACTTGACGTGACCGATCTGCAATTCTGCGGGATCATACACTGGCACAACGTCGACAGCGGTAAAAAATACATGGTTTACACGTACAGAACGTGTAATTACAGCGGGACGCTTATTCCCGGTACAGATGAAGGCGAAGTATTCTTCATGAAGCTTGACGACATAAAAAACGCGAAGGAAAACAACAGGATCGCAGAGTACCTGCCCGTATTCCTTGACGGGAATATAAGCGAAGCGTTCGGCAAGTACACGGACGACGACGATACGGGCTTCGACATAAAATACTATTGAAAAAACAGTGGTAGGGAGAGGCTACGTAAAGAAGAAACTAACCCACTTTGACATCTTTCAATCAGAGAAAGTGTCATAGTGGGTTATTTTCTTTCAGCAGCAAATTTAGCTATGCGGAGCATAATTTAGCTCGCCGCCCGCGGCGAATTTAGCTGCGTTGTACTTCCTTACGAAGTACAACGCTATGCCTGTTTTTTCAATATGAGAGATAGTCCTTATACATCGCAAGCGCGGTATGCGGGAAATACGTATAAAGTATCTGATCGTATTTGTATCCCTGAAGCCCGAGATCCTTGCAGCCCCACTGACTCGCCCCGACGCCGTGACCGTTGCCGTGACCGATGAAAGTAAAATTCGACTGCGACGATCCGCCTCCCCCGATCACCTGCTCCGTCTTCATAAGCACGGTCTGAGACACAAGCGATGAGGACGTTTTTATCCATAGCCTTTCCGGCAGGTACTGCTGCTTGATCCCGTTATCGGTGATCACGTTTATGCGCTCTTCTCCGTCTATCATCTTTATGCCGTTCTGCGTCATAACGTATATCCCGGTGATCGTCTCTTTAACGGACGTGTTCGTTCCGTCGTCGATTTTGCCGTTATGCTCGATTACAAAGTTTGCGGCGTACATAAGACCGGAAAGCGCGCCTCTGACGTTGCGCGTTCTGTTGATCGTAACCGACGTTCCGTACGTATCCGTTATCGTGATCGAATAAACGTACGTCGAATTCTCGCAAAGCCTGTTGATGCGTATATCGGCGACGGCGCCCTTCAGCTGCGTATAGCCCGCGTTTCTCGCCTTTTCAAGCAGCTCCGCAGGCGTCGCCGTGAAGCTCCAGTTTCCGTATTTGCTGACGGTAAGATCCTCCCACGGCGTCATTTGACCTACGAGATATTTGCAAGGATCCATATTCCAGACCTCGTGCGCCGCAGCCATGCTTCCGCCGCCGAGATCCGTGTAATACGTCGTGATCGTTTTTCCGTCGCACAAAAGGATCTGTCCCTCGGTATCGCGAACTCCTTTTATCACGTTGTCGTTCACGCGGTCAAAGCCTTTGCAGACCTGACAGTCGCTCGTATTGCAGACGTCGCAGTCATACGCTTTGTGCTTTGCGCGTTCGTGACTGTTCGCTATCGCAAAGGTCCGGGCGCAGATGGAAAACGCTTTCATCGTCTCCGCCGGCCACGAGTTGTATATTTCCCACGGCACGACCTGGATGACGTAAGTTTCAAGATCCGAAATAAGCATCATCGTTACGCCGTCAACGTCGGACGTTTTGTACCTTCGGAATTCCATAACGCCGTCGTAATAATATCCGGTTACGGTGTTGATATAATCTTTTTTTCCGTCGTTATCGAGACAGTAAAGGCCGAGACCGTATTTCTGCGCCGACATATCGAAATCGAACAGGACCGTCCCCGTCATATGATCGAGCACAGTAACGGACGTCGCGGTCGGTGAAACGACCGTGCATTCGGTTCCCACGGCTTCTTCTATCGCCGCTTTTTCCGATTCAGCCTGCTCCTCCGATACGTAAGCGCCCGCTCTTATGCGGTACGTTCCGTCAATATAAGCGGGATATATCGGAACGTCGAGCGCCGCGGCAGCTCCGGCAAGCGTTTCGAGCATTCCCGCCGCCTCGTCTCTTTTTTCATATTCATATGAAAGCTGCAGATGATAACCGCCCGAAACGGTGTTCGACTGTGAAGCGTAATACGTCCACTGCCCGTTGCCGCTGCCGTCCGTTCTGCGTCTCAGGTTCCCGGTCTCGGATACTGATACGTCGGGATTCTCAAGCGTCCAGATATACAGCAGTTCATTCGACGTCGTCGTGCGGTACAGATCAAAGCCCGGCGCGCCGTTTTTGGTGCGTATCCTGTGGCTGTCAAGCGTTCCGTCACGAAAAGATATACCGACGCGGATCATATAATCGTCAGCCGAGAACAAAGGCTCCCTGTCTGTTTCGGGCGCCGTCTGCTCGGTTCCCGTATCGACTTCAGCTCCGTGAGCAGTCATTATCGCCGCCGCGAGCACGCCGCCGAGCATAAGCAGCGCAAGGATTATACAGACCACGCGCACGATGATCGTGGTTTTACTGTCGTTGTTCTTTTTCTTATTCGCCAACGGTAAACTCACCCCTTATCAGTATCTCGGTGTTTGATTGCAGCACGGCGATACCGGAGCCGTCCGAATACGATATCTCGATGAAATTGCCGGTAACGACTCCGTCTCCATTGCCGAGTGTCTTATCGGCGGAAAGATCCTTGACGGCGCCGTTGCCCGAAGATATGACGGCGGCTTTTCCCGAACGGAGGATAAGCTCGCATTTGCCTCCGGCGATTATACGTTTCCCCGCCGACAGTTTCAGAGTGATGAACTCCGTGCCGGACGCCGCGCCCTGACTGCCGGATGACATTGATGAAACGACCGATGAAACGTACTGACGGAATTCCTCGTTGCCGAGAAGCTCCGCCGCGATCTGCTCCGCGGATACGTTGTTTACCTTGTCGTCCACGTATTTTTCAAGATCCGGGATAACAACGCCGTTGATATACGACAGCGAAACGAGCGGATCCGTTTCGGTCGAATACTCCTCCGTAACGCCGAACGCCATAGTGGTCATAAGCACGGTAAGCATTATTACAGCCGCCGCGGCTTTTTTGATTAACTCGATCTTTTTACTCATATTAACCTCATATATCCATTTTGACCTGTTGTGCGTTTATATCGAACTCGTCCAACAGCGAACCTGTCGCCGGGAGCTTGATCTTTCTGTATTTGCCTATATTATCGTAAGGCGAATCGGCTTCGCGGAAAGCGGCTGCGATAACCTGTCCCTTTTTCAGCGAGAACAGCGTAACTCCGCCGGCGGTCCTCGTGGGCTTTACGGGTATAAGCTTTGTTGAAAACATGATCGCGCGCTTGCCGTCAGATACCATGGCGATATTGAACGGCTCTTCCTCGTAGAACGCGGCGACAAGCGGCGATTTTGTCGAGTACGCGCCGGTCAGTTTTTTTCTGTTGCCTTTCGTCTCGTAAGCCGACATCGGCACCTTTATGCCCTTGCCGTTTTCAAATATGTACACGAGATTATGCGTGTCCTCATACTTGTCGACGACTTTCATGTACACGGCTTTTTCACCCTCGTCAAAGCCGAGCTTGGCGGGAACGTAGTCGCCCAGATCCGACGCTTTGCTCGATTTGAAATCGGAAAGCCTTGCGCGGTACATCTGTCCCATATCCGACAAAAATATGACGGATTTAGTATTATCCGAATTCTCGCGGCAGAGTATATAATCCCCGTCCTTCAACAGATGGTTCTCGCCGTTTCTCAGCGACGTAAGCGGTATCTTTTTGAAGAAGCCCTGCTTTGTGAACACCGCGCAGAGATTGAAGTTATCGACCTCCTCGTCCGGCTTGTATTCGGGAAGATCGGAGGAATCGTACAGTATTTCCGTGCGTCTCGGAATACCGTATTTTTTCTTGATCTCGTTCAGCTGTTTTATTATAACGTCCTTGATGCGCTTGTCGCTTTTGATCGTATCCTCAAGATCCGCGATTTCAGACTGGAGCGCGGATATTTCCTTTACCCTGTTCAGAATATACTCGCGGTTCAGATATCTGAGCTTGATTTCCGCGACGTACTCCGCCTGTATCTCGGTTAGGTCGAAAGCCTTCTGCAGGTTGGGCACGACGTCGGCTTCCTTCTCCGTTCCTCTGACTATCGCTATCGCTTTGTCGATATCGAGCAGTATTTTTCCGAGTCCGAGCAGCAGATGAAGCTTGTCCCTCTTCGTTTTAAGATCGAATTCGAGCTCGCGTTTGACGCAGCCCATGCGGAATCTGATCCATTCGAGAAGTATGTCGTTCACGCCGAGCACCATCGGCTTTTTGTCGATGATCACGTTGAAGTTGCACGCAAACGAATCCTGCAGCGACGTTATCCTGAACAGCTTTGCCATAAGCTTCTCCGGATCGGTGCCGCGTTTCAGATCGAGAGTAAGACGGAAGCCTTCATATCCGATCTCGTCGCGTATATCGGTAAGCTCTTTTATCTTGCCGTCGGCGACGCCTTTTGTCACTTCCTCGATTATTTTCTCGATCGAGGTGGAGTATGGTATCTGCAAAACGTCAATGCAGTTGTTTTCCTTGTCGTACACGTATTTCGAGCGCAGAGTGAACGAGCCGATCCCCGTCTCGTAAATCGTTCTGAGCTTTTCTCTGTCGTACAAGAGAAGTCCTCCGAGCGGGAAATCCGGACCTTTGACGATATCGAGAAGCCTGTCGGGTGAGGTCTTGGGATTTTTCAGAAGCTCGATCGTTCCGTCGCATATCTCCGAAAGATTGAACGAGCAGATGTTAGTCGCCATACCGACAGCTATGCCGGAGTTTGCCGAAACGAGGATGTTCGGAAAAGCCGTCGGCATGAGGATCGGCTCCTTCATCGATCCGTCGTAGTTGTCGACCATTTCGACCGCGTCCTTGTTTATGCCGCCTAAGACCTCTCGGCAGATGGGCGCAAGCTTGCATTCGGTGTAACGCGAGGCGGCTGGCGCGAGGTCACGGCTGTACTGCTTGCCGAACGTACCCTTCGAGTCTACGAACGGGTGCAGCAGCGCCTCGTTTGCGCGTGTAAGCCGGACCATGGTATCGTATATCGACGCGTCGCCGTGGGGATTGAGCTTCATGGTCTCGCCGCAGACGTTCGCGGATTTCGTTCTCGGACCGTCAAGCAGCCCCATTTTATACATTGTATAAAGAAGCTTTCTGTGCGCCGGCTTGAAGCCGTCGATTTCCGGTATAGCGCGGCTGAGTATAACGCTCATTGCGTACGGCATATAGTTCGTTTCAAGCGTATCGACGATGAGCTGATCCTTTATCTCCGCCTCGGGAAGAGGCTGTTGATCCAGTGTTTTTTTCTTTTTTGCCATAATCAGTATTTACCGTCCCGTTTCAGATATCAGCGTCCTGATAGTATTCCTCGCTGTGATTGGAGATGAATTCCTTTCTGCCCTCGAGGTTGTTTCCGAGCAGCGTGTCGAACATCTCGTACGTTTCCTCTGCGTTGCAGGGCTGGATCCTTATCAGTCTGCGCGTAGCGGGCGACATCGTCGTCAGCTTCATCATATCGGGCTCGTTTTCGCCGAGTCCCTTACTGCGCTGGATGGATACCTTTTTGCCCTCGTACTTTTTGAGGATCTCCGCCTTTTCATTGTCGTCGTATGCAAACTCCGTGTCCTTGCCGCAGGTTATTTCATACAGAGGCGACTCGGCGATATAAATATAGCCTTCGGATATAAGCGTCGGCAGGAGTCTGTAAAACATCGTGAGTATGAGCGTTCTGATCTGGAAGCCGTCGACGTCGGCGTCGGTGCAGATTATTATCTTGTGAAATCTGAGATTCCCGATGTTGAACGCGGATTCTCCTTTTTTGCCGGCTTTGATCTCGGCGCCGCAGCCTAAGACCTTGACGAGATCCATTATTATCTGGCTTTGCAGTATCTTCGCATCCGTGCTTTTCAGGCAGTTGAGCGTTTTTCCGCGTACCGGCATGACAGCCTGGAAGTTCGCGTCGCGTGCGAGCTTGCAGGAGCTCAGAGCCGAGTCGCCCTCAACTATGAAAAGCTCCCTTTCCTTCGGGTCGCGCGAGCGGCAGTCAACGAATTTTTCAACGCGCTTCGTTATATCCGCACTTGCGGGAGCAAGCTCTTTTACGATATTCGCCCTCGCCGCCTCAGCCGCCTCTCTGCTCTTTTTGTTGATGATTATCTGCTTGTAAAGCGCGTCGGCTTCGTTCGGTTTTTCGAGAAAATATATCTCGAGATTCCGTTTTATATAGTTGTTCAGGAATTCATATATGAACTTGTTGTTTATAGACTTCTTTGTCTGGTTCTCATAGCTGCAGTACGTCGAAAAGCTGTTTACGATGATCACGAGCGAATCCGCGATGTCCGAAAAAGGTATCTTCATATCCGCCTTCGCCTTGCCCACCGTCTTCGCATATTTGTCGATCGCGGAGGTAAAAGCCATTCTAACCGCTTTTTCGGGCGAACCGCCGTTTTCAAGAAAACTCGAGTTGTGGAAGCACTGAAGCGCCCCGACTCCTTTCGTGAAGCAGAACGTCAGCTCAAATTTGACTTTATAATCCGGTTTGTCCTCGCGGTCGCGTCCGGAGCCCTCGCTCTGCCAGAATACGGGCTGAGTGATCATGCTGTCGCGCGCAAGCTCCCTCAGATATTCTCTGATGCCTTCCTCATAGTAATATTCATGCTCTTCAAACGAACCGTCCTCCTGCTCGTATCTGAGACGGAAGCGCAGCCCGGCGTTGACTATCGCCTGTTTTCTGATTATATCCGTCAGCGTATCGCGCGGGATCTTTATATCCGTGAAGACCTTGAGGTCCGGTCTCCATTTGATCACAGTTCCGGTGCGCTTTTCCTTGCGCGGCATTTCGGTGCGCTGAAGCTCACCCGTGGCGTAGCCTTCTTTGAAATCAATCGAATAGATCACACCGTCACGGTACGATCTCACGTTCATATATTCGCTTGTGTACTGCGTGGCGCAGGCGCCGAGTCCGTTCGTGCCTATGGCGAACTGATAGTTTCCGGAATCGGAATTGTTGTTGTATTTTCCGCCGGCGTAAAGCTCGCAGAATATAAGCTCCCAGTTATATCTCTGTTCCTTGTTGTTGAAGTCGAGCGGGATGCCGCGTCCGAAGTCCTCGACCTCGACCGAGTCGTCTTTGAAAAGAGTTATATTTATAAGATCGCCGTATCCCTCCTTCGCTTCGTCGATCGAGTTGGAAACGATCTCGAACACGGTCTGAATGACGGCGTCGATACCGTCGGATCCGAGCATAACGCCCGGCTTGAGCCTTATTCTGTCAGCCCCTTTAAGTTGAGTTATATCGTCGTTTGATATCGTTTTCTTTGGCATTTACACGTATCCTCGTCATAATATAATTATCCTTCTCTATTATAGTGAAATAATGTTAAGAAATAAAGGGCGCGTGATAAAATTTTACATTTATCTTATTGGGGAAAAATTATTGACATCGGGTCGTATGTGTGATAGAATGTAAAAAAAAACGAAAGGATCTTTTCCAGAATGAAGAATCTTATACGTATCACCGTATTTGCGCTTATCCTGGCGATGGCTGTCTCCGCCGCGGCGGGATGTGCGGCGGGTACGCCCGGCGCCTCTTCGTCGACCGACGACACGGTAACCGCAGTCGAAGAGGTGACTGAGGCAGAAGAAACGTATTTCGTACCCGAAATACCTTATCAGAACGAAACCTTTACCATTCTTTGCCCCGGCGTCGGCGACAATGAATGGGAATGCAAGGACTTCTTTGCCGAAAACGACAGCGACGATCCCGTGATCTCCGCCGTTTTCAGAAGAATGTCTTTGATCGAAGAAAAATTCGGCGTTAAGATAACGCTCAACAAGGACGCCACGCGCGGCGGCATCGGCGCGCTTGTCAAGAGAGACATAACGTCGAACGACATGGAATACGACCTTGTCATGCAGGTAATGTCAAACGCATACACGCTTGCGCAGAGCGGTTATCTCTGCAACCTCGAAGAGGTACCGTATATCGATCTTGAAAGCGAAGTATGGGATCAGTCGTATCTGTCTCAGTCGTCCATCGGAAACATCAATTATTTCGCAACGGGTGAGATAACGACGATGGACAACGACGCTACGTGGGTCATGATGTTCAATAAAAAGCTTGCAAACAATCTCGACCTCGATATTTACGGTCTCGTAAAAGAAGGAAAATGGACGTTTGACAAGCTGCTTGAGCTGTCAAAGGACTTCTACGAGGATCTCAACAACGACGCCAAGCCCGACGAAAAGGATAAATTCGGTATCGCCACGACGATCGACTTCATACAGGGTCTGTTCTACGCCGCCGGCGGCAGGATCATACTCAAGGACAACGACGATATACCCTATCTCAATTTCAACAACGAACGCAATTCCGCTATAATCGACAAGATCATAAGTATTTATTATTCACAGAACAAGGTCACGTTCGACTGCCACGATTTCTCGAACGTCAACCCGGCGGTCCATCTGCTCGCTCAGGCGATGTTTGAAGAAGACAGAGCGCTGTTTTATTCCGAAGTCATGCAGTGCGCGATAAGACTGCGCGAAATGGAGACCGACTACGGTATAATCCCCTGCCCGAAGTTTGATGAAAATCAGAAGGATTACACAACGCATTCCGTCGCGGCAGTCACCCTCTGCGCGATGATAATGAGCAACCTTAAGGGCAATCAGCAGAGGCTCGAACGCGCCGGCATGATCACGCAGGCTCTCGCGGTCGAAGGCAAAAAAATACTTACCCCGGCGTATTACGAAAAATCTCTGAAGACGAAAGGCGCACGCGACGCCGAGTCTTTCGATATGCTTCCGATCATCTTTGCAAACCGCGCCTGCGATATAGGCTATATGGCTGAGGAATCTGCGGTCGCCAATATGTATTCGCAGATGAGGAACATGGTAAAGAAAGGCAGCAACGAGATAGCCTCCGTCAACAAAAAGAATTCAAAGGCTGTTGAAAAGGCGCTCAAAAAGCTGATCGAAAGCTTCGAAAAACTGAAATAACAACGCGGTACATAAGCGTTTGAAACAGGAGTTAATATGAATAAAAAAGAACTAATCAGCGTATTCACCGCGCCCGGCGCGGAATACCGCGGCAAGCCGTTCTGGAGCTGGAACGGCGAGCTGGAAGAAAAGGAGCTTCAGCGCCAGGTCGACGTTATGAAGGAAATGGGGCTCGGCGGCTATTTCATGCACAGCCGCGCGGGTCTTATAACCGAATATCTCGGCGACGAATGGTTTGATCTGATCAACAAGACGGCTGACTACGGCGAAAAGCTCGGTATGCAGTCATGGCTTTACGACGAAGACCGCTGGCCCTCCGGAAGCGCCGGCGGAAAGGTAACCGTCGATCCGCAGTACAGGATGAAATCGCTTTACGTTTTTGAATCCTCGCCCGAAAAATACGAGCACAAAGAAGACGAGCTCGCCGTTTTCTCGGCGGAGCTTGACGGGCTGAAGCTCGGAGCGTACGACAGGATAGATCCCGATGACGTAAAGAACGTAAAGGACAGAAAAATTCTGCAGTTCCGTATAATACCCGACACGCCGAACAGCAACTACAACGGCACGACCTACATAGATACGATGAGCACGAAAGCCGTTGACAAATTCATCGAAATTACTCATGAAGAGTACAAAAAACGCTGCGGAGACAGGATCGGCAGGAGTATAAAAGGCATCTTCACGGACGAGCCTCACAGAGGTCACGCGATGGACAACCGTTCCGAGCACGACGGTATCATTTCCTGCGCCACGGCTTACACGGACGATCTGTTTGAAGAATTCAAAGCACGTTACGGGTATGACCTCTTCTCAAGGATTCCCGAGCTGTTTTATCAGAAGGACGGCGCGGCGGTAAGCCCCGTAAAGCTCAACTATTTCGATCTTGCGTGCAATCTTTTCGTCGAGCGTTTCATGAAGCGTATAAACGACTGGTGCGAAAAAAACAACATGATCTTCACCGGTCACGTTCTCCACGAGGATTCGCTGACGAATCAGACCGTTCCGAACGGCTCGCTCATGCGCAATTACGAATTCATGGGATATCCCGGAATAGATCTTTTGTCGGAGGGCAACCGCTGTTACTGGGTCGTGAAGCAGCTCGCTTCCGCGGCGCGTCAGGTCGGCAAAAAATGGCTTTTGTCCGAGCTTTACGGCTGTACGGGCTGGCAGTTCAATCTGCGTTCGCACAAGGCTGTCGGCGACTGGCAGGCGCTTTTCGGCATAAACCTGCGCTGCCAGCATCTGTCGTGGTACACGATGGAGGGCGAATCAAAGCGCGACTATCCGGCGAGCATACTCCATCAGTCACCGTGGTATAAGGATTACTCGTTCGTCGAAACGTATTTTGCCCGCTTCGGTCTTATGATGCAGCAGGGCAAGCCGCTCTGTGACGTGCTTGTCATCAATCCGATAGAAAGCATCTGGTGCAGAGCGTATCTCGGATGGGCGCAGTGGATATCTCCCGTTTCCCCGCTCGCTCACGAGACGGAGGCGGCTTATCAGAAGCTGTTCAATATCCTCATCAGAAATCATATAGATTTCGACTACGGCGAGGAGCAGATGATGATACCGCGCACAACGGTCGAAAAGACCGCCGACGGCGCGATACTTCACGTGGGCGAGGCGTCTTATAAGACGGTCATCGTATCCGGTATGATAACTGTCAGACCGACTACGCTGAAAATACTGAAGGAATTCAGGGACGCGGGCGGCAAGATCGTATTCGCGGGCGACGTACCCGCGTACGTTGACGCTGTTCTCTCCGACGAGCCCGCGCAGCTCGCATCCGGATGTATAAAAGTCCCGTTTGAAGAGAAAGACATCGTAAGTACGTTACGGAACGTGATCGGTATACACACCGTTGCCGTAAACAACGAAAACGGCGCGTGCGGCGACGTATTTACACAGGTAAGATACGACGAAGGATCCGATATTTATATAGCGGCATTTCTCAACACGAACCGCGAGACCGCGGCGGGGACCGTCAGCGTCACAATGACCGTCGGTGACGGATACGAGCCGCAGCTCTGGTCGCTTGAAACGGGCGAGCGTTACGCTGTCCCTTATCACAGATCCGAAAACGGCATCGTATTTCAGCTGCAGCTCGAGGCGGCGGGATCCGCCATGGTGGTACTGAGCCGCGATCACGACGTAAAAGATCTTCCCAAGGAGCCGGAGACCGTAAAAGACTATGAAATAGACGGCGAATTTGAATATTCGTGCGACGAGCCGCAGGTTTGCGTGCTCGACTTTGCAAGGTGGAGAACCGCCGGCGGCGAGTATTCCGGCGAGGCTGAATCGCTGAAGATCGACCAAAAAGTCAGGGATCACTTTGGTATCGAGCACCGCGGCGGCGAGATGCTTCAGCCGTGGTATGCAAAGCTCCACGATAAGAAGATCTACGGCGATATCGAGCTTGAATACACGTTCGATATCGAAAAAATGCCCGTGGGCGACGTGTTCTTGTGCGGCGAACGACCCGAATACAACGCATATTCGATAAACGGCGTCGCGCTTTCCTGCCCCGATAAAAACGACTTTTATATAGACAACTGCTTGAAGAAAATGCCCGTTCCGAAGGACGCGCTGAAATACGGCACAAACAAAGTCAATGTAAAAGTCTCCTTCATGCGTACGACTAATATCGAATCGCTTTATCTGATCGGCAATTTCGGCGTGAAGCTTGACGGACACAAGAGAACGCTCACTTCTCTGCCCGACAAGATCGGTTTTTCCGATATGTACGACTACTCGATGCCGTTTTACACCGGTTGTGTGACCTACACCATACCGAACGGAAGGTTCGAGCAGCCGAATGACGGCGAGAGGATCATCCTCAAAGCCGACAAGTACGCAGGCGGTCTCGTAAAGGTATGCGGCAAGGTCCTCGCGTGGGAGCCGTACGAGGCGGATATAACAGATGAAGTCAGGTCCGGAGCCGACATCGAGGTAACGCTCGTCGGCACGAGAAGGAACACGTTCGGACCGCTCCATCTCGTCCCCTTATTCCACGGTGCGTACGGTCCCGGTCACTTCGTTACCGGCGGCGACTCCTGGACGGACGATTATAATCTGATTCCGGAGCATTTGGGCGCTCTTACCGTAAAAACGGTAAAATAAGTTTATATTTCCTGCCGGCGCGGTATTTTTCCGCGCCGGAAAGTTTTTTTAAAGTTTTTGCTTGCGTTTTTCTTTATTTTTACGACAGTATAAGTGAAAGGCAAAGGAGGTGAGCATATTGCAGGACAGTGAAATAGTGGCGTTATACTTCAAACGCGACGAGTCGGCGCTGGTACAGACGGCGAATAAATACGGCGATATGTGCAAAGCCGTTTCAATGCGGATTTTAAACGACAGCCGCGACGCCGAGGAATGTGTTTCCGACACGTATCTTGCCGCGTGGAACAGCATACCGCCGGAAAAGCCCCGTTCACTCGGCGCGTTTTTATGCCGTATAGTACGGAACATATCGGTCGGCAGACTGCGTAAGGACACGGCGGAAAAACGCGGCGGAGGCGAGGCGGCGCTGCTGCTCGACGAGCTTGACGAGGTACTGACGGAAAAAAGCGCGGAGGAAGTCTATATAGAAAGCGACGTCGTGGCGGCGATAAACGGCTTTTTGAAGAAGCTGCCGAAAAAACAGCGCGATATATTCGTTCTGCGCTATTATCACGCGTATCCGGTGCGCAAAATCTCCGATATGACGGGAATTGAGGAAAACAACGTCAGAGCAATTTTATCAAACGTACGCAAAAAACTGAAAGAAAATCTGATAAAGGGAGGGCTTGTATGAAAAGCAGAGACCTGTTGTCCGCCATCGGCAAAATTGACGATAAATACGTAAAATCAGCCGAGAATAGCCGCAATACGGAGGATAAAAAAAGAGTATTCAGTATTATAAGAACCGTCGCCGCGGCGGTCTTCGCCGTCGCCGTTATCGGTGCGGTCTGGGTTATATCATATAAAAACGTAATATCAAAGACCGATCCGGCGGGAACGCAAAGCGATATTACAGACCCCATAACAGATACCGCGCCCGATCTGCTCTCCGCCGCTAAAAAATGCCTTATGCTGAGCGATAACAAAAAGGTATATTACGCAAAAGACGGAAAGTCCTATTATAAAGACGATTTAAGAAATATATATTTCTGTATCAACGTAGGCGATAATTACGTTTTAGAGGTAAAGACGTACGGCGTGGATTATCCCGCCGGTCCCGACGAGGAGTATATAGGCGCTTACCACTTTTATTATCCGGCGGGTTACGGGCTTATTTTCGTTAACGCCGCCGACGGCGCGGAACATCGCCTCTATAACGCTTATTATGATGAAAAGCTGATAAACGACGAGGAGCTGTCCCAAGTATATCACGCATATAATGAATTTATAAATATAAACATTTTCTATAGTTATAAAGAAACGGATGAAGCATCCGGAACTTTTGGAATACCTCCAGAAGAAGACTACGTTCTATATTTTAACGAAACGGATAATATAACAAATAAAGATAAAGCTGAGGAGCTGAAAAAACTGTTTGATAATTATCTGAGGGACAAATCAAATACCGGCGGCGTCATAGAGTTTTGCGTAAAGCTGTCGGACAGCAAATACGCGGCAAGGCTGAATAACGTTTTCTGGGTCATTCCGAACAGCAAGTTTCAGCACATCGACGTCGCCGGAGGTTATCCGATAATCGTCGGAGAAATTGCAGGAGAAGGTGCACTATATGAAAAAATAATAGTCCTGTCAGGCGACGATATTTTCTACGGTGCGGAGACTGCTTATAACAGAGGTCTCATAAGCGACGACGACGCGCTGAACATCTTCAAAGCGTGCAAAAACAAGTACAGAGAAACGTATAACAATGAGACGGTCTCTTTGCTTTACAGATGTATCACGGATTATCTGAACGGAAAAGACGAGGCGGACAACAAAAGCGGCAATTTCTCAAAAACGCTTTACAACAGTTACGTTTATATAGATTTCTGTTATAGATTATCCGATAAAAAATACGCCGTGCTATACAGCGTATACGACGAGCCGTCAGCCGATTATGAAAGTATGGATGTCGATATAAAAGGTTATAAATTCAAATACAAAAACGGCAACACGCTTTGGGTGTATGACGACGGAAAAATATACGACGCGTCACACGCAAATCTTACGGATGACGAGGCCGCGCGGCTGTACGAGGTGTATAACAGATATATAAATCAATAACAGTAAGGCTTTACCGCTCCGGCGCGAAAAAATCGCACCGGAGTTTTGTATCTGCGATTATAACAGCCAGAATATTGACAAAATCAAAAAAAGATGTGGCTGACGGCGTTTATATCGGTATAATGGAGTACGGAGACGCAGAGGCATGGAAGGAAACCGTCGCAGGATATACTTTCGAGAATTCCAACGGCAACAAATTTCTTATTATAAAAAATGATACTCTGATAGAAGGAATAGACGCAGCTTACGAAAAAGGCGTTATATCCGCCGATACCTTACGGGAATTTTATGAAGCGTATACCGGATATCGGGAAGAAAACCCGGGGATAAGGTAAACAGAATTTTAAACAACTCCTTCCGTCTCGCGCGATGCGCAAGCCACCGTCTCGCCTGCGGGCTCGGTCAGGTCGCGGCTCTGACAGTCCACCGGACTGTCATTCACTACCGCGCCCCCGCTTCGCTGCCTCATCGAGGGAGGCATGTGCGGAAAGGCGCCCTCTTGGAGGGAGCTGTCAGCGGTAGGGGTTCCCCGACGCGAACTTGAGAGCGTTGGGGGTTCACGTAAGCTGACTGAGGGAGTTCGTCTTCACTCTTTATCTTCAAATTATATCGGGCGGGCATTGCTCGCTCGTTTTTTATCACTCGACACCCTTATCTGCTTGAATTTAAGATTTTTTCAGATTTTTTCGTAAAGGTATTGACAAATCCGGTTTTATGTGGTATAGTATGTTAGCACTTGGATGTATAGAGTGCTAATTTGAGTGTTACCGAAAGGAGAATATATATGAACTACAATAAATTGACCGAGAAAAGCGTGAACGCCGTGCAGTCTGCGCAGAACTGCGCGCGTGAATACGGCAATCCGGAGCTTACCGAAATACATCTTTTATACGCTCTTTTAACGCAGGAAAACGCGCTTCTGCCTCAGATTCTGCGCTCAATGAACGTGGACAACAGCTCTTTTGAAAATTCCGTCCTCACCGCTCTGCAATCGCTTCCGAAGCAGTCGGGCGGGCAGTTATATATGCAGTCCGAGCTGTCGGCGGCGCTTGACGAAGCGGAAAAGAAGGCTCAGCAGATGAACGACGAATACGTATCCGTCGAGCATCTTTTCATGGGTATGCTGAAGCATCCTGACGACAAGCTCAAACAGTTATTCAGAACTTATGACATAACGGAAAACGAATTCCTCTCCGCTCTCAAAAACATTAGAGGAAACAGCAGAGTCACAAGCGAAACGCCGGAGGATCAGTATCAGGCGCTTGAAAAATACGGTCAGGACCTTGTAAAGCTCGCGCGCGAGCGCAAGCTCGACCCTGTAATAGGGCGTGACGACGAGATAAGGCGCGTTATCCGCATACTCTCGCGTAAAACGAAAAACAACCCGTGCCTTATAGGCGAGCCGGGCGTCGGCAAAACGGCGATCGCCGAAGGGCTGGCTCTGCGTATCGTCCGCGGCGACGTGCCGGACAATCTGAAGGACAGGACGATATTCTCGCTCGACATGGGCGCGCTGATCGCCGGCGCGAAATACAGAGGTGAATTCGAAGAGCGTCTGAAAGCCGTGCTGAACGAAGTGAAAAAATCGGACGGCAAGATAATTATGTTCATAGACGAGCTTCACACGGTTGTCGGCGCCGGCAAGACCGAGGGCTCGATGGACGCCGGAAACCTGCTGAAGCCTATGCTTGCCCGCGGCGAGCTCCACTGCATCGGTGCGACGACGCTTGACGAATACAGAAAATACATCGAAAAGGATCCGGCGCTTGAAAGACGTTTCCAGACGGTACTTGTAGAGCAGCCGTCCGTCGAGGATACGATAACGATACTTCGCGGTCTCAAGGAAAGATACGAGGTATACCACGGCGTAAAGATCCAGGACAACGCTCTGATTTCCGCCGCGGTCCTCTCCGACAGATACATTTCCGACAGGTTCCTGCCGGACAAGGCGATAGACCTGGTCGACGAGGCGTGCGCGCTGATAAAGACGGAAATGAACTCCATGCCGACCGAAATGGACGAGATCTCGCGTAAGATCATGCAGCATGAAATAGAGGTCGCGGCGCTTTCAAAGGAGACGGACAAGCTGTCTCAATCCAGACTTGAAGAGATCAAGGCTGAGATATCGCGTGAACGCGACGAGTTCAACGAAATGAAAGCGCGCTGGGAAAACGAGAAGGCTGGCATCGGAAAACTGCAGTCTCTGCGCGAAAAGATCGAGGCGACACAGGCGCAGATCGAAGCCGCGCAAAACAGATACGATCTTGAAAAAGCCGCCGAGTTGAAATACTCCACGCTGCCGAAGCTCAGGTCTGAGCTTGAAGCGGCGGAAAAAGAAGCGTCGGACGGCAAGGAAAAATCCTTCCTGCGTGACAAGGTCACCGAGGAGGAGATCGCGAAGATCGTCTCTCGCTGGACCGGCATCCCCGTTTCAAAGCTTATGGAAAGCGAAAAATCGAAGCTTCTGCATCTTGACGATATCCTTCACAAGCGCGTCGTCGGGCAGGATGAAGCTGTACGCAAGGTAAGTCAGGCGATACTCCGCTCGCGTGCGGGAATATCGGACCCGAACAGACCTATCGGTTCTTTCCTCTTCCTCGGTCCCACCGGCGTCGGTAAAACGGAGCTTGCAAAGGCTCTCGCGGAGGCGCTTTTCGACGACGAACGCGCCATGATCAGGATCGATATGAGCGAATATATGGAAAAATTCTCCGTATCGCGTCTTATCGGAGCGCCTCCCGGATACGTTGGATACGACGAGGGCGGTCAGCTTACCGAGGCTGTAAGGAGAAAGCCTTATTCCGTAGTGCTTTTCGATGAAATAGAAAAAGCGCACCCGGACGTTTTCAACGTACTGCTGCAGGTGCTTGACGACGGCAGGATCACGGACAGTCAGGGCAGAACGGTCGATATGAAGAATACGATCATAATCCTCACGTCCAACCTCGGCTCCGATATTATACTCGACGGTATTGACCGGAACGGGGAGATATCGGATGAGGCGAGGGACGGCGTAAACGCGCTGCTCCGCCGCAGCTTCCGCCCGGAATTCCTCAACAGGCTCGACGAGATCATATTCTACAAGCCGCTTACGCGTGAGAATATGTATAAGATCATAGATCTGCTCCTCGCGGGCATTTCGAAGAGGCTCGAGGAAAAGCAGCTGAAGCTGACGCTTACGGACGACGCAAAGCAGTTCGTTATCGATCACGGCTACGATCCGGCGTTCGGCGCAAGACCCTTGAAGAGATATCTGCAGTCGCACGTCGAAACGCTCGCCGCGGAAAAGATCATCCGCGACGATCCGGCGCCCGGGGATACTCTCACGGTCGACGTCTGTGACGGAGAGCTTGTAATCAAATAAAAAAAGCCGTGTGACCGGAAACATGACCCGGTCACACGGTTATTTTTACAACATAAGCAGATGATAATCCTCATGCAGCACTAAAAACGCATCCACGAATACCAGGAAAAGCTGAAAACAAAGTAATAAGAAGAAAACGACGACGGCAATAATGACCATCACGTTGCCCGTATTAAAGCGTTTTGCCGAATACTTCTGCGGCGCGTAAACGGAACGGATAAACCCGCCGAAAGATACGGGGTCTCCAAACACGAAAGAGGTCTTCGGTACGCGGAGGAGAACGGCGTTGTCTATCAGAAGATTGAACGCTTCGTCGTTCTCATAGACTCCCGTGATATTTGAGTAATAGTATGATCTGATATCACCGGTTTCGTCGTCGGATACGATCTTTTCCCCGTCGAATCTGAGACGGCAGGCGAACTGTTTTCTGCCCTTTGCACAGCGTTTGAACTGTATGGCACCGTATACAGCCGGAAATTTAAGTATCTGATAGATCGCGAGGATCAGAGCTAATATCCCCGAAGGAATAAATGCGCGCATGCCGCTCAGATTACGGATCAGCGCGGGGACAAGCAGTATTGCGGCGCCGAACACGGTCAAGACGGCGAAAGCGATATAATTCAATATTATGGCTGTCTTCATCGGCTGATTGACGGGCGACGTCAGAGTTTTTTTCATGTGGTCGGCGTCGACCGTGATCATGCATTCGTAATAAATGCTGTTTTCGTTATTATTCATACGGCACCTCACATTTTGCTGTTTGTGACGTTCTTATCATATCATATAACAGTTTGTTTGTCAAGCGTTTTTTTGCGGCGCTGACGGCGCGATAGTCCGCTGTAGTGATACTCTGTTCGCCTTTTAACTGCGCGAAGCGCACATCATTTGCCCGACAGGGCAAACATCATTGAAAAATGAGCGTGACGATCAATTTAGATGCATTCCCATAAAAAACCGGCTTTTTCGGGCATTTCGGCGAAAAGCAAATGTACATTTTAGATGCAGTTCGCCACTTGCAAACGTGCAGAATAGATGCGTCTTTATTTCGACAAGCCGGAATTTGTCGATTCAAAACCAGTATTCTTTCATCTTTGATAAAAATGCTTTTGTTATCGGATATCCGGAACTCTCTCCAATGACAGAGTCAATACCGCAGTACGGGCAAAGAGCTGTCCCCTTTGTGTCTTCAATCCACTCGTTGATTTCAGAAGGAGCAAATATAGACAAGCAGAAAAAGCATCCGCATTTGTTGTCATGTAAAAGCATAGGTTTATTATTTGTGCAAAAATTATGTGCGCTGATTATTCTCTGATCCATTTTCACCTCTCCAAATCCAGATTTGTTGAGTTCATTATAGCAGAAAGATGTAAATTTTTCAACCTCGGCTATTCTCTTTCGACGCATTGATCGAGGCGATGAGCATTACGCGGATCGAGGCGCAGTCGGCGTCGAGGGATTTATACGTCTGCTCGTCGAGATAAATTGTGACTTAATCAAGAGAACGGGAGAAATGAGAGAACGGGAACTAATGAAGACGGCTCAAAGCGCCTAATGAAGCGAAGTCGCCCCGCTCCTTAATTAGCGACCGCAGGGAGCGTCTTCATTAGCGTCAGCGTCTTCATTCCTTCATTAGCCCTCGTAAGAGGGCGACTTCATTGAAAAAGGACTTGCAATGCAAGTCCTTTTTCTGGGGTGGATAGTCGGATTCGAACCGGCGACCTTCAGGGCCACAACCTGACGCGCTAACCAGCTGTGCTATATCCACCATATGGCGTACCCTGACGGATTCGAACCGGCGACCTACTGCTTAGAAGGCAGTTGCTCTATCCTGCTGAGCTAAGGGTACATACACACGTTTTTTTAAACGGTGCTTGTGTATTATACACAATAGGGGCTTTTTAATCAACACAATATTATTAAAAATTTGTGTCTTCAATTTTAACTCGCCGTTTGCCGCTGACAGTGCTTTATTTTCAGCCGAAATCCGGCTGTAATATATCACGCGCGCAAAAATGTATTTAAAAATTCTTTAAACACGGCTTATAAAAAACCCTTGACATCACATTTTATTTTTGTTATACTGAATATAATAAGTCGTATTGTGTCAAAATCTTTCCGTTATGAGGTATCCGTTGATGACTGACGTACAGAAGGCGCCATACAGTAAACGCATTTTTGCGTTTCTCTGCGATATAATAATCGCCGCCATACTTACCGCGGGCCTTTATCTTCTTATGTCAAGCATTCTCAACGTGGATTCCTATAACGAAAAGTATCAACAGATCATACACAGATACGAAGAAGAATACGGCGTGTCATTCAGCGAGACCGCGAAAATGACGCGCGAAGAATACTACAAATTATCCGAGCAGGAAAGATCGGTATACGAGGCGGCGGTCGCCGCGGCAAACGCAGATGAAGAGGCGAACGCCGCGATAAGGACCTCTTACGCAATATCGTTTTCGATATTCGCCGCGGGCATCGTGATATCGGCGCTCTTACTTGAGTTTCTTATCCCCGCCTTCACGGGCGACGGAAGGACTCCCGGTAAGCTTCTTTTCGGGCTCGGTGTAATGCGCACCGGCTGCACTCAAATAAGCAGACCGGTGCTTTTCGTTCGCGGCGTTGTAGGCAAAGGCACACTTGAAGCCGCGCTTCCCGCCGCCGTTATCGTGACCTCCTTTTCCGGAGTCACCGGCGTTTTCGGGCTTATACTGTTGGCTGTATTTGCCATAGCAGAGCTTGTAACGCTTATAAAAAGCCGCGGAAGTCTGCTTCTGCACGACGTCCTCGCCGACACGGTCGTGGTTGACTGGGCAAGTCAGCGAATATTCAAGACAGAAGCCGAGCGCGACGAATATGAAAAGAAAGCGGCAGAATCTTCCGCCGCGTACGATCCGTATAAAGGCACGACGGTAAACGTAGATTTACCTGAAAATAAATAAACGCATAGGAGACGGTATGAGAATCACATTACAACATCTCACGAAGAGCTTCCCCAGCAGAAACAAAAAAAGCGGCGAGGAAGTCGTAGCCGTTAACGATCTCGATATCGAGATACCGGACGGCAAGCTCATAGGTCTGCTCGGTCCCTCCGGATGCGGCAAAAGCACAACGCTTTACATGATAAGCGGTCTGCAGAAGCCCACGAGCGGAAAGATCCTTTTCGGAGACAAAGACGTAACGTCACTCGAACCCGAGCACCGCGGTGTAGGTCTTGTTTTCCAGAATTACGCGCTTTATCCGCACCTTACGGTAAAGCAGAACATCCTCTTCCCTCTTCAAAACCTCAAGGGTGAAGAAAAGCTCACCAAAGAGGAAATGCTTGACCGTGCGCAGCACGCAGCCGACCTCGTTCAGATCGGCGAGCTGATGGACAGAAAGCCGAGCGAGCTTTCCGGCGGTCAGCAGCAGCGCGTCGCAATCGCGAGAGCGCTCGTAAAAACGCCGAGAGTACTTCTTCTCGACGAGCCGCTGTCCAACCTCGACGCGCGCCTGCGTCTGCAGACGCGTGAAGAGATCAGGAGGATCCAGCGCGAGACAGGCGTTACCACCGTTTTCGTAACTCACGACCAGGAAGAGGCGATGAGCATCTCCGATATGATCGTCGTTATGAAGGAAGGCGTCGTTCAACAGATCGGCGAACCGCAGAGCGTATACGACGATCCCGGCAACCTGTTCGTCGCGCAGTTCCTCGGCACGCCTCCGATCAACACCTTCGACGGACGCGTCGATCACGGCAAACTGTTCATCGGCGAAGACGCCGTCATGGACGTTGACGCGCCCGACGGCGAAGTCGCGGTCGGCGTCCGCCCCGAGGGATTCGTACCGAGCGAGTCCGGCAAGCTCACCGGAAAGCTTGTCAACATAGAGGTCATGGGACGCGACTGCTCGGTCGTTTTCGAAAACTCCGCTTCCCGCAAGCCGAGCGTACGCGCCATAATCGACGCCGACATAAGAGTGACGCCCGGCGAAAACAACGTCGTCCGCTTTGATCTCAAGAGAAACAAGGTCTTCATATTCAACAACGAAACCGGCGAAAGAATCAGGTTCTGAGGTGGTCCGTATGAGTAAAGAAAAGGCTGTGAAAAAGAAGAAGCTGCGCGCCGTGTCCGACAACATAGACGTAAAGAATCAGTTCAAAGGCTGGCTTTACCTGTCCCCCGCGCTCATACTTCTCATAATCTTCTCCTTCTATCCGCTCCTGAACACGTTCAGAATGGCGTTTCTCAACGGTTACAACGGTCTTGCGATCGTCGGCGGCGAGAAGTTCACGATCGGTATCGAAAACTTCAAAACGGTCATCAATTACGTCGACTTCAAGCTGTGCCTCAAAAACACGCTTCTGCTCTGCGTAATAACCGTTCCGATCTCAACGACTCTCGCTCTCCTCATCGCCGTTGCGCTGAACTCGATCAAACCGCTGCAGAAATTCCTGCAAACGGTGTTCTTCCTTCCCTACGTCACCAACTCCATAGCGATAGGCATGGTCTTCAACGCCATGTTCACCCGCGTTGGTCTCGGCGACCTTATACAGACTCAGGGTATAATCAACAACATAATAGGAATATTCGGGAT
The DNA here is from genome assembly GCA_902762505.1 of uncultured Ruminococcus sp. GTDB lineage: Bacteria > Bacillota > Clostridia > Oscillospirales > CAG-272 > UBA1248. The sequence goes on along the minus strand of CACWOQ010000002.1, from coordinate 31,897 downwards.
AGAGCCGATCAACTTCGTCAACGTCGGTTCCTCCTGGGGCGCTAACATGTTCGTTGTCTGCACGTACATCATCTGGAACGCGATACCGTTCAAGATACTCGTACTTTTGGGCGGACTGCAGAACGTCAACAAACAGTATTATGAAGCCGCGAAGATCGACGGTACCTCAAAGATCCGCACGTTCTTCCGCATAACCATCCCGCTCGTTTCCCCGATGCTTGCGTACGTCATCATAACGTCCTTCATCGGCGGATTCAAGGAATACTCCAGTATCGTAGGTATATTCGGAGACGGAATGGGTCCGGGCGGAAACGGTCAGATGAACACGCTCGTCGGTTACGTTTACAACATGCTGCCGAAAAGCAACTCCGGCAACGCCTCCGCCGCTTCGCTCATACTGTTCGGCATCATACTGATAGTCACCGCGATAAACGGCTACGTCAGTAAGAAGAAAGTACATTATTGAGGTGCGTCATGGCTGAATTTAACAATGCTGTAAAAGAAGTCAACGTTGAATCCGTCAAGGCATCGCAGCGCACTTCTAAAATAATCCGTTATACGATTACGTATCTTTTCCTCGGCATTATGGCGATAATCGTCATATTCCCGTTCTACTGGATGATAATCTCGTCATTCAAGACGATGGACGAATACCGCGCCAACGTGCCGACGCTCTGGCCGCAGAATTTCGTTTTTGAAAACTTCGTGACGGCGTTCAGCAAAGCAAACCTTATGGATCTGTTCGCCCATACGATGTTTGTCGGCGTAGTTTCCACGGTGCTCTCGCTTATCGTGACCGTTTTCAGCGCTTTCGCGTTCGCGAGACTTCAGTTCAAGGGCAGGAACCTTATGTTCGGTCTGCTCATGGCGACGATGATGGTCCCCGGCGAGCTGTACACGATCACGAACTACCTCACCGTATCGGGTCGTCTGCCATTCGTATCCGAGCCTGTCGAGGCGTTCGACATCACGAACACGTTCGCGGTACTGATCTTCCCGATGCTTGTCTCGGTCTTCTACATCTATCTGCTCCGTCAGACCTTCATGCAGATCCCGAACGAGCTGTATCTCGCCGCCAAGGTCGACGGCACAAGCGATTTCAAATACCTTTGGAAGGTAATGCTTCCTCTCTCCGTCTCCACTATCATAACGATAACGATATTGAAAATGATGGGCGCCTGGAACGCGTACATCTGGCCGAGGCTCGTCGCCAACGACGCGGCTCACCAGTTGATCACCAACGGTCTGCGCGGAGCGAGCTTCACCGATGAATTCGGCGAAACGAACTACCCGGCTCAGATGGCTGCCGTCACCATCGTATCCATCCCGTTGTTCCTCGTCTTCGTGTTCCTGCGCAAATACATCATGCGCGGAGTATCACGCAGCGGGATCAAGGGTTGACCCGGCAAATACCTCAACACAGAGGATTTCAATACAGAGCAAGAATATAATAAAGGAGATCATTCAATGAAAAAATTTATTGCTTTGATGCTTCTCGTCTGCATGCTCGTCTGCGGATTCCTTACCGCCTGCAATAACAACGACGGCAGTAACAATCCGGACGACTCCGGCAGCCAGGGAAGCAAAACGACCCATAGCATTCCCACCGGTGACGTTACCGTCACTTTCTATCACACGATGGGTAAAAACCTCAGCGACGTTCTCGTAAAGTACATCGCCGAATTCAACAAGGTATACCCGAACATCACGATCGACCAGCAGACGATCGGCGGTTACGACGACGTTCGCGACCAGGTCATCACCGAGCTGCAGGCTGGCAAACAGCCGGCTCTCGCGTACTGCTATCCGGACCACGTCGCAACTTACCTCCGCAGTAAGAAGGTCGTTGACCTCAACGAATACATCAACGACGAGACGGTCGGTCTCACTCAGGCTCAGATAGACGATTTCATCGCCGGTTACTACGCCGAGGGTCAGCAGTTCGGCGACACGTCCAAAATGTACTCGCTCCCCTTCTCCAAGTCGACCGAGGTCATGTACTACAACAAGACGTTCTTCGACAACAACGGTCTTAAAGTTCCGGATCACTGGTTCTCCACCGGCGCCACCGACGACACCTCCGTCGAATACGTCATTAAAAAGATAAAAGAGATCGAACCCACCAGCATCCCGCTCGGATACGACTCAGAGGCTAACTGGTTCATCACGATGACCGAACAGCTCAAGACCCCGTACACCCAGGCTGTCGACAAGGTTCAGGACCGCTTCCTGTTCAACAATGAGCAGAATATCGAGTTCTGCGAAAAATTCCGCGGCTGGTGCCAGAACGGTCTCATGACCACTCAGGCGATCTACGGCGGCTACACCTCCGGTCTTTTCACCAACACCACGGCAAACGAAGAAGGCAAGGTCATCCATTCCTACATTTCGATCGGTTCTTCCGCCGGCGCGACTTATCAGTGCCCCGCCAAGAGCGATAACGGATCTTATCCGTTCGAGGTAGGTATCGCAACCATCCCGCAGGCTGACGCCTCCAACAAGAAGGTCATCTCTCAGGGTCCTTCGATCACCATGCTCAAGCAGAAGGATCAGACCGTCAACGACGCGGCGTGGATATTCCTCAAATTCTTACTCACCTCCCCCGAATTCCAGGCTGAATTCTCCATGGCGTCCGGTTACGTTCCCGTTCTCAAATCCGCTTTCGAGCTTGACGCTTACAAGGAATTCCTGAGCGGCGCAAACATGACGAAGGACGGCATCGCGGCTCTTTCCGCCAAGATCTGTATGGAACAGGAAAGCGCTTACTTCACGTCCCCGGCGTTCATAGGCTCTTCCGACGCCCGTGACGAGGTCGGCAAGCTTCTCGTCGCTTACATTTCCGCCGCCTCCACGGCGACGCAGGATGAGCTCAAGCAGCTTTTCGTTGACGCTTACAACCGCTGCGTAACGCTCAACCAGTAACGTTTTATGAAAAAGGATATATTAAAAATATTATCCCTTATGCTCGCGCTGATCACCGTCGTATCTCTTACGGCGGTGCTCGGCTCGTGCAGACGGGACGCCCCGTCCGACGGGACCGTCACCGGTGACGTGACCATACCCGAAACCGACGAAGGCGGCGGAGACGAAGGCGTATGGGAATACGTAAGAGATCCCTCCCTGCCCGACTTCGGAGCGATGGAGACGCTGAAAACCTCCGACATTCAAAACGACTTCAACAAGACCGGCAGAGGTCTCGTGACCGTTGAGCAGTTCATCGACGGCGACACTGTGCATTTTTGGAATTACACCCGCACCGAGATCATCAAGGTCAGATTCCTTGCGATAGACACTCCGGAATCGACCGGCAAGGTCGAGCCGTGGGGTAAACCGGCATCCAGATATACGAAGTCAAAGCTTCAGGATGCTGCTGAAATAGTGCTTGAAAGCAACGAGGAAGGCTCCGCCGTACTCGATTCCACGGGCGACAGATATCTCGCCTGGGTCTGGTACAGGCCGAAGGACAGCGAAACGTGGCGCAATCTCAATATCGAGATCTTAGCCGACGGTCTCGCAATGGGCAAAAGCACCTCGTCGACCCGTTACGGCACTACCGCAATGAACGCGCTGACAAGCGCGAGAACGGAAAAGATAAACCTCTATTCCGGCAAAAAGGACCCGCTTTTCTATTACGGATCCGCAGTCGAGCTTTCGATCAAATCGCTTGTGCTCAACAAGAGCAGTTATAACGCGACCAAAGTAAGATTTGAAGGCGTCGTTACAAAAGAGAGCGGCGGCGGCATCTACGTTCAGTCTTTCGACGAGGATACTCAGCAGTATTACGGTGTGTACGTTTACGGCGGCTACGCCTCGCTTGCGCCGAAATTCCTCATCCCCGGTTACAGACTTCTCATAACCGGCACCGCCGACGATAACGAAAACTTCGGATTTCAGATATCCGGTCTGTCGTTCTCGCTCATCAATCCGACCGACGACGACACGAAGATCCTCGAAAAAGACGTTAAAACCGAACCCGTGCTTATTTCGGCTGACGATATAAACAACAACGAAACGCTTGAAAACGTTCTCGTCCGTCTTGAAAACCTCACCGTAACAAGCATATATACTACGCAAAGCACAACGCAGAGCGACGGAGCGATGACGCTTACCTGCCGTTCCGCCGACGGCAAGACCGTAACGGTACGCACGGTTAAGCTCACCGCGGAAGACGGCTCTACCGTAACGGAGGATTATTTCCGCGGCAAGACTCTGAATTGCTCCGGCATAGTGACTTTCTTTAACGGCAACCCGCAGCTCAAGCTGTTCACGCTTGCCGACTGCGAGATCATATCTCAATAATATAGAATCAGGAGTAGAATAATGAAAAAAGGACTGGCTCTGATCCTGGTCTTGTTCATGTTCGTATCATCGCTTGCCGCGTGCAATAACGGTCAAGGCGACGATACGACGGCAGCCGCCGACCCCGGCGTCAAAACGATAACGCAGGATATCGTTGACAGCGCCGCGGCAGTTGTTTACGAATACAACAAGCCCGGACTCAAAAACACCGTATCAGCTCCCTTCACGCTTCCCACGAAGCTTATTGATCACGAAGGCTTTGACTTTGATATCGACTGGGTCGTCGAAGGCGCGGACGGTAAGATCACCGTAGAACCCTCTGAAAACGACAGCGTGAAGGTCGTAATCGGACCCGAGGCTGTCAACGGATCCGAATTCACCGTAAAAGGTACCGTCTCAAACGGCGGACTTTCCAAGGACATTGAATTCAAATACGTCGTCAAAGTTCCTACCGACGTGCTTGAAGCCGCTTACGAGCTCGCCCCCGGCGAGGCTCTTGACGGAACGTACACCCTGTCCGGAACGATAATCGCGGTAAATACGCCTTTCAGCGCCGAATACAACAACGTAACCGTAACGATCGCGGTGGACGGCAAGGAAGACAAACCGATACAGTGCTACCGCCTCAAGGGCGAGGGCGCCGACACAATAAAGAAAAACGACAAGATCACCGTTACCGGTAAGATCAAGAATTACAGCGGCACCGTCGAATTCGACAGCGGCTGCACTCTCGACAGCATCGACTTCGTAGCCGAGGACACGTCGCCGAAGCTCGAGACGCCCGAACAGATCCTTAAAGCTCTGTACGCGCTGAACGCGGATGAAGCGGTCGACGGCGGTCCCTACGAGCTGACCGGTACCATCACCGACGTTCCCACTCCTTACGACGCCGGTTTCAACAACGTGACCGTAGTTATCGTTGTTGAAGGCTTTGACGAATATCCCGTAACGTGCTACCGCCTTAAGGGCGACGGCGCGGACACGATCAAGACAGGCGACAACATAACCGTCAGCGGCTATCTGAAAAGATACAAAGATACGTATGAATACGACGCCGGCTGCACGATAGTCAAAATCAATTCCGTATCCGACCCCTCCGATGCAACGACAGACGAGGCGTCCGGCACCGAATCGGCGTCGACGCCCGGATCCCCCGAGCTTGACACTCCCGAAAAGATCATCAACGCGCTCTACGCTCTGAAAGACAGCGAAACGATCGAAGGAAGCTACACGCTGACAGGCGAGATCTCCAATGTCGACACCGCTTACAGCGATCAGTACAAAAACGTGACCGTAACGATCAAAGTCAAGGGCTTCGAAGACAAGCCCGTTATGTGCTACCGTCTGAAAGGTACCGGCGTCGATACGATAAAAGCCGGCGATACGATCACCGTAAAAGGCGGCCTGAAGAACTATAAGGGCACGTACGAGTTCATGGAGGGCTGCGAGCTTGTCAAGGTCGAGTCATCCGCCGCCCCCGCCGACACGACCAAAGAGGAAACCACGACAAAGAAAGAAGATACTCAGCCTGTCGAAAAGACTCCGAAGGAAATAGTCGAAGCGGCGTACGCTCTCGCAAAGGACAAGGCACTTGACGGAACGTGGACTCTTTCCGGCACGGTAACGTCCGTCAACACCCCGTACAGCGACGAATTCAAGAACGTGACCGTTACGATCGCCGTTGAAGGCTGCGAAGACAAGCCGATACAGTGCTTCCGTATGAAGGGCACCGATGCGGACAAAGTCAAGAAGAACGACAAAATAACCGTTACCGGCAAGCTCAAGAATTACAACGGCACGGTCGAATTCGACGCAGGCTGCACGCTCGACAAGATCGATTTCGTCTCCGAGAATACCGCGCCGAAGCTTGAGACTCCGGAACAGATCGTAAAAGCGCTGTATGCGCTCAACAAAAACGAGGCGCTCGAAGGCGGTCCGTTCACTCTGACCGGCAAGATCACCTCCATCCCCACGCCTTACGACAGCGGATACAACAACGTCACCGTTGTTATAGTATGCGACGGACTTGACGATTATCCCGTTACCTGCTACCGTCTCAAGGGTGACGGCGCCGATACGATCAAAGTCGGCGATACTATCACCGTCAAAGGCAACCTGAAGAGATATAACGATACGTACGAATTTGACAACGGATGCACTATAGTCAAATAATTTTGCATAAATCAAGGAGTTTAAAATGAAAAAGATCATCTCACTTCTGCTGGTGATAATGATGACCGTTTCAGTTCTCTGCCTCGCGGTCAACGCTGAAGCAAAAACGGTAACGTTCAATCCCAACGATTTCGGTCTGGCTGACGGCGCCGAGATCGGTACCGTCACAAGCGACGGCGTTACGATAACCTTCGAAGCCGGAACAAACGAATCGCTGGTTCCGAAGCATTATGACAACGGAACGTTCAGAGTCTACGCCGGCAACAGCTTTACCGTAAAAGCCGACAGCAATATCACAGCCATCACCTTTACATACGGTTCTTCCCAGTATACGTATGCAGTCACCGCTGACACCGGCAGCTTCGTACTTGACGGAACCGGAAACTGGACCGGCAGCGCCAAGGAGATCAAGTTCAGCAACGAATCCGGCAAACAGATCAGATTCAAGAGCATAGCGGTCTCGCTTGAAGGCGCCGCCGAGCCCGAGCCCGAGCCCGAGCCCGCGCCAAAGACTCCTAAGGAGATCGTTGAAGCGCTTTACAAACTTGAAAAAGGCGAATTTCTCGCCGGCGGTCCCTACACGCTCGAAGGCGTTATCAAATCCGTCGATACCGCTTACAGCGAAAAATTCAACAACGTCACCGTCACGATCATAGTCGAAGACATGACCGACAAGCCCGTGCAGTGCTTCCGTCTTGAAGGCGAGCACGCCGCTCTGCTCGCTGTCGGCGATACGATAAAGGTCGAAGGTCAGCTCAAGAGATACAACGATACTTACGAGTTCGACGCCGCCTGCAAAGAGATCGCCTATAAGAAGGGCGAAGCTGAACAGCCCGAGCAGCCCACCTACACTACGCCCGAAGAAATACTGAACGCTGCGTACGCTCTCGAGCAGGGCGCCGCTCTTCCCGGCACGTACACCCTTACCGGTAAGATCACCGCAGTAAACACGGTATACAGCGAAAGATACGGCAACGTTACCGTAACAATGGCAGTCGAAGGTTTTGAAGATAAGCCCGTCCAGTGCTTCCGCATGATCAACAAGGAAGGCGTTGACGGCGTTGACAAGATCGCATCTGGCGACACGATAACCGTCACGGGTATTCTCAAAAATTACAACGGCACCGTTGAATTCGACGCAAACTGCACGCTTGACGCGTACACGATAGCCGAAAAAGAGGACGAAAAAGTTCCCGAGACCGTCGACGAGATACTTGAAGCTCTGTACGCTCTCAAGGATAACGAATCCCTTGCCGGACCGTTCACGCTCACCGGCGTCGTTAAGACGGTAGACACTCCGTTCAGCACCGAATACAATAACGTTACCGTAACGATCGTTGTTGAAGGTCATGACGACAAGCCCGTAATGTGCTACAGACTCGAAGGCACCGACGCCGATAAGATCGAAGTCGGCGATACGATCACCGTGACCGGTTCCTTCAAGAATTATAAGGGCACGTATGAGTATAATCAGGGCTGCAAGCTCGACAAGCTCGTCAAAGCCGACAAGCCCGAACCTTCGCCCGAAACATCCGACGCCGCCGTTTCCGTTGCAGCAGTCGCTCTGCTCGCATCCGTCGGCTGCGCCGTAGTCCTTGCAAAAAAAAAGCACTGAATACAAAAAAATCACCCGGTGTGACCGGGTGATTTTTTTGCTTTTATTTCAGGATCTTGATCTTTCCGACGATCGGAAGCTCTTTCGCCTGTCCTTTTGCCGAGAATACGATCCCGAGGATGGAGAGGACGAGCAGGAACACGTCGAGCAGGTAGTTGATGAACGTGAAGACTCCTCCGACGTACGGGATCCTGCCGAGCAGAAGCGACAGAACTATGTAAGACGCGATCTCGCAGATCGCGATCACAAGTCCCTGGTTTGCGTGGAAGCGTGCGAATTTGGAATTCTTGGCGGCAAAGATCGGGATGAGTACGAGTATTCCGATATAGGAAAGAATACCCATCACCTTGTTCTGCTGAGCGTCGTTCTGATCAAACTCGGCAGTTCTGTCGTTGACAGAAAAAAGTCCGTTTGAATTAGCCATAATGATTCTCCTTTATTTTTTGATCCTTTCGGATATTTTTTTCAATGCGTCATGATCCGTTCTGTTCGTCAGAAGCGGCGTAACGGAGCAATACCCGGCGAGCACGGCGTCCGTATCATATTTCAGATCAAGAGGTCCGTCCACGCTTCTGGTAAGGTAAACCGCGGCTTTGTACATATTTTCGCCCGCGTCGACGAAATGGTCGCGGAAAAACGTTCTGCCCTGCTCCGTAACAAGAATGCCCTTCGGTTCCTCCGGGATATTCACGTTGAGCATACCGGAGTATTCAAGCAAGCCGTTTCCTATGATAAAGCTCCATACGGCGGGAAGGTATTCCGACGCCTTTTTCGTATTGCCGCGGATGGTGGAAAACGATACTGCTTTGATACCGGCGTAATTCGCTTCAAAAGCCGCTCCGCACGTGCCCGAATAAGCGATATCATGACCTAAGTTGAAGCCGTTGTTGATGCCGGAAAACACAAGATCATAGTCAACTCCGACTCTGTCTGCGATGAAGCGGACGCAGTCGGCGGGCGACGCGTCAACGCTGTATGACGCGATCCCGAGATCCTCATATTCCGCACTCAACACGACCTCATACGGCACTTTGATCACGATCCCCTGCGATCTGCCGCTCTGCTCAAATTTCGGCGCGGCGACAGTAACGTCGCCCATGACGGCGCACCATTCGGCGAGATATCTCAGGCCTTCGCCTTTGATGCCGTCGTCGTTCGTCAGAAGGATTTTCATATCAGACCGGGGTGCTCCTTCTTGAATTCGCCTAAGATCGCGTCGGCTTCGGCGACGAGCGCTTCTGCCTCTTCTTTACTGTATACGGTCGCGCCGCTCGCGCAGGCGTGCCCGCCTCCGTGATAGCGCGCCGCAAGCTCCTGTACCGTAACGAAACGCGAGCGGAGTCTGACTCTTATGCTTTTGTCGTCGTTTTCGATAAACGCAAGCCAGATAAGGCTGCCCTTGATATGCTCCATCAAAGATACGGTGTTGCTCGCGTCCTCCTGGCTGATCCCGCGTCTTTTGCGCAGGGCGGAGCTGATATGAAGATGAGCGACGCCGTTTTCCGTCATTTGGATCCTTGAAATAAGCGCGGCGCGGAATCTGAGAGTTTCAATGTCGTCGGCACCGAGATGCGCGTAGATCGTTTCCGTATCAATACCCTGATCCATAAGATACGCCGCAAGCCTCATTGTATCTCCGGTCGTACCGCGGAAACGGAATCTGCCCGAATCCGTGACCATGCCGGTAAATATGCATTCCGCCGCGTGTACCGGCAGTCTGAGTTTGTCTTTATAAGTCTCGCAAAGATCCGCGATCATCTCGCAAACTGACGATCTTTCTTCCTCGACCCACGAGATATCTCCGTAATCCTCGTCAAATATATGATGATCTATCTTTATAAGATACGCGCCTTTGTCGTATCTGTCGTTTGCGATACGCGACACGCTTCCGGTATCGAGCACTATTACGAGCGCGTCTGTGTAATCGCCGTCCGTCGGACGCTCGCCCTCGTCTCCGAGAAACGAAACGTATTCGGACCTGTCCTTGTTGTCGAGAAATACGCGTTTTTCGGGATAAGTCGCGCGCAAGACTTCCGAAAGTCCGAGAGTCGATCCGACGGCGTCTCCGTCCGGTCTTGAATGACGGCTTATGATTATCGTACCGTACTCTTCTATTTTCTCTATGATCTGTTTTTTGATCTGTTCGTTCATTCGCTCTGCTCCGATATCGCTTTTAATTCTCTCAGCATGACCATCGCCTCCTCGCGGTCTGCAACGTCACAGCCGGAGGCTTTCTGATGGCCGCCGCCTCCGTGCGCCGTAGCGACGGGATTGATATTGTATTTGCTCGAACGAAGCTCGCAGACGACTTTTTCTCCGTCCTCCGTGAAATTCACCCAGATATCTATTCCCTTTATATCCGCCATCACGTTGACCATTCCGCGCGATACGGAGAAAATATCCGATATGCCGAGAGCCTCAAGCTCCTCTTTCGTATTGTAAATATATGCGACGGAGCTGTTTTCAAATACTTTTATCTTAGACAAAAACGACGCGCGAAGCAGCACAGACGACAGCTCCGAGCTGTACAGCTGCAGATATATGGAGCTGCAGTCTACGCCGTGCTCCATCAGATACGCGGCAAGCTCAAACGTCCTTGCTGACGTGCTGTCGTATCTGAACCTGCCTGAATCAGTAACCATACCGGTGAATATCGCCTCAGCCGCGGTTTTGGACAGGTGAAGTCCCGACTCGCGGCACAAGTGAGCGATCATGCCGCAGCAGCTTTCATACGTCGTGTCGACGATCTCGATATCGGTAAAGGTCTCGCAGTAGATATGATGGTCGATCCTGACGGTCTTGGCGGCGAGCTTGAAACGCTTGTCTGATACAAGCTCCTCTGTCGCGCTGTCGAGGATCACGGCGAGAGCTCCGTTATAGTATTCGTCCGGTATTTCATCCATCACGGATCCGTACATGAACGAATATCTGCCCGCGCCGTCGCCGACTTTATATACCTTCTTGTCAGGGAAATTATCTTTTATGAACTCGTATAAACCGATCTGACTGCCGAGCGCGTCACCGTCGGGAGACCAGTGGCGATGAAGGATAACGGTTTCATATTCCCTTATCGCTTCAGTTACAGCTTCAAACATTACGTTTTTCTCTCTTCATATGTAATTCGGAATAAATTTTTTCGACGCATTTTTCGGTTCCGGAGTCAAAATTGACCGAAAAATCACACAGCTCTATATTGCGCAGCTCAAAATCGATCGACATCATACGGCTGATCTTGTCCTCATCTGAGATCTGACGTTTTATAATATTCATATAAATGTCGCGTTTGTTCCGCTCGGTGAATACAAGCACGGCTTTCGCTCCGTAAAGGTTCTTGAGCGTGACTGCGCCGCAGATATCAATCGGTATCACGGCGATCCTGCCGCTGTCAACTATCGGCGCGATATGTTTTTCGGACGTGCCGAAATAGTATTTGCCGTAAACGGTAGTCTCGATGAATTCGCCGTTTTCCTTTTGCTTAATGAACTGCTCGGTGCTGACGAACCTGTACGCGCTCTTCGTTTCGCCCGCGGCTCGCGGACGGGTGGTCGTCGTGACGGGTTTTTCAAATCTTTTATCCTCGGTCAGAGCCGCGGCGATCTCGGTTTTGCCGGTACCGGACGGGCCGACGAGGCAAAGCACTCCGCCCTTGTGAAGATCCGGAACTTTTCCGACAAAAGAATTTCCGACCATTTTGGCGAGGTGGATGAAATCCTCATAGGTGTTCACGGAAAGAAGTCCGGAAAGATCGTTGTTCCACGGACGGCGCATAAGCACGGGATAAGAAGCCTGAGACGATGAAATATTATGTATCCCGTCGTCAAGCAAAATATCGAGATTCACTATGTCCTTGCGCGTACCGATAAGTATGTTTCCCGGCGGAACGTCCGGAAAATCAGCCGCAAGCCTCTCCGCTCTCGCAGTCATGCAGGCGGGCGGGACCGCGGTCACGAAAAAAACGTCGGCGATCTTACAAAGCTGAGAAACAAACCTGGCGGCGCCGGGATAAAGCGGCTGAGACGCGACAAAATCCGGATCGGAGAAATATTTTATCCTCTCATCGGCAATATTGCCCTGAAGTCCCCATCCGGTTATATTATTTATATCGAGCGACGGGGCGTTTCCGTACTTTTCTTTCAGCAGACGGAGCGCGTACGAATTGCATTCGTAAAGTATATCATCCACGTCAAGCCCGATGCGAAGTCTGTATTTTCTCATCTGTGATCATCCGATCCCGTTTTTTTAAAGTATATCATATATTTTCCGTTTTGACAAGTGTTTTTCGTCATTTAAAAGGATTTATTTATCTTTAAGACGGAGTTTTACTTTTGAAGCGCCTTGCTTCAACGAAAAAGCCTCGCTTGCGCGAGGCTTGTTATGGAGCGGGTGATGGGAATCGAACCCACATAGCCAGCTTGGAAGGCTGGTATTCTACCACTGAACTACACCCGCGTGTATTCCGGTCAGCGTTAGATATAATACCACAAAAATTCCGGTTTGTCAAGAGCTTTCAAATAATTTTGCCGCAGCATAGTCAAAAAAATGAAAAAAGGGCTTGCCAAATCACGCAATTGATGATATAATAATACGGTAATTGAGTTGCGGAGGGAGGCTGAATATGGAATTTCTGCGTGTCGTCCTGATAATTCTCGGCGGTGGAGCCGCCGTGATACTCATAATGGCTCTGATTTCCTCGTTTTATCACCGTCAGAGAAACCGTGCAAGAAACAGCGGCAGGCTTTCGGCGCGCGAAGAGCTGAAATCGTTTCTGCTTGACAACGCATACCGCAAAAACGTATTCTCTTATCTCTACTTCCCCGTCATGAACGAGGGGACGGTAAAGACGCATCACTATCAGCGCGCCGACGAGATAGTCGTTACCAACGGCGGCGTTCTGATACTCACCGTGTTTGACAAAAGCGGCAGGATAGATAACGACGACGGCGAGGTATGGGTCATCATCAAGGACGACGACCGTTCGGAGATCGAAAGCCCGCTTGTCACGGCTGAAAAAAGCAAACAGGCGGTGCACGCCGTGCTTAAACGCGCAGGATACGGCAAGGTCCCGATCTATTCTTCGGTGATATTCACGTCCGACGAGGCGATACCGCTTTCCGGCGACGACGATATAATCTATATGTCCGAGCTTGAAAAGCTGCTGCACGATCTCGGCAGACAGCAGGTCCTCGGGAAAATCGATCAGTTTTACGTCAGCCGCGCGATAAAAAACGCCGGTATGACGCGTGAGAAAATAAGAAAAAATAAACTTTAAACGGAGATTGTAATGGAAAGATATGATATTGTGATCGTAGGCGGAGGAATAGGCGGTCTTATGTCGGCGTATTCGCTTATAACAAACGACCCTTCGCTGAAAATATGTATGCTCGAACGCGGCAACGCGATAAGACACCGCGTCTGTCCGATGCTTACCAAAGCGTCCGACGTATGTCTGCGCTGCAAGAACTGCGCAATAATGGAAGGCATGGCGGGAGCCGGCGCCTTCTCCGACGGTAAATACGTGGTGTCGACTGAATACGGCGGCTGGCTGACGGAATTCATGTCCGAACAGACGGTCATCGACTATATCGAAAAAGCCGACAGTATACTCGTCTCCTTCGGTGCGACGACCGAACGCTTCATGCCGAGCGACGAGCTTAAACAGCTGTGCCTCAAATACGACCTACATATGGCGCAGGCGCAGGTCAAGCACCTCGGGACCGATTCCAACTACGACACGATGGTCAAGCTCATCGACTTTCTTTCGGAACGTATAACGATACTTACCAATTCCACGGTATCCGATATCGACAAGAAGATGCACACCGTCACGTACAGCCACGCCGGAAACGAATACAAGGTTCGCGGTGACAGGATAATCGTCGCCGTCGGACGCGCAGGCTCGAGCTTCTTCTCCGAATGGTGCAAGAAGAACGGGATCCCGCTCGAAAACAATCAGGTCGATATAGGCGTACGCGTTGAGCTGCCGTCGATCATATGGCGTGATTTTGCCGAAAAGATCTACGAGCCCAAGATCTGGTACAGATCAAAGGTGTACGGAGACAAAACGCGTATGTTCTGCTTCAACGACCGCGGATCCGTCGTTATGGAAAATACGGACGGCGTTCTCACCGTCAACGGTCACTCGTACCGCGATGAGGCGAAAAAGACGAAAAACACGAACTTCGCTCTTCTCGCCACGATGAAATTCACACATCCGTTCAACAACCCGATAGAATACGCGCGTCACGTGGCGAGTCTGTCGAATCTTATGTCCGGAGGCTCGGTGCTTGTTCAGCGTCTCGGAGACCTGCGCCGCGGCAGACGTTCGGACGACAAGCGTATAGCCGCGTCGACGACGCGCCCGACGCTGAAAGCCGTCCCCGGAGATCTTTCTCTCTGTATGCCTAAGCGTCAGCTTGACAATATCATCGAAACGATAGACGCGCTCGATCAGATCGCCCCAGGGACGGCGAACTACGATACTCTGCTGTACGGTATCGAATGCAAGTACTACTCGGCGCGTCCGCTCTGCAGCGATTTTGAGATTGACGGGACCGAGGGCATCTACGCGATAGGCGACGGCGCGGGCTTCACCCGTTCTCTGTCGCAGGCAGCCGCGAACGGTCTGTACGTTGCGGATAAGATACTTGCTAAATAAACGTCATGTTAATAATTCTTTAAATCGCAAAAAAACGATTGACATTTGATCCCGTTAGTGATAAAATACTCATAATCGAATATTCAGTGAGGGAGTAATTTGGCGCTCAGGCGCTTCGGCAGGGTCAACAGCCGACGGTTTTCCGTCTGGTCCTGTCGGTACGAATAAAGTATAAATGAGACTCATACATTATCCAATGTATGAGTCTCTATATTTTTGAGAATGCGCGCGCCGAAGGAAAGGATATACAATGAAATATTATCTACACGAAATCGACGATACGTTAGCCGATCTCGGGACCGGAAGAGCCGGGCTTTCAACGAGCGAAGCCGGGGCAAGGCTTGCCAAAAACGGCAAAAACAAGCTTGCCGAAGCGAAAAAGGAATCCCTTGTACACATGTTCTTCCGCCAGCTTGCCGACCCGATGATAATCATACTTATCGTCGCCGCGGTGATCTCAGCCGTCATAGCTGTCACACAGAAGGAATCCTTCGCGGACGTCATTATCATCGGCGTCGTCGTTATCCTGAACGCCGTGCTCGGAGTTTATCAGGAAAGCAAAGCCGAAAAAGCGATCGAAGCTTTACAGCAAATGACCGCCGCGACTTCAAAGGTCATAAGAGACGGAGTTCTGAGAGTTATCAAAAGCGAAGATCTCGTCGTAGGCGACGTGATAGTCCTTGAAGCTGGAGACTCAGTTCCGGCTGACGCCAGGATCATCGAATGCGCTTCCATGAAGGCTGAGGAATCTGCTCTGACCGGAGAATCCGTTCCCGTGAACAAGACCGTAATGACGCTTAAAGCCAAGGAAGACGGAAACGTTCCCCTGGGCGACCGTACGAATATGGTCTACATGGGTTCCACCATCGTCTACGGTCACGGAAAAGCCGTTATAACAGCCGCCGGAATGGATACCGAAATGGGTAAGATCGCAGACGCCCTTACAAAGGCGGACGACGGCAAAACGCCGCTTCAGATCAAGCTCGGCGAGCTTTCAAAGATACTTACCTACCTTGTTATCGGTATCTGCATCATTGTCTTCGCGGTTCAGGTCTTCAAAGACGGCAACTTTATAAGCGAGATCAGAGACGGTCAGTTCAAGCCCGTTATAAACATGCTGATGGTAGCCGTTTCACTTGCCGTCGCGGCTATTCCGGAAGGACTTGCGACCGTCGTCACCATAGTTCTTTCGATCGGCGTCACGAAAATGTCAAAGCGCAACGCGGTCATAAGAAAGCTTACGGCGGTCGAAACGCTCGGCTGCACTCAGATCATCTGCTCCGACAAGACCGGCACGCTCACGCAGAACAAGATGACCGTGGTACGCGAATACACGTCATCGAGCAAGCTGCTTGCCACGGCAATGGCTCTCTGCTCCGACGCTCAGATCGGTGAATCCGGCGAAGCTGAAGGCGAGCCTACCGAAAACGCTCTCGTAAATTACGCGAACAAGCTCGGTATCAACAAGACCGAATATGACAAATTGCAGAAACGCGTCGGCGAAGCTCCCTTTGATTCGATGCGCAAGATGATGTCCACGATCCACGAAAACGACGGTTCCTTCATACAGTACACAAAGGGCGCTCCGGACGAAGTGCTCAAAAAATGCACGAGGATCATCAAGAACGGTGCGGTTTGCCCGCTTACCGATCAGGACCGCGCGGATATCGCCGAGCAGAACCGCTCCATGGCCGACAGCGCCCTGCGCGTTCTTTCCGCCGCATATAAAACATACGACCGGATGCCGGCTGATACGGAAGCCTCCGTTATCGAAAACGATCTTATCTTCATCGGTCTGTACGGAATGATCGACCCCGTCAGACCCGAGGTCAAAGCCTCCATTGAGGAATGCAGACGCGCCGGGATCCGTCCGATCATGATCACGGGCGACCACATAAACACCGCCGTCGCGATCGCAAAGGAGCTGACCATCATAACCGACGCGTCGCAGGCTCTCACGGGCGCGCAGCTTGACAAGATCTCCGACGATCAGTTCAGCCGTGACGTTGTTAAATACTCCGTATACGCAAGAGTACAGCCGGAGCATAAGGTAAGGATAGTCAACGCGTGGCGTTCGCTCGGCAGAGTCACCGCCATGACGGGCGACGGCGTAAACGACGCTCCGTCCATCAAAGCCGCCGACATAGGCGTGGGCATGGGTATAACCGGTACCGACGTTACGAAAAACGTTGCCGATATGGTCCTGGCGGACGACAACTTCGCCACGATAGTGACCGCGGTTGAAGAAGGCAGACGTATCTACGACAATATAAGAAAAGCGATACAGTTCCTGCTTTCCTCCAACCTGAGCGAAGTCGTTTCCGTTTTCACGGCGACGATGATCGGCTTTACGCTTCTCAAGCCGGTGCATCTGCTCTGGATAAACCTTATAACCGACTGCTTCCCCGCACTTGCGCTCGGAATGGAGATGCCTGAACGCGATATTATGGACAGACCCCCGAGAGATCCGAGATCCGGTATTTTCTCCGGCGGAGTCGGTTTTGACTGCCTCTATCAGGGCATGATGGTTACGGTCCTTACGTTTGCGGCGTATCTGATCGGTCATATGCTTGAAGGCGGAGCCTTTGAGTTTGTCGACTCGCCCGACGGAATGACGATGGCGTTCCTTACGATGTCGATGGCGGAAATATTCCATTCATTCAATATGCGCACGGTAAGAAAGTCAATTTTCACAATGAAAAAACATAACTATTATCTTCTGGGCGCAATGGTTCTTTCCCTTGTACTCACAACGGCGGTCATTTATATACCCGGACTCAACAGCGCGTTCGGCTTCACCTCCATAAGCCTGCTCGAATACGTGATAGCAATGGGACTTGCGATCCTCGTGATACCGATCGTCGAGACGGTAAAACTCATACAGAGAGCCGTACACAAAGCAAAAAACAAATAAAAATACCGGAAGGATGAGCTCATCCTTCCGGATTCTTTATTCAAGTGTGATAAGTACCGCTCTGTCGGATCCGAGGGTGAAAGAGTATTCGTCGCCCTCGCGGTGAAGCTCGACTACCTTTTCGCCGCTGTATACCTTCACGCAGCGTCTGAACGCGCTGAAGCTTACGACCGATTCCGAAGGCTCTCTGCCGTACGGATCCGAGGCGTTGCATACGAGCAAAGCGACCTTTCCGTTATCCTGCCTGTGCACCATCTGACCGACAACAAGCTTGCCGCCGCTCGCTTTAAGCCCGCGAACGGCGCCGGTATCGATCTCGCGCACGCATTCCACGCCTTCGTATTTTCCGTACCACGGATCGTTTTCAAAGCCGGTGATATACGTCGCCGTGTTTTTATACTTCATGTATATCTCGCCGAACCTGCGAAGCTCTTCGTTTATATGCTTCAGCTTGTCGTACTGCTCTGTCTTGTTGCCTTCCTTGTCAAGCACGTTGTTGCACCACCAGCCGCCGGTATAGCAAGCCCAGTTGATGACTGTCGCTCCGTAGCAAAGCGCGATATACGCCTGGTATCTGAGCATATCCTCGCTTGTGAAATCCGTTTCATGAAGTCCGTTCACCTGAGGGATATACCAGAAATCACGCCCGGTCTTTCTGCACGCGTCGGCAACGATTCTGAAATTATCGAGCATTTTGCCGATGCCTATAGATTCCGGCAGCGAGTACGGATAAAAGTCGTAGCTTATGTAAGGCAGATCCACCTTTTCAATATACTTTTGAATGTGCTCCGCATACGTCGCGGTGCCTAACTGACACATCGTCTGATCCTCCGTGTTGGCGGCGACAGAGGCGTAGTTGGGATAAAGATTCAGATAAGGAAGCTGATTTTCATAGCACAGATCAACCGTTCTCGCTATCTTTCCGTAATGATCGAAATCAAGCGCGGACGGCTCGTCGCCTATGTCAACTCCCCACACGGCGGGATGGTCGACGAATTCGGCGGCTTTTTTCTCATAGATTTCGATCGGGCTTCTTTCATGCAGCGTTCCGGCTTTCGTTCCGTCTCCGCCCCACCAGCCGGGCAGGATCCCCGTGATTATGCAGCCGACGTGGTATTTTTCAAGCAGATCGAGCACCGATCTGTCCTTCGGCGCAAAGCAGACGATCATTTCGATCCCGCATTCGCTCAGTTCTTTTATGTGTTTTTCGGTCTGCGCATACGGCTGAAGTATGTATGCTCCGAGCAACAGTCTGTCGGACGGTATTCTCTTGTTCATTTCAGTTACCTCCTTTTTAAAGCATTATACCAAAAGCAGACTGCAAAATCAAGTGATTTTCCAAAATTTACATTGTAATAAACCCGGATATGATGCACATAATATGTTCGGAGCCGAAAAACGGCTTCCTTACGGGACGGATCGCACGATCCGCCTCACAATTGAAATCGAAAGGAATCTGTATTATTATGGCAAAGCACGTAGTACCCGGCGCAAAGGATGCGCTCGACCGTTTCAAAATGGAATCCGCCGGTGAGTTAGGCATCAACCTGAAAAACGGCTACAACGGTGACCTCACCTCCAAGCAGGCCGGTTCCATCGGCGGTCAGATGGTCAAAAAGATGATCGAAAGCTACGAAAACTCTATAAAGACCAGATAACGACCCGCAATAAAACGCCGGAGAGGCAGATCCTCTCCGGTATTCTTATTTGTACTTTTTCATAAGATATACGGCGTTTTTCCCGACCGTCGACGGCGAGGTCCCTCCCTCGCTTATCCTGCGGTAAACGCAGTTTTTTAAATCTATCGCGTCATAAACGCCGTCGTCAAACACGGGCGAAAACGTTTTGTATTCTTCAAGCGAAAGAGACTCGAGCGTTTTTCCGTTTTTGATGCAATACGATACAATCCCGCCGCACAGCTTATACGCCTCGCGGAACGGCAGTCCCTGCCTCACAAGATAATCGGCAAGATCCGTTGCGTTTATAAATCCCCTGCACGCGGCTTCACCCATTTTTTCCGTATCCGCGGTCATACCGCAGACCATTTTTGCAAAGATACCGAGGCATGCGCAAACGGTGTCAGCCGCGTCAAACAGCGATTCTTTATCCTCCTGCATATCCTTATTATACGCAAGCGGAAGCCCTTTCATCATCGTAAGCACCGCGAACAGATCTCCGTATACGCGCCCGGTCTTTCCGCGGCAAAGCTCCGCCATATCCGGGTTTTTCTTCTGAGGCATGATGGAAGATCCCGTCGTGTACGCGTCCGGCAGCTTCACGAACGAAAACTGCCCCGAGGTCCAGAGTATCATTTCTTCCGAGAATCTCGAAAGGTGCATCATTATAACGGACAGACACGACAGAAGCTCTATCACAAAATCCCTGTCGGATACGCCGTCAATGGAGTTTTTGCAAACGCCGTCTGCAAAAAGCAGTCCCGCTTCATAGGCGCGGTCCGTCCGATACGTCGTACCCGCGAGCGCGCAGCTGCCTATAACCGCTACGTTCGTGCGTTTTCTGCAATCCGTCAGCCTGTCGATATCACGCTCAAACATCATCGCGTACGCCGTCAGATGATGACCGAAGGTGACGGGCTGCGCCGGTTGAAGATGAGTGAATCCCGGCATTATCGCATCTGCGTACTGCAAGGCTTTTTCTGCGGTTTTATATATCAGATCTTTCAGAAGTCCGCAGATCCGATCGATCTCGTCAACGCACCACAGCCTCAGATCCTGAGCGACCTGGTCGTTTCTGCTTCTCGCAGTATGGAGGCGTTTGCCCGCTTCGCCGATCCTTGACGTCAGAGTCTGTTCGATGAAAGTATGGATATCCTCGCATGACGGGTCCGGTATCAGCGCGCCGGTCTCTATATCCGTCATTATCCCCGATAATCCGTGCGTTATGAGTTCGGCGTCGTCTTCGTTTATAATTCCGCATTTGCAAAGCATCTGCGCGTGCACGATACTTCCGGTTATATCCTGTTTATAAAGCCTTTTGTCGAAAGATACAGACGAATTGAAGCTTTCGGCACACGGATCGGTCACACCGTCCGTCATTCCTTCCCACAGCTTCATTCCGTCAGCCCCTGTTTCGCGTTGACCTTCGCCTGTACGACTGTGGGAAGCCCGAAAAGATTGATGAATCCGGTCGCGTCCGTCTGATCGTATACGTTATCCTCGCCGAACGTCGCAAGCTCCTCAGAATAAAGCGCGTTGTCTGACCAAACGCCGGCTTTTATGATATTCCCTTTATACAGCTTCAGTTTTACCGTGCCGGTCACGTTCTTCTGCGTCGCGGTAAAGAACGCGGACATGGCTTCACGCAGAGGTGAAAACCACAGACCGTTATATACAAGCTCCGCAAACGAGATCGCAAGCTCCTGCTTTTTATGCATCGTCAGCTTGTCAAGCGTCAGCGTTTCGAGATATTCGTGCGCGGCGTACAGGATCTCTCCGCCCGGGGTCTCATACACGCCGCGGCATTTCATGCCGACAAGACGGTTTTCTATGATATCCAGCAGACCTATACCGTTTTTGCCGCCGACCTCATTCAGTTTGAGAATGATCTGTTTGGCGCTCATTTTTTCTCCGTTGAACGAAACGGGCTTTCCGCATTCAAATCCGAGCGTTATATACTCGGGTTTGTCCGGCGCGTCAAGCGGGGATACCGACATTTCAAGAAAGCCGGGTTTTTCATAAGCCGGTTCGTTTCCCGCGTCCTCGAGGTCAAGTCCCTCGTGCGAAAGATGCCACAGGTTTTTGTCCTTTGAATAGTTCGTCTCCCTCGTTATTCTCAGGGGCACGTTGTGCGCCTCCGCGTACTCTATTTCTTCTTCACGCGATTTTATGTTCCATTTGCGCCACGGGGCGATTATCTTCATATCCGGCGCGAAATGCTTTATCGCGAGCTCGAATCTGACCTGATCGTTGCCTTTTCCGGTACAGCCGTGCGCTATCGCGTCAGCGCCTTCCGCTTTCGCGATCTCAACCAAACGTTTGGCGATAAGCGGACGCGCAAACGACGTGCCTAAGAGATATTTTTCGTATTTTGCGCCCGCCTGGACCGTCGGTATGATATAATCCTCAACGAATTCCTCCGTGAGATCCTCCACGTACAGCTTTGACGCGCCTGTTTTGATCGCTTTTTCCTGTAATCCTTCAAGCTCGTCCGCCTGACCGACGTTGCCGGATACCGCGATGACCTCGCAGTTATTATAGTTTTCCTTGAGCCACGGTATGATTATCGACGTATCAAGTCCGCCGGAATATGCAAGAACTACTTTCTTTATGCTTTTTTTATCCATGATTATGCCTCCGGGATCTGTTTTCGTATATTATACTGCATATTTATGCATTTGTCAATACCTTTTCCGAAATTTTATACGATAAAATGAAAAATACGCCCGCATCAAGCAGGCGTATTTCATTGTCACTTATTATTTGACTCCTGACGCTATTATGGATACCTTTATCATATCTCCGAGAGAATCGTCAAAATCGAAGCCCCAGATTATATTCGCATCGGGCGCGGTCGTCTCTGCGATCTTATTGGATATTTCGTTGATCTCGTCAAGCGATACGTTGTGGTTTGCGGACAGGTAAATGATCATACCCTTCGCGTCAGCCATGCCTTTTTCGAGCAGCGGGTTGGCAGTCGCAGCTGCGACGAGCTTGCCGGATCTGTCGTTGCCTTCGGCTATCGCGTTTCCTATGAAAATATCACCGGAATTGCGAAGCACGGCGTTTATATCGGCTATATCGATGTTGATAAGCATAGCCTTCGTAAGTATTTCAAGGACGGAGAGAACGCTTTCGCAAAGCACGTCGTCAATAAGACGGAATGCGTTTGCGAACGTGATCTTCTGAGTAGTTGAGTTCTTTACGTTTTCATTCGGGATTATGATTATGGCGTCCGCGTATTTGCGAAGCTCTTCAAGGCCCGCATCCGCGACAGCCATCCTGCGTGATCCTTCAAAAGCAAAAGGCTTTGTAACAACGGCTATTGTAAGAGCACCGGCTTCGTGAGCGGCTTTTGCAACGACGGGAGCCGCGCCGGATCCGGTACCGCCGCCGAGACCCGCGGCGATGAACGCAACGACGGTGTCCTGGAACAGCGCGAGAAGATCGTTGTAATTCTCTTCCGCGTAGGCTTTGCCGAGCGCGGGATTGCCGCCGCAGCCTCTGCCGCTGCCGTGCTTCGCGCCGAGGTGTACAGGCGTCACGGCTTCTGATCTGAGCGCTTTACTGTCTGTGTCTATTCCAAAGTAAGTTATTCCACCGGATTTTGCTTCCGCAACGCGGCAGACGGAGTTGTTTCCGCCGCAGCCGACGCCGGCAACGGTGATCTTCATGAAATCGTTATCAGCCATCTTTATATCTCCTGCATTTTGATTCGTTTCCGAGTATTCTCTAATATTATAAACTATAAATCCCGATTTGACAAGTGCTTTTTTGCAAAAAAAGCGTGATTTTTCAAATTTTTTCGCTTTTTTTAATCCGATGACAGAGTTTTTCTTATAATGTCTGCGGTTTGCGCGGCGCAAAGCTCGATGCCCTTCGGCGACAGATGCAAAAGGTCATCGCAGATATTTCCTTCAGTATCCTCTTTTACGGTACTGAACAGATCGTTTACGGCGACGACGTATTCGGACAGCGCCTCAACGGCGGCTTTGTTGTACATCATCGTCCTGTTTATGTCGTGCCCCCACATTTTGGGTGACACGGGCGTCGTCGTTGCGAATATGACCTTGTCCGTATATCCGAGCAGGACCCTCGCTACGCGTCTCATATTTTTGATATATTCGTCAAGATCCGTGAATGGTCCGTCGCCGAGGTCGCAAATATCCCACAGACCGTTGTTCCAGTGTATGAGATCCGCTCCTTCAAGGATCGGTTTCCATTCATACAGCACGCCTCTCAGCGTATACTTGACAAATCTTCCGTTATCCTCGGGACCAACGGTCTCATAACCGTCGCCGAGTAATTCCGCACATCTTTTTCCGTAACCGACAAGTCTGATCGAATCGCCGAGCAATACAACTTTTTTCATTTCCGTATACCTCCGCGTTTTATTATAATGAATCAAAAATGATTTTAAAGCGATATTTTGTTAATTTTACCCTTGTTCATTTTAAGTCAATCAATCTTTTACAGACACATTCGTCAAGATTCACCTCGGGTTTGCCTCTTATCCACAAAGTTTTTAAAATGTTATACTATAATATAACGTAAAGTCGATCATCGCATAAAATTTCGGAATAAACGCATGAATAACAAAAAATACAGATTCCTTCTGACGGATCTCGACAATACTCTTCTCGATTTTTCAGCATCCGAGCGCGAGGCTCTTTCACGTACTCTTTCGTCACTCGGAGTCACCCCCGACGAACAGACAGCGGCTGCGTATTCCGCGTACAACGATTCTCTTTGGAAGCGGCTTGAACGCAAAGAGCTGACGAGAGACGAGCTGATAAGGACGAGGTTCACGGGATTCTTCAAAAGCCTCGGTATAGACGCCGACGGATGCGCCGCCGCGCCTTTGTACGAAAAGAATCTGTCCGGGACGGCATACGTAACAGACGGCGCGTACGAGCTTCTTCGCAGGTGCCGCGGCAAAATCGGTGTTTACGTCATTTCAAACGGTACGGCGCGCGTACAGCTTCCGCGCCTTTCGCTGTCCGGGATCGACAAAATGTGCGACGGATACTTCATTTCCGAGCACGTTGGCCACGCCAAACCGGACGTACGTTTTTTTGAATACGTATCGGCGCATATTCCGGGATTCAAAAAGGAAGAAGCGCTCGTTCTCGGCGACTCGCTTTCCGCGGACATCGCCGGAGGAGCAGCTTTCGGTATCGACACGTGTTTGTTTGACCCCAACGGAAAATACGACGGCGACGGGACCGTCCGGCCGGATATAACGGTCAGCGATCTTTATTCCGTCTTAGACATTTTACATATCTGATAAGGAACCTCTGCCATGAAAAAAAGACTGTTTCTCGCCGTGCTCGAAGGACTGGGCATCGGCGAAACGCCGGACGCCTCCGATTACGGCGACGCCGGAGCGAACACACTCAAAGCCATCTATGATTACGGTAAGCTCAACGTGCCGTTTCTTCGCAATCTCGGATTGTTCAATCTCTACGACATAGGCGTAGGGAGAAGATCCTGCATCGTTTTCGGCGCCTTCGGACAATGCGCCCCGTCATCGCGCGGCAAGGATACCGTCGAAGGATATCTCGAGCTGTCGGGCAATATCGTAAAAGAAGAGCTGCCTCCCGTCACGGATATCGACAGCACGTCGTTCAGGCATCTTTCGCATCACAAGAGGACCTTTATCGACCTTATCAGAGCAAACGGAAAAGACGTATTGACCATCGGACGCGCCACAGACTTTTTCGGCGAGAAAGCTCCGGGCGTCACGGATTCCCAAAGTGATCAGCGTCAGTGCCTCAACAGCATTGCCGACGCGATAAGAAGCAGCTTTGACGGGATCTGTATCGCCGGTCTGCCGATACCGCGCGGCGATTCAAGCAGCGGAGACGTTGCCGCAATGTGCCGCAGTCTTACATATTTCGACAAAAGGATAAGCAAGTTCGTACAGCTCATGAATCCGCAGGATATGCTTATCATAACGGGACTTCACGGTTCAAACTCCCCGTCGGGAGAACGCTGCTCGCGCGAATACGTACCGTTCCTCGTCCTTTCGGGCAGCATTAAACGCGCTTTTCGGATCGAAGACGACCTGTCGCTTGCGGACGTCAGCGCCACCGCGCTCGATTTCTTCGATATCGAAAACAAGCTCGACGGTACGAGCGTACTGCCGGTCATTTCAAAAAAATAATATTGAAACAAGGATCATACCAATGAAAAAACACGCAAAGCTCATCACGGTCATTTCACTTTTCATCGCGTTATCCGCTCTTCTCTGCTCGTGCACGGCTCCGAACACCGTATCGACCGACACGAAATATAAACTGACAATGGTCACGGAGCTGTTCCCGCTCTCAGAGGGCGATTCGCTCGCCGGACGCGCGGACAAGGCTCTCGGAGAGACCACGGTCAGCGGCGGCGCCTGGGCGGCTCTTAAAGAATACAGAAAGAAAACATACGATGACTCGACGACCGATAAGCTCGCCGCGATAAAGTATTATACCCCCGCTGAGGCGTCGGGTACCGATTCAACACCGTATGCCGCCGCCTTCACGGCTTCGGCAAAAAAGCAGCTTGAGCTTGCGGCGGCGGGCGGAGCCGAAATAATCGTTCTGCCGTCGGACAGCTTTTCCGGCGCTTATCTTGAAGTAAAAGATGCAACGAAAAAATTCGGTGAAATCGCATTCGTCATCATCACCGTTCCCGGCTCAAAGGTATCGAACGCCGCTTCTCTCAACGCAAAGACTACGGCTGTAGTGCTCGACGCGCGTCAGTTCGGCTATCTGTTCGGATATTACGCCGCGGAAAACGGCTTCTCGTCAGTCGCCTACGTCGGAGCCGATAACGCCGCTTCCAAGGCGTTCGTTACGGGACTTGACAAGGCGGCGTCCGACAAAGGCATCAAAGCCGCGCATACGCTTACTTCATCCGGTCCCGTTGAATCTGTCATTAAAGCCGATATCGAAAAGGCGTCAGACGGCGCGGATCTGCTTATCGGAGACGAACTGACGATACCGTATATCGCCGCATCGGGCAAAAAATACGCAAGCATATTTGCGGACGATAAAGCCGAATTCAGCGTAACCGTCGATCACGCCGTGCTTAAAGCCTTCATGGCGGACGTAATCAACGAATGCAGACAGATCAACGCGGGTACGGTAAAGAATCTCGGTGCGGATAACGGAATATTCGTATACTCCGGAAGCGAAACCGTGATTACTGTGCCGGAGCTGCCGGAAGTCGATTCCGGGTCCGCGGAATAAAATAAGGAAACCGGGCTGCCGTTATCGACAGCCTTTTGTTACGTATGATTACCGATCTGACGAAGGGAAAACCGTCAAAGCTGATAATAAGATTCACCCTGCCGATGCTGGCGTCGGTGATCTTTCAGCAGATGTACACTTTAGCCGATTTCATAATCGCCGGCAAGTTCGTTGACATCAACGCGCTTGCCGCTGTCGGCGTTTCGGGAATGGTGACGTTTCTCTTCATGGCGTTTGCGACGGGCTCGAACATCGGGATCTCGGTCGTCATTTCACACCACTTCGGCGCCGGGGACTACGAAAAAACAAAGACTGCGGTATATACGTCGCTGATCTCGATGGCGGCGCTCGCCGCTGTATTCACCGTCGCCGGGGTCCTCGTCTCTTCTCCGCTTCTCGACGCTATGAATACGGACGCTTCGATAAAGGCGCCCGCGCTCGAGTATCTGAATATTTACATTTACGGACTGATCTTCCTTTTCACTTACAACACCTGTACCGGGGCGTTCTCGGCTCTCGGCGATTCGACCACGCCGTTCATTTTTCTTGCGATATCGAGCGTATCGAATATAATCCTTGACGCCTTATTCGTGATAAAACTGAAAATGGGCGTTTCCGGCGTAGCGTGGGCGACGTTCATCTGTCAGGGGTTTGCTTCCGTTGCGGCGCTTGCCGCTCTGCTCATCAGGATGAGAAGATTTGAGCCGACCGTCAGAGGAAAACCCTTTTCTTTGACTATTTTCCTTGAAACGGCGCGCCTCGCCGTACCGAGCATACTTCAGCAATCGTTCGTATCCGTCGGAAACATACTGATAATGGCAAAGGTCAATACGTTTGAAAACGACTTCGTCGCCGCTTATTCGTCATGCATAAAACTGAACACTTTCGTGATCAACTGCTGTATGACGGTCGGCAACGCCGTATCTTCATACTCTGCGCAGAACATCGGCGCCGGCAGGCTTGACAGGATCAAAGGCGGATTCAGATCCGGTCTTGCGATCGGTGAAGCCGTATCTCTTTTCGTCATGACCGTGTTCATGATATTTCCCGAGCCCGTTATAACTCTTTTTCTTGATACGTCGTCGCCCGAAGTCATACGGGGCGCAGTAACGGCGGGCACTCATTTCATCCGCATAGTCACGCCTTTCTACGTTCTTATGACTTTAAAGATCATATCCGACGGCGTCCTTCGCGGAGCCGGCGCGATGCTTGAATTCACAGCCGGCACGTTCACGTCGCTGTTTCTACGCGTTCTTTTGTCTTACGTGCTCGCCTCGGCGATCGGAGAAAACGGCATCTGGTGGGCGATATCCATAGGCTGGGTGATCCCGTCAGCCATGTCGTATATCTTCTGCAAGACCGGCACGTGGAAAAGAAAGATAAAAGAAAAGTCCCGGTAAACGACCGGGACCTGTATCGGATTCAGTTGATATATAGATCTTTTGAAATGAACTCGGGCTCGCACGTAAGGTTTATGTGCAGACGCTTTACGTACTCCTCTTCGCTCGGAGTGAGCATCTTCGTCGAGTGAGCTTCGCAATGCTCAAGCTCGGGCAGCTTTTGCAGAGCGTACGCGACAGACGGGTTTGTCGCCGCGCAGATACTGAGAGCGATAAGCGCCTCGTGCAGGTTCAGCTTGCTCGCCTTCGATCCGATGGAACGCTTCATCGCGGTTATCGGCTCGAGAACCACGGGCGAGATAAGATGTATATCATCGGCTATGCCGGAGAGGTATTTGATCGCGTTTATCATAGCGGCGGAAGCGGCTGATATCATCGGCGATGATTTGCCTGTCACGACGTGGCCGTCGTTCAGCTTGATGGCTACGCAATGAAGACCGCCGTTCTTCTCTGCTTTTTCAAGCGCGTAATGGACGACGTCTCTGTCCATTTTAGTAACGTTGAGCTCTTCCATAAGAGCCTCGCAGCGGAACGCGACGCTCTGATCGCAGA
The DNA here is from genome assembly GCA_902762505.1 of uncultured Ruminococcus sp. Taxonomy (GTDB): domain Bacteria; phylum Bacillota; class Clostridia; order Oscillospirales; family CAG-272; genus UBA1248. The sequence goes on along the minus strand of CACWOQ010000002.1, from coordinate 3,376 downwards.
GTCCGTTTTTGTAGTCGCATACGGCTTTATAATATCTTCTTATGACCTCCTGCTTCGACGCCTCGCGGCAAACCTCGTCGTCACAGATGCAGAAGCCCGCCATATTGACGCCCATATCCGTCGGCGATTTATAGATGTCGTCCGTACCGGATATCCTCGACAGTATCTTGCGTACGACCGGGAACGCCTCAACGTCGCGGTTGTAGTTTACGGTGGTTATGTTATATGCTTCAAGATGATACGGGTCGATCATATTGACGTCGGACAGATCGGCGGTGGCGGCTTCGTAGGCGATATTCACGGGATGCTTGAGCGGCAGGTTCCAGATCGGAAAGGTCTCGAATTTCGCGTAGCCGGCGTTTATTCCGCGCTTTCTCTCGTGATATATCTGCGACAGGCAGGTCGCAAGCTTGCCGGAACCGGGTCCGGGAGCAGTGACGACGACGAGAGGACGCGTGGTGGGTACGAAATCGTTGGCGCCGTATCCTCTGTCGCTCGTAATAGTATCTATGTCATTCGGATATCCTTTGATAACGCGGTGGATGAATACGCGTTCTCCGCGCATTTCAAGCTTCTTTTTGAAAATCTCGGCGGACGGCTGTTCGAGATACTGTGTTATGACGACGGCGGACACGTAAATATCGAGTGCGCGGAGCGCGTCGATAAGACGGAGAACGTCCGTGTCATAGGTGATGCCGTAATCGGCGCGGATCTTTTTCCGCTCAATATCCGCGGCGTTGATTATGACGATTATTTCAAGCTGGTCTTTAAGCTTTTTCAGAAGCCTGATCTTTGAATCGGGCATAAAGCCGGGCATTACGCGCGAGGCGTGATAATCGTCAAACAGCTTTCCTCCGAATTCAAGGTAAAGCTTGTTGTCGAACCTGTTGATGCGCTCGAGTATCCTCTGAGACTGCATCTCTACGTATTTTTCATTATCAAAGCCGATTTTCATATTGATCTCCCATATATCAAATATGGGTATATTATAATACAAGATTTCAGTTTTGTAAATAGGAAAATGTCACAAAAATCATTTTTTTGTCAGAATAGGAGACGGTTTATGTTCACACAGGGAAAATGGATATGGCACAGGGACGGACAGGAGAAGGATCTGTACGTGAACTTCATCAAGCGCTTCACCGCGAACGGAAAAACGGTGCTGCGCATAGCGTCGGATTCAAACTACACCGTTTATCTTAACGGAAGGCTCGCCGCATTCGGTCAGTACGCAGACTATCCGTGCTCAAAAGTATACGACGAGATAGACGTAAGCGAATACACGGTCGACGGAGAGAATCTGCTCGCCGTGACTGTATGGTATCTCGGAGAAAACTTTTTTACGTATTCAAAGGGCGACGCGGGTCTGATCTATGAGATCGAATGTGACGGGTCGCTTGCGGCATACAGCGACGAATCGACGCTTTCACGCCGCAGCCGCGACTACGTAAACGGCGTATGCCATCCGATCTCGGGTCAGCTCGGTTATTCTTACCACTATAACGCAAGAGGTTACGACCGGTGGGAGCAGCCGGACGGAGAAAAAGAAGGCTTTGCCCCGTCTGTCGTTTTGACGTCGTTGCCGGTCCGTTTATCGCCGCGTCCAATAAAAAAGCTCGTTCTTTGCGACAGGGTGCCGTCGAAGATGACGATGCAGGGCACGTTCGTGTATCCGGAGAAGCGCGTCAACACGCAGACAGATATGCAGCACGCGTTTATCTCTTTCCGTTTCCCGGAAGAGACGGGCTTCGGCAGCACGTCGTTTCCGTTCGAATTCAAGGCGACTGACGGCGAAGGCGTGTTTTTCATCGTCGATCTCGGATCCGAATACGCCGGTTTTCTTGATTTCGATGTTACGGTACCCGAAGACACCGAGATGGAAGTCGGTTACGGCGAGCATCTCGTCGACGGACGCTGCCGCACCTCGATCCGTGATTTCACCTCCGATTTCAAGCTCAAAGCCGGAAGAAACACGTTTTTGAACACGTTCAGACGCTTCGGATGCAGATATATACAGTTTTTCGTCCACGCGCATGAATTCAAGGTCGACTACGCGGGCCTTCGTCCTACGGTATACCCCGTAACGCCGAAAAAGCCTGCGCTTTCAAACCTGCTGAGAAACACGATATACGAGGTCTGTGAAAATACTCTGATACAGTGCATGCACGAGCACTACGAGGACTGTCCGTGGCGCGAGCAGTCGCTTTATACGATGGATTCGAGGAATCAGATGCTGTGCGGTTATTACGCCTTCGGAGAATATGAATTTCCGCGCGCGTGTCTGAAGCTTATATCCGGCGGTATGAGACGGGACGGTATACTTTCCCTCTGTTACCCCGCCGGCACAGATCTGCCGATCCCATCATTCTCTCTTATGTATTTCGTTCAGATGCGTGAATATATAGATTACAGCAAGGACACGTCGCTTGCGGTCGAGGTCTGGGGAGTGCTTGAAAAGCTGATGAAGACGTTCACCGACAGGATCGGCGAAAACGGTCTGATCGAAAGCTTCAAGGACAGCTTTGTCGGCAGGATCTGGAATTTCTACGAATGGTCCGATACTATGTCCGGCGGAGACAGTTCAAAATCGAGCTGCGAAGCTCCACTCAATGCGGATCTTTCGATCGCGCTTCAGAACCTCGCGGTCATTTGCCGTTATATCGGCAAAAACGCGGAGGCGGACGAATACGAGCGGATCGCAGGCTCGGTCAACCGTGCGATAGCGAAGATGTTTTATAACAAAGAAACAAAGCTTTTCAACTCCTTCGACGACAGAGCTTATAACGATTACAGCGTTCTTACAAATTCGCTTTGTCTGCTTTGCGGCGCGGCTGAGAACGTTGATAAAAGCCGTATACTCGAAATACTGTCCGCAAACGGCGGGAATTACGACGGGATCAGGATCATTCCGAACACGCTCTCGATGAACTCCTTCAGATTCGACGCTCTGCTTGCCGAGGATAAAGAAAAATACAGAAGCGTGATACTCGACGAGCTCGATCGCGATTACCTGTATATGCTGAGACACGGCGCGACGTCGTTTTGGGAGACGATCGTAGGAGACTTTGACTTTTATTACGCCGGAAGCCTCTGCCACGGCTGGAGCGCGCTTCCGATATACTATTATGAAATACTGAACGGCTGACATAAGTAATGGGTACGCATTCGGCGCGGCGTGATAAGGAAGTATTTTATATAAACTTTGCCGCGCCGAAAATGAAGACGCCCGCAAGCGGGCTAACGAAGAAATGAAGTCGCTTCGCTGATGAAGAAATTGGAATTCAACGGTTTTCTTCAAGCGGGCGGCTTCGCTTCATTAGGCAACGCAGTTGCCGTCTTCATTAGGGCATAGCCCGTCTTCATTAGTGAGCGAAGC
>CACWOQ010000001.1 GCA_902762505.1 uncultured Ruminococcus sp. | reverse complement strand
ACTGATAACTTAAACGGCTGTTTTCGCCTTTATGATCCGGCTCTGCCGGATCATCGCGTTCCGGGCTGTGGGGGGGCAGTCCCGGAACGCGGTTTGCGCTGCGGCGCGGTTTGATGTGCGGCGGTAATCGAAAGAGATCGTTCGCTTCGCTCAAGATGACGAGACGCGGCGGCTCGACCGTACGTGCTCGGCGGCTTTCACGCTCTTGGGGGGTCCCACCCCTCATAACCCCCAAACCCCCTTAAACCCCTCCATCAACTCTCTAAGTTGATGGGGCGCCGGAAAAACGCGCGGAGCGCTCATAATTCATAATTGATAACTGTAAACGGCGGCAGCAAGCCCATGTCCTACAACGCTATACGGCGGCGCAAGGCTCGTCATCCCCCTTACCCCTCCATCAACTCTGTAAGTTGACGGGGCGCCGGAAAAACGCGCGGACTGATAACTTAAACGGCTGTTTTCGCCTTTATGATCCGGCTCTGCCGGATCATCGCGTTCCGGGCTGTGGGGGGGCAGTCCCGGAACGCGGTTTGCGCGGCGGCGCGGTTTGATGTGCGGCGGTAATCGAAAGAGATCGTTCGCTTCGCTCAAGATGACGAGACGCGGCGGCTCCGACCGTACCTGCTCTGCGGCTTTCACGCTCTTGGGGGTCCCACCCCTCATAACCCCCAAACCCCCTCTTCCCCTCCATCAATTTCGTGAATTGATGGGGCGCGGAATGCGGTTCGCGCGGCGGCACGGTTTGATGTGCGACAGTGATCGAAGGAGATCCTTCGCTGCGCTCAGGATGACAGGAAAGCTTCGCTCGGGATGACAGGAAACGGCGGCACGGTTTTACGTGCCGTGACTCTGCCGTCAGATCAGAACAGTAAGTCGGACAGGCGTACCGGGGCTTCTTCGGTGAGGGCATGTATTAAAAAATTCGCGGCAGGCGCCGCGAATTTTTTACTGTGCGTTTATAAGAGCTTTGGCTATCGGGTTGTCGGCGTCGAGGATTATCGTCTTGTCGCGCCCGTTGAACGTCTTTTTCAGAGTTTCAAGCGCGAGCTGGAATTCGTAGAATTCACGCTTTTCATCCGTGTCGTACGCTTCGGACAGAAGTCTCATGTACTCCGCCTCGCCCTCGGCGCGGGTCTTCTCGGCCTGAGCGTTCGCGTCGGAAAGGGAGATGTTCACGGTCTTGTCGACCTCGGCTTTGATATACGCCGCGTCGCGCTCGCCCTCGGCGGTGTATTTGTCAGCCTCACGCTTACGCTCGGAGATCATACGCTCGTAAACCGATTGCTCGTTGCTTTCCGGAAGGTCGAGTCTTTTAAGCTTCACGTCGACGACCTTGATGCCGTATACGGAGGTCTTGCTCATCACTTCGGATTTTATTTCATCGTAGATCGCGTTTCTTTCGGCGCCCGGATTCATATTGATTATTTCGTCCTGATCGAGCACGCCCATCTTCGTCTTGAAGGCGTTGTACGTTATGTCGTACAGACGCGATTCGGCGGAGCTGATCTGCGTCAGGCTCTGGAAGAATTTGAGCGGATCCTCTATCTTCCAGAGGATGTAGCTGTCGACCGTCATACTCTTTTTGTCGACGGTGAGTACCTCGGACGGCGGAATGTCATAAAACAGTGTCCGCTTCGGGAAGACTCTTATCGTGTCGATGAACGGTACTTTCATATAAAGCCCCGGCTGATCGACCGTCTTTATTATCTTTGAAAATCTCGCCGTGCAGGCGTATTCGTCCTCCTTGACCTCGTAAAAGCAGCCGGGAAGGACGATCAGTATAAGAACCGCCGCTATCGCCGCGAGCAGTATCGCCGTTATCTTCTTTTTGCTCATTTTTCCGCCTCCTTGTCATAGAAGCTCTCTATCGGCAGAAGCTTTTCCGTCCCGCCGTCCTTCGACGTGTCGATATAGACCTTCGTCCCCGGCAAAAACTCCTGCAAAGCCTCGTGATACATACGCAGACGCGTGGCGTCCGGGTTCAGCTTGTACTGACCGTACATAGCCTCGAACATCGCTATCTGCATTTTCGCCTCGTTTATGCGTTTCTGCTTGTCGTACTCCGCCTGAAGCGTTATGCTCTTGACTTCGGCTTCCATCTCCGGTATCTTCGATTCTCTGTAAGCCTGCGCCAGGTTGATCGTCGCTTCCTTGCTTTGAAGCGCCGAAAGAACTGCTTTGTACGCTTCGTTCACCTCGTCGGTCGGCATCTCGGCGTCCTGAATCTTGACGTCCGTAAGCATCAGACCTATATCGTACGCTTCAAGCTCCTTCATCGTGAGCTCTCTTATCTCCTGCTGGATCGCGGTCTTGCCGTCCGTCAGCACGCTGTCCACCCCGCTTGAACCGACGACGTTCCTTATCTGGCTCTGAACGAGGTTTTTAAGTATCTCCTCGGGCTTTCCCGAGCTGTAAAGGTACTTTACCGGGTCTGCGACCTTGTATTCAACGAAAAAGTCCACGTTTACTATGTTCAGGTCTCCCGTTATCATCTTGCATTCGTTTTCCACGACGCAGATAACCGTGGCGTCGTCATCGTCGCTGCGGTAGCCGATCTCAAGCTTGCGAAGAACGTTCACGTCCACAAGCTCCGCTTTCTGTATGAACGGGATCTTGAAATGTATTCCGGCGTCGGTTATGTCCGTCACCTTGCCGAACGTCGTTATCACCGCCTGCTGCTTGTCGTCCACCGTGTAATATGAGTTGGATACGCATATCAGCAGCAGTATCACGGCTGCCGCGACGGCGACGATCACCCCGACGGTTTTTTTATTCATTTTGCTCATATCGGAATGCTCCTTTCGCTCTTTTGTTTGATTATATTATACACGGATCACGGTAAAAGTCAACGGTTATAAAGAAACCTTAATAATTCTTAATTTTTCTTAATACTCCGCGCAAGGGTCCTGCGGCAAAATAAAACAATCCCGGCACACCGTGTGCCGGGTTTGCTTTTTCACGAGAGTATCGCGCGGTCGTTTGAAAATTCACCGCCCGAGGCGCGTGTGAACATTTCAAGCAGATCCTCGACGGTGAGGCGACGTTTTTCCTCGCCCGACACGTCGATTATGACTCTGCCCTCGTGCATCATTATCAGACGGTTCCCGTGGGCTATCGCGTCCTTCATGTTGTGCGTGATCATCAGCGCCGTCAGCTTCTTTTCCGATATTATCCTGTCCGTGATCTCAAGCACCTTCGCCGCCGTTTTCGGGTCGAGCGCGGCGGTATGCTCGTCAAGCAGCAGCAGCTTCGGCTCCCTCATCGCCGCCATGAGCAGCGTGAGCGCCTGACGCTGACCGCCGGAAAGCGTGCCGACTTTGACGGATAACCTGTCCTCGAGCCCGAGCCCGAGCTCGGAGAGCAGCTCGCGGTACTGCGCGCGCTCGGCTTTTTTTATCCCGGGCGCAAGCGTTTTCCGCTTTCCGCGGCGAGACGCGAGCGCAAGGTTTTCCTCTATCTGCATATCCGCGGCGGTACCCATCATCGGATCCTGGAACACGCGCCCGAGATATAAGGCGCGTTTATATTCGGGCAGAGACGTTATATCCCGCCCGTCGAGCACGACGGAGCCGCCGTCGACGCGCCAGACGCCGGCGATGGCGTTCAGCATCGTGCTTTTTCCGGCGCCGTTGCCGCCGATGACGGTCACGAAATCACCGTCGTTAAGCGTAAGATCGAGCCCGTTCAGCGCGATCTTTTCGTTTACCGTCCCCGGGTTGAATTTTTTAACTATCCCGGAAAGACGGAGCATTTCTTTTCTATCCATTCGCGGCACCTCCGCGGGTCTTTCTCTGACCGAGCTGCTTTTTCAGATACGGTATTCCGAGGAACAGCGCGACGAGCAGAGCGGAAAGCATTTTCAGAAGGTCCGTGTCGATCTTGAAGAAAACGACGGTCTGATAAACCATCCAGTATATCACCGAGCCGACGAAAACCCCGGTGAGCTTCAGGGCGAAGTTTTTGCCGATCTTTCTGACGACGGCTTCGCCTATTATGACGGAGGCGAGCCCCGTGACGATCGCGCCTTTTCCCATGTTGATATCGGAAAAGCCCTGATACTGGCAGAGCACCGCGCCCGCGAGCGCGACGATCCCGTTAGACAGAGCAAGACCGATCAGCTTCATCACGTTCGTGTTTATGCCCTGCGCACGGCTCATGGCGCCGTTGCAGCCGGTGGCGCGGATCGCGCAGCCGAGCTCCGTTCCGAAGAACAGGTACAGCAGCCCGACCGTGATCGCCGCGCCGGCGAAAAGCCATATGAGAGAGCCGCCGATGTCCATCTGCGTGACGAATATGCCCTTGAACTGGCGCGCGGAGACCGCGACGTTGGCGCCGCCCATGATCTTAAGGTTGGCGGACCATAGCATGAGCTGAGTCAGTATCCCCGCAAGTATCGCCGGGATACCGAGTATAACGTGGAAAAACCATGTGACGCACCCCGCGACGATCCCGGCGACGAGCGCCGCGAGCATTGCAAGCCATACGTTGACGCCGTTGACTATCAGCACGGCGCAGACCGCGGCGCCGGTGCAGACAGAGCCGTCGACCGTCAGATCCGCGATATCGAGTATGCGGAAGGTTATGTATACGCCGACCGCCATGATGCCCCATATGAGGCCCTGTGCCACGGCGCCGGGCATACTGCCGAGAAAATTGCCCATTATATAAAATCCTTATAAATTATTTGATCTCGGTGTACGCTTCGGGCAGGGTAATGCCGAGAGCGTCAGCCATGTCTTTGTTGTATTTCTTTACCGCGGGAGCGTAGGCGATCGGCATCTCTTCGATCTTCGCCTCGCCCTTGAGTATCTGAGCCGCCATCTCACCGGTCTTGTAGCCGAGATCGTAGTAGCTTATGGAAAGCGTTGCGACTCCGCATTTGGCGCAGATGCCCTCTTCGCCGGCGATAACGGGTTTTTTCGCCTCACGGACTATGTTGCCGATTATGGCGCCGGAGTTGGCGACGGTGTTGTCTGTCGGAACGTAGATAACGTCGCATTCGGCGACGGCACGGTTGGTCAGAGCGGCGATATCGTTGCTGTCGCTGAACGAATAGGAAGTGCAGGTGACGCCCTTCGCTTCAAGGAATTTCGTGACTTCCTTTACCTGATACGCGGAGTTCGGCTCGGCGTTGCAGTAGATGAGACCCGCAGTCTTCGCTTCCGGGAACAGCTCGAGGATCATATCCGCCTGCTCCGAGAGGGGAGCGAGGTCGGACGTGCCGGAGACGTTTGAACCGACAACGCCGTTGAAGTTTTCTATGCCGAGGGCGACACCGTATTCGGTGACGGAGGTGCCGAGTATCGGTATTTTCTTCGTTGCGTTGTAAGCCGCCTGAAGAGCGGGCGTTGCGTTCGCCATTATAAGGTCGACCTTGTCGTTGACGAAGGAGTTGACGATCGTCGCGCACTGGGCGGTATCGCCTGATGCGTTCTGCAGGTCGAATACGACGTTTTCTGCGCCGAGGTTGTCGATCACGGCGGCTTTGAAGCCTTCGGTCGCCGCGTCGAGCGCGTCGTGAGTGATCAGCTGAACGATGCCGATCCTGTATTTTCCGTCGGATTTGGCGCAGGATGACGTGCAAAGACATACTGCCGTGAGCATTACGGCGGCGATGATAAGGGAAATGATCCGTTTCATTTTGTTTTCCTTTCGGTACAAAGTTATAAAATAACCCGTACGGCCGCTTGACCGTACGGGAAGGTTACGTCTTTCAACCCGGACGATTACGCGGCGGATACAATGCCCGAATAATAATAGCGGACGTAAAATCGAAATCCGTAGGTGTGCGCGTAAGTTCTCATTTCAAAATCTCCCGGTCGTCGTTGTTGTGTATTGTATCACAACTGACGCGGATTGTCAACACCTTTTTTGCCGTTTTGAAGCTTTTTAACGCCTGTTCCTGCAAAAAAATGCCGTTTGCACGCGTCATTTTGCAATATGAAGGGAAAAATGAAGGCGTACGCGCGGCGGATTATGCAATTCGAAAGCACGGCGGCTCGACCGTACGTGCCCTGCGGCTTCATCGCCGGGGGAGCCCCACCCCTCAAAACTCCCCCTGACCCCCTCTAATCCCCTCCATCAACTCTGTAAGTTGATGGGGCGCCGGAAAAACGCGCGGAGCGCTCATAACTCATAACTGATAACTGATAACTTAAACGGCTGTTTTCGCCTTTATGATCCGGCTTTGCCGGATCATCACGTTCCGGGCTGGTGGGGGGGGCAGCCCCGGAACGCGGTTCGCACGGCGGCATGACTCTGCGTGCAGCAGTAATCGAAGGAGATCCTTCGCTGCGCTCGGGATGACAAGACGCGGCGGCTCGACCGGACGTACTCTGCGGCTTCTACGTTCTTGGGGGTTCCCACCCCTCATGACCCCCAAACCCCCTTACCCCTCCCACAACTCCGAGAGAGTTGATGGGGCGCGCAGTAAACGACAGAGGATTCATGATCCGGCATTGCCGGATCATCGCGTTCCGGGCTGGTGGGGGAGAAGCACCGGAACAAGGTAAATCGCCTCATCCACCGCAAGCGGTCCCCCTTCCCCAAGAGGGGAAGGTTATGCGGTTCGCGCGGCGGGCGGATCTGTTGTACGGCGGTGATCGAAGCAGATCCTTCGCTTCGCTCGGGATGACGAGACGCGGCGGCTCCGACCGTACGTGCTCTGCGGCTTTATCGTCGGGGGAGTCCCACCCCTCAAAACTCCCCCTGACCCCCTCTTATCCCCTCCATCAACTCTGTAAGTTGATGGGGCGCCGGAAAAACAACTTTTTCCCGTGTTTTCAATTTATTTTCTTTTTCTTCTTGATAATCTGCAAAAAAGATGGTACTATGTATTGTGACTGAATTAATAAGAGAGGTTTTATATGTACAACAAGAAATCGATAACCGACATCGACGTTGCCGGCAAGAGAGTTCTTGCCCGCTGCGATTTCAACGTTCCCATGCAGGACGGCGTTATAACCGACGTCAAGAGAATAACCGGCGCGATGCCGACGATCAAATACCTGTCCGAGCACGGCGCAAAGGTCATCCTTTGCTCCCATATGGGCAGACCGAAGGGCGAATTCAACATGAAATACTCCCTCGCCCCCGTCGCCGAAAAGATCTCCGAATATCTCGGCAAGCCCGTCATAATGGCGAAGGACGTCATCGGTGAAGACGCCAAAGCGAAAGCCGCCGCTCTTAAAGACGGCGACGTGATGCTGTTAGAAAACGTCCGTTTCCATAAAGAAGAAGAGAAGAACGATCCCGAATTCGCGAAGGAGCTCGCTTCCATGGCTGATATCTTCGTAAACGACGCGTTCGGCACCGCTCACAGAGCCCACGCATCGACCGAAGGCGTTTCGCACTATCTGCCCTCCGTATGCGGCTTCCTTATCCAGAAAGAGCTTGACGTTATGGGCGGCGCGCTCGAGCATCCCGAGCATCCGTTCGTTGCGATCCTCGGCGGCGCGAAGGTTTCCGACAAGATCGGCGTCATCAACAATCTGATCGACAAGGTCGACACGCTCATCATCGGCGGCGGCATGGCTTACACGTTCCTCGCGGCGAAGGGCTACAGCATAGGCAGCTCCCTCTGCGAGACCGAAAAACTCGACCTTGCGCTTGAGCTTCTCGCCAAGGCGAAGGAAAAAGGCGTTGAGCTTCTTCTCCCCGTAGACAACAGACTCGGCGACAAATACGACCCCGACTGCAACTTCATGCTCGTGAATTCCGACGAGATCCCCGAAGGCTGGATGGGTCTTGACATCGGACCCGCTACCGAAGAGCTCTTCGGCAACGCGATCAAGGGCGCGAAGACCGTCGTATGGAACGGCCCGATGGGCGTTTCCGAATGGGACAAATTCGCCTCCGGCACCAGAGCCGTGGCGCAGGCTGTAGCGGACAGCGGCGCCGTCTCGATCATCGGCGGCGGCGACTCCGCGGCTGCGATCGAAAAACTCGGCTTTGCCGACAAGGTGACCCACATTTCCACCGGCGGCGGCGCATCTCTCGAATTCCTCGAAGGTCTCGTACTTCCCGGAATAGCCTGCCTCGAAGACAAATAATAAGAAATCAATATCCGCGGGCAGCCCGATTTACGGCTGCCCGCTGTTACGGAAAGGAAAAAATAATGAATAAGAAAAAAAGAAGAGCCGTTATAGCCGGCAACTGGAAAATGAACATGACGCCCGAAAAAACGACCGCCCTCATAGGCGAGCTCCGTGAGCTCGTGAAGGGCAAAAGAGGCTGCGATATAGTACTCTGCGTGCCCGCGATCGACATCCCCGCCGCGGTCAAGGCAGCCAAGGGCTCGAGAATCAGGATCGGCGCCGAAAACGTACATTTTGAAGAAAAGGGCGCTTTCACCGGCGAGATCTCGGCTGAAATGCTTACGTCCGCCGGCGTTGAATACGTTATCGTCGGCCACAGCGAGAGAAGACAGTATTTCGGTGAGACGGACGCGACCGTCAACAAGAGAGTCAAAGCCGCGCTTAACGCGGGGCTCAAGGTCATACTTTGCGTGGGCGAGGTGCTTGAACAGAGAGATCTCGGTATAACCGGCGAGGTGCTTGCCATGCAGACGAAGATAGCTCTTCACGGCGTCCCCGAAGAACAGCTGAAAAACCTCATCATCGCGTATGAGCCCGTGTGGGCTATCGGCACCGGCAGAGTCGCCACGCCCGAACAGGCTGACGAGGGCAACGGCGTTGTCAGAAAGACCGTTGAGGAGCTTTACGGCAAGAAAGCCGCCGAGGCTCTCACCGTACAGTACGGCGGCTCCATGAACGAAAAGAACGCCGCCGAGCTTCTCGGCAAGGTCAACGTTGACGGCGGTCTTATAGGCGGAGCCTCGCTCGTGGCTTCCAAATTCGCGGCTATCGTCGACGCGGCTCAGTAAAATGAAAAAATATTTGTCTTGTCTGCTCGCCGCGCTCATGACAGCGCTCTGTCTGCCTGCCGGCGCCGCCGCGGCGGACGGATCGACGCATATCACGGCGCAGCTGAGCGGGAACGGACAGTACGTTGAGATAAAGGGAACGCTGTCCGACTCGGATCTTGACGCCATCGGCGGCGAAAAGCTTTCGCTTTACCGGGTCGCGCCGGGCGAGACGCCTTCCGCCGGCTCAGCCGACGTTACGGGCATCACCCCGAGATCCGCGATCTCCGTACAGGCGCCGGTCAAAGACACGGGCGCTCTCGGATACGTTCTCGGATACGAAAAGGAAAACGGCGAGCTTGTGACCGTGGGCGGTACGGCTTACGTCGTCAATCCGGACGTTTTTGCTCAGTATAAATACGAACAGCCCGAAGTCAAAAGCAAAAAAGGGCTTGATATAACGATGCCCGCCGACGCGCAGCTTCTCGGCGTTTCGCACACGGTCGTCAAGGTGCTGCTGAACGAATTCATAAAAGAAGGACCGGACGACGCCGCGGCTTACAAATACGGCGGCGCGACGTATTATTTCGACAAGAACAGATGCGCCGTGCTCGACTACTGCGTCAAAACGTACAGCGACGCCGGAATGCGCGTGTATATCCAGCTGCTGCTCGGGCCGCGCGAGGACGGACAGCCGGAATTCCTCTACTGCCCCGGCGCGGACGGGAGCGCGGATTATTACGCGGTGAACGTAAGCTCCGCCGAGGCGAGAGGCTCGCTGTTTGCGTTCGTAAGATTCCTGTGCGAAAAATACACGTCCGGCAAAAACGGCTTCTGCGGCAATTTTATTCTCGGCTCCGAGATAAACAGCAACAGATACAAAAACAACGCCGGTCCCGCGTCGCTTTCATCCTACACGGACGCCTACGCCGCGGCTCTGCGTACGGTCGATTTTGCCGCGCGTTCCGTTTACTCCGGCGCCCGCGTATTCGTATCGGTCGCGAACAATTTCAATAAGCCGAGCTACGACAATAACGCTGATCCGACGCTTGACTATTCCGTAATGGATCTTCTGTCGCATCTGTCGAAGCACATATCGGACGGCGGCGATATTCCGTGGTGTCTTTCCGTCGACCCCTACAATATAGACCGTTCACGCGCGGATTTCCGCGGTGCGGAGGGCTCGGAATACAGCTATGAGAGCCGCTACGTCACGATGGACAACATAAACATCATCACCTCGCTTCTGTCCCAGCCCTCGTATCTGTACGGCGGCGAACGCAGACGTGTGATAATAGGCGAGATAAGCTATCCCTGCCCCGGAGGCTCCGAGGAGGCTCAGAAGGCGCAGGCGGCGGCTTACGCGCTTGCGTATTATAAAGCCGCGTGCAACGATCAGATCGACGCGATAATATACGCCGATCAGGTCGACCGCGCGGACAAAGCAGACGGAGCGGGACTTTACACCCGCGTCGACGGTACGAACGACACCGCGTCGTCGGAGAAGAGCATTTACAGACTTTTCAAATACATAGATACGGAGTATTCCTCCGTGATATCCGAACAGTATCTCTCCTACTACGGACTCGTTTCATGGGGAGAGACTGTCTCCGGATACTCGCCGTCGTCACACGCAAAACGCGTTGTGATCAGCGGCACGGCGATGACGGAGGCGCCGTCCGGCAGAAATGAGCTTACCGCCCTCACCGGTTTTGACGGAAACGATCTCATGTTCTATCCGTCGGAAAACGCGAAGCTGATCACGACGAAGCCCGATCCCGGAGCGAAGGAGCTTTACGGCAGGGAAAATTCGCTTTACGCTGAGCTTTACACAGTATCCGACAGGGAATACCGCGGCGTTTCAGCGAACCGGCAGTTCACGTTCGGCAAGGCGACGCACGCCGTCGCCGATCTCAGGGTCGACGGCGCCGCGGGCATCGCGGACGTGATGCTCCGGCTGACCGGGGCGGACGGTGAAGGCAGACCCGTCGTATACGAGGGGACAGCCGCCGTCACGGTCGGTCAGTATTACAGGCTCTATTTCGATCTCGGAGAGTTTTCCGACGTCTGCACCGGGGACGTCAGCAGGATGAGCGTCTGGGTCAAGCCGCACAACGGTGCGGATAACGGCGAATACACGCTGCTTCTGAACGGCGTGTCCGTCATAGGCGACGGCAAGGGAAAGTCCGGCTCCGTCGTCAAGACCGTCATAATCGTGATAATCGTCATAGTTCTGATCGCCGCCGCCGCTTACGGCATAATGTATCTGCGCGCTCTGATCAACTACAAAAAGAAGAAAAAGAGGATCGAGGAGAAGCGCAGAAGAAAGAGCGGATCCATTCAGTGAAGACGGGACCGGCAAAAAAAGAGCAGGCGGCGCAGATCGCCGCTCTGCTTGAATACATATGCGAATATCACGCGAAGGGAAGACCGGATATTTTCGTCGAAGGCGGCGCTAAATACGACGCGGACGACGTTTGCCGTCTGATCGACGATCCGGACGTCACGGTCCTTTCCGCCGCGGAAGGCGACGAAGTTTCGGGATATCTTATCGCAAGGATAACGGAGAGCGGAAAGGATCCGCATATAAAACGGATGAAGACGTTTTATATAGACGATCTGTGCGTATCCCCCGGGCGCGCGGGACAGGGCGTCGGCACGGCGCTTTTCGCCGAAGCCGAGCGTATCGCGCGGCGGCTTTGCTGTGACAGGATAGATTTGAACGTATGGTCGTTCAACGAAGGCGCGATAGAGTTCTACCGCAAAATGGGTATGGACGTATACCGGATGCATATGGAAAAAAAGCTTTGATAAAAAGGATAACGCGGGCGGCCGCGTTATCCTTTTTATTCCGCTTTCATTATCTGTCCGTCCATCCACTCGTAACGTCTTTTTATGAAGGAACGCAGGAATTCGACGCTGCCTTCAAAGCTGTCGATCGCCGCCGTGCTCTTTTTTTCGTACTGTATCTTTTTACCGAGAACGTCCCATACGGCGAAATTCGACTTTGCGGAGGCGGCGCAGTCGCGCTCGAGCGCGTCTATCGTCTCCATTGCGCTGCCGTAAAGCGCGTCGCGGACTTGCAGCCAGCGGGCTTTCAGCTTTGACAGAAACGCCGGATCCTTCAGCAGATACGTCATCCAGTTCTTTTTTATGTATTCCTTGTAGTTGTCGGTTTTTTTGTTGCCGAGACATATCCAGCCGACGGGATCGTCGAGATCGAGGTAGAAATTGCCGAAGGCGTAGTCGAAATCCCACGGGCAGGCGAGGAAAAGCTTGCCGCCTTTTTTCTTCAGAAGGAATACGGAGCGGCGGAAGGAATTGTCGGCGTTGAAGCTCAGCTCGTGGATGAGAAACCAGTCGATCAGCGAGTCGACGTCTATATATTCTTCGTATCCGTCAAGCGCCTTTACGGCGGCGTCCGCCGCGTCGACGTAATCGCGGATGAAAACGTACTGCTCATACGTGAGAGCGTCGACGTCGGGGTTCTTTATCTCGGCGAAACGCGTAAGCTCGCACCCGAACATATTCAAGCCGAAATCCGTCTTCTGCCCGGCTTCTCCGAGCTCGAGCAGATAATCCGTGTCGACGTCAGCGCCGTCCTTTTCGCCGTCTATCCTGCCTTCGTTGATCTCGACCTGCTCGGTCAGACTGTAAACGCCCGCGTATACTCCGTTGACGAATACGTCGCACGGGTAGCTGTGCGGAGTGAAGGGCAGATTCGTTAAGACAGAGGATATCCTCGCGGCGACGGTGTTCCTGATAAGCGATTTGTCGACGTGGTTTGCCTGAAGGACCCATTTTTTCGCCGCCGTAAGTCCGAACAGGGACGTTTTTTTGTCGAATTTTATCTTGTACGGCTTTTTGTCGAGCTCCCAGCTCGAATGACCTCTGCCGCGCACGGAGGCGACTGCGTCCGTTATATCCTCATATCCGCCGCCGTTGTAAAGGACCGATACAGTGCATTCTGCGTACGTTTCTTTTGACGTGACCGGCTTGCCGTCCACGGTGTTTATGAATATCCGCGGCAGTGCGTAATCAAGGTACGAGGAGTCGATCCTCAGCCCGCATCGCCGTCCGTCCGCCGTAAGGACCAGGTAAAGCGAACCGCCCTCCGATATGAGCGAGGCTGATACGCCGTCAGATGTGCCGCCCGTCACGCTGTCCGCGCCGGGAAGCGGCTTTTCGTAAGGGACTCTGACGGAGGCGTGAAAGCCGTCCGTCAAAAGCGCGAAGCCGTCGAGCGTGAGCCCGTCGCCGCAAAGCGACAGATCGCCGCCGGTCAGCGGATCGAGCTTTTCGCCGTTGTATCTGTCAAGCGTGAAATATCTGTCGGCGAATTCCGCGGAAGGCTCGCCGCCCTCCCATACCAGCTCAGCCGAAGGCGCGTCGACCGTGACGGCGCCCGAAAGCACGGGCGGGTCGTTTTTGTCCGTCAGCTTTATAACTCCGTCGCCTCCGTATCTGATCGAAAGCGACGCTCTGCCGCCCTGCTCGAAGATCAGGGACACGGGCGACGTAACGCCGATCTCCCCGGCGTCTACACCGGAAAAGGTGACGGTCTTGACGTATCCGGGCAGCGTAAGCTCGCCGTCCTTTACGTATTCGGCGACTTTTTCTGTGCCGTCAAGATAAAGAGAGGTCTCGTCCACCGGTCTTCCGTTGACCGACGCGGCGCGGACGAAGCAGAAGCCCGGCTCGGAAAACGCGGCGAATTCACGCTCTACCGTATAGACTCTGCCGGGCGTGTCGCAGACGAGGCGGCGGCACAGTATCTGCCCGTCGCCGTTTTTTATCACGGTACTGCCTCCGTCGCCCGTGAAGGTGATCGCGTCGGCATGAAACGTTTTGCCGCGCGTCTCCCACGTGAAGGGAACGCCGACGGTCAGCTCGCCGCATTCCATATCGTCAGCCATGATAAGCGTGCCGCCGTCCGGAAGAAGCGAAAACGCGTAAGGGTCGGAGGCTATGACGACTCCGCCGGGCAAAACCGCGGAAACGCGCACCTCCCCGTCGTATCTTATAACGCCGTCACCGGCGGAGATCGGCGCGCCGTCCCCGGTGAAAACAAGCTCCGGCGTCCCGGCACCGCGCGTGTCGGCGACGGAATAAACGGCTTCTCCCGTTATTCTGACGGGAGACGACGAAAAGGCGAGAAGATCGAGCGCGGGTACGCCGTTCACGTAAACGGCGTACTCGTCCGGCGCCTCCGTCGCCTCAGCCTCCGTTACGCTCCCGGGCTCAGTCACCGTCTCGGCGGCGGTAGTTTCGGGCTCGCCGTCCCGTCCGCAGGAAAAAAGGCACGCGGCAAGCGCCGCCGATATTAAAATATATAAGATCTTTTTCATATAACACTCTCCGATAACGCGATTATAACACGGCTGATCCGGTTTGTCAAGCGAAGACTTGACAATGGCGCCGCGCGGTGGTATAATAGAGAAAAAAACGGAGTCGTTATGAAAGAAAACAAATTCACGGCGTGGATCAAAAAAACGCATCTTGTGTACCTGCTCATCGCCGTCGCGCTTTATCTGATCAAGGCGCTTTTGTATTTTTCAATCGCAAAAATACCGGTGACGGTGCATCAGTTCCATATGGAAATAGACAATTACATACCGTTCATCAAATATTTCTACGTTTTCTACGTCGCATATTACGTAACGCCGGAGATATTCCTCTGGGCGCTGTCGTTTTACAATAAGAAAAAATACTGGAAGCTCGTATTCGCCGTATGCGCGGCGAATATATTCTGCTGTATCTGCTTCGTCGTATATCAGGTGCAGATGGTCAGAGCGCCCGGATACCCGATGGATATAGCGTTCACGGATATTAAGAGCGTATCGGATTTCTTCGATTTCGCCGTCAGCGCGCAGTACAGGGCTGACGCGGACGCGCTCAACTGCTTCCCGTCGCTTCACGCGACGATGGGCTGCCTTGAAGTTCTGCTCGGACTGAAGCTCTGCCGCGGCGAGAAGAGACAGCCTGCGGCGCTGCGGATACTTCCGGTCGTTTTCGGCGTCGGCTGCATCCTCTCGACGATGTTCATAAAACAGCACTATTTCGTCGACGCGGTCGCCGGCGTAGTTCTCATGATAACGCTTTATTTCATCACCTCCAAGGTGATCGACGCGAATATGAAGAAAGGCAGGCTCGGATGGATCGAAAAGTGACGGTTGTGACAGACAGGCATAAGATCGCAGAGCTCCTTTATTCCGACGCGCGGCTCACCGCCGTGAAGGCGGAGGACGGCATCGTGTGTCTCAGATGCGACGACGAGCCGGGTCCGTATGACGTTTTCGTCGTTTTCGAGGACTGCAATGTGCGCGGAGACCACATATGCAAAGAGCCGTATTGGGTCGACTTCGACCGCGACTATGAGGCGAAATCCGATACCGTATATCTGATAAGCTATGAAGGCAATACGGTCAAAGAGACGAAGATCGTGTTTTCATCGTGCCGCGCCGAAATCGAAAGATGCCGCGGGATATCGTACATGTGCTTATATACGCCTCTGCAGTTCGATCTGCTCCGTACCGTTTCCGTTGAACTGACGCGGCTGCACGGGATAGCGCCGGACGCGCTTACGGCGGACGAAACGGAGCTTTTGCCGCTTTTATACAATATCAGGGATATTTATTTCTGCGACGACGACGGGAAGGCGGCGGGAACGCTCAGCCGCATGCTCAGGGAAGCCGGGCATAAAAAAGCCGCGCGTACGGTCGAACGGTATGAGAAAGCGGTCACGGGAGGCGGTCACGTCAACTACAACGAACTTCGCGCCCGGCTTTCGCTTGAAAAATACGAGCCCTTCTTCCGTCCGATATTCGAAAAGCTTATGCGCTCCGACGACAGCTTCCCGCCGCGTGACGCGGAGCTGTACGGGACGCACGAAAAAGTCGACCTGATAATGGCAAATCACGGCTTTGACGGAAAATGGCCCGTATACCGCGCCGAGAAAGCGGTAAAGGGTCCGCGTCTGATCGACGACGCGCCGCGCCTGCTGTTTTTCGCGGGGAAACGCACGTTCTGCGCGGAAATACGCACGGAGATCCCGTATTCCGGAGGAAAACCGTCCGGTATCGCGTTCACCTGCGGAAACGCGTACGTGAGAGACAGGGACAAAAAGCCGACGGATATGTATTCATACACGTTTGTCGGCGCCCCCGGTACGGTCGTCGG
Source organism: uncultured Ruminococcus sp. (assembly GCA_902762505.1). Lineage (GTDB taxonomy): Bacteria > Bacillota > Clostridia > Oscillospirales > CAG-272 > UBA1248. Next base: position 84,450 of record CACWOQ010000001.1, on the reverse strand, counting down.
GTGCGTCAGATCCTTCACGGAGGAGGACGGGGACGATCCGCTGTCGGACGGCGGCGTGACAGCCCGCGCAACGGTCGCAGCCAAGCTCGCTCTCGGTGAGAAGCTTTCAGCCGATGAGCGGAAGATATTCGCCCCGCGCTCGTCGCTTTTGAGCTTCGCCACGTTTTTCCTGATGTTTGCGGCGGCCGCGGCGGCTGTTTATTTCGTCTTACTGCTTATATGCTCGCTCGCGATCTTCGTGTCGGGAGGAGGATTTGATCTTGCCTTACTGTTCGGCTCGACGCGGCAGCTTCTGCTTTGTCTGTGCGGCGTGCCCGCCGCTTTGGGGCTTACCGCGCTTTTTGCCGGGCTTTTGAAAAAGCGGGGTTGACAAATCGGATAAAATAGCGTATAATATACGCGACTTTGCGGAATTCCGCGATAACAGGAGGAAAAAATGAAAAAAATAATAGCTTTGATGCTTTGCGCGGTCATGGCGTTCGCGCTCGTCGCCTGCGCTTCAAAGGGAGACGACACGACGGCTGATGCGAATACCGAACCGCAGACTACCGTGACGGACGAGACGACCGATACCGCCGCCGACACTACCGGCGAGGCGACCGATCCCGAGTCCACCGAGCCCGACACGACCGAGGAGCCCGGGACCGAACCCGTGACCACCGAGGAGCCCGGGACCGAGCCGGAATCGACCGAACCCGTGACCACCGAGGAGCCCGCGACCGACCCCGAAACGACGGCGCCCGAGACCACGAAGCCGGAGACCACCGCTCCCGAGACGACAAAGCCCGAGACGACGGCTCCCGAAACAACCACTCCCGATACCACGAAAAACGATGATAATAGTGAAGAGGTTTTTTTCAAAAAAGCCTTTAATTACTTAAATATTATTTTTATTCCATACCATGACGGCTTTTCATTACAACCCGCAGGTGTTTACATTAAAGATGGTGTAAAAAACGAACAGTGCTATTTCAATTATTACAAGAGAACTCATGAAGAGATTATGACCTTAAAAACTGCTAAATCGCTTATCGAGAAAGTAGTAAGTGAGTATACAATTGAAAAATTCGATTCTTATTTGATAGATAATGTTCCTGTTACGCGCCTTGACTACACTTGGAATAACGAAAATATATATCAATCATTCTTTATTGCATATTTTGATGAATTTGATATATGTATAGAATTAGTATCAAAAACCGAAATTGAAGATGGAATTAAAGAATATGACGAATATATAAAGTCAATGAGAATAAAAAAACCGACAAAAATTGAAGAAGATAAACGATACTATTTTGATAGAATCTCCGTAATCAAGCCCGAGGGCTACACCTTCAAGGATTTCGCCGGCGCTCCCTCCGGACTTAAGGACGGCGTCGCTGAAGGTCAGTGCTTCTTCAACTTCAGCCTTATCGACCCCACCGGCGTCATGACCGAGGAAGTCGCCAGAAACACGCTTGAAGGACAGAAGGCTACGATCGGCGACGACTACACGCTCGACAGCTTCAAGTCATATGAGGTTGACGGCGTGCCGGTGACCAAGCTCGACTATACGTGGGGCAACGGCGGACTGATCTCGCAGTCGATGGTGCTCGTCAACTTTGAAGACAAGACCGTCTTCATAGCCTACGCGACGCTCACGTCAATCGAAGGCGCGATCGACGAATTCAACGCCATGATAGACTCCCTCACAATCATTGCAAAATAAAACCGCCCGGGCGGAATAACAAACAGGCTGACGTAAAAATCAGCCTGTTTTGTATCCGTAAAGATCCGTATCTGTAAAACGCGGGGTATGACGTTTCCTGCTGTCGATCCGGTTTTTACTAACCGATAACGTTATATCGAAAAAAGGGAAATACGTTCCTTGCCTCAGCCGGTATTTGTTTTTTGTTGAACGGTTCAGGTAAGCTCGATCAGAGTAACGCTCGGCGCGCCGACGGAGAGTGTGACGGGCGCCTGTATCACCGCCGTTTCCGTCAGATCGTGATCGCGGTCGAGCGTACGGATCCGCGCGGTCTTCGCGCCGCATTCTATATCGACCGTTTTCGGCTCGTCCGTACTGTTCGTTATCATCAGCATGAAGCCGTCGCGTGAGGACGAGGCGAGCGTATACAGCCCGTCCCCGTCGCAGGATGCGACGGGTTCGCCGTACTGCTTCACACAGTCGAACGCAAGAAAAGCGTAATAAGGCTTTTCCGGCGCGGCGGTGTATTCGTTGAACAGACCGCAGTATGATATCAGCTTGACCTGCGCGTCGTAGTACGCCGCGACGTCGACCGGAAGCTTCTGCAGTCTTACGAGCACCTCGGCGTCGAACGCCGCCGCCTTCATGCTCTTGCGGAATTTGCCGCCGGTGCTGTCCGGCACGTTGTAGTTCCATTCGTCGAGGATGCTCTCCGCGCCCGTCAGCCCGAAGGAATCGAGCATTTCACGGCAGTACAAGGCGCACGCTGCGACCTCGTCGGCGCTGCCGGTGTAGATATGCCAGCTGAAAAAGTCGAGCGGGGCTCTCGTTTCGTCAGCCGTTATATAAGTGAGAAAATCGCGCGCGTACGTTATGAAGCTTTTCGCAAAGGGATCCGTTATCCTCTCGTCGCAGGCGTAGAAGCCGCAGCTCGCATACCCGCCGACCTTGATAGAAGGAAATCTCGATTTCAGCCTGTTCGCCGTTATCCGGTACAGGTCGAAGAACTGCTCCTTCGTCCCCGTCCACATCGGCGGGTTTTCCGGCTCGTTCCAGATCTCCCAGTATTCAATGCCGTAGCCGTACCCGTCCGCCCAGCCTTCGTTGTAGTGGGCGACGATATGCTCGCACACGCTCGCCCATTTTTCCGGATCCTTCGGCGGATTTATGTATTTCTTGAACCTCGGGTTGTTTTCGATGCTCTCTCCCAGACGGTAGATCACCTTTGTCCCCGCTTCGTATATGCATTTGATATATTCGTCCGTACAGCGGAAGTTATAGGAGCGCGGATCGTCGGGGTCGGCGTCGGGATCCGGGAACACGCAGTGGACGTTTACGAAATCCCCGGCGCCGTAAAGCATCTCCGTGTCGTGCAGGCGCGAGTACGGGAAATGCGCCGCCCGGAAGTATTCGGTTGTGTCTATCAGAAAATCGTACGTAACGGGTCCGTTCTGAACTCCGTTCACCGGCTTTATCACCGGGGCTTTTTTGTTTTTGTCAAGTGTTATTTTCATATTCTTACTTTATTATTACCGCGCCGTAGGCGGGAAGCGTGAACGACAGGACCGTGCCGTTCTGCGATGCGAAAACGTAGTCGTCCTTGAGCGGATCGTAAACGGAGAACGTGTCGGATCTCATGTCGACGGAAATGTCCTTGTCTTTATTGTCGGAGTTTACGAGGAGAAGATTGCCGTTTCTGTAAAGGGAGGCGACGCCCGTGTGTTCGCCCCTGACCGAATACGGCTTGCCCTCCGATTCGGCGGCGCGCACCGCGTCGTCGACGCCAAGGCAGATTATCGCGTCCGAGCCGTCGGCGGTGAAGCCGAAGTCCTCGGCGAAATATACGTGGACGCCGTCCGCCCGCATACGCGAGATAACGGCTTTCTCACGCGCGTTGAGCGTGCAGGGCGGTATAAGCAGCGATTCGTAGAAGACGCCGTTGTAAAGCGGCATATCTATGAAGCCCTCGGACGTGTCCGCGTCCTCGAGCAGCTGCAGATCGACGAAATGATACACCGCCTGCGCGTCGTTCAGGGCGCGTACGGTCTTCATCAGACCGTCGGCGCAGGCGTTCCTTGTCTTTACCATATCGCCGTCCTTTTTGAGTCCGTCTATATGCGTCGCCGTGTTTTCCGTTATTGTGTTGTAGGGATAATACAGGGCGATCGACGTGAAATCCCTGCCCTTCATGTTCTCGTCGACGGCGCCTATCGCGCGGTTGTATCTGTTGTATTTTTCCGGCTCCATCATCGTCTCGGAATAGTAGGACGTGAAGGTGTCGACGCCGTAGGCGTACTGTATCAGCTGTGAGCAGAGCATCTGATCATCCGTCACGCGTCCGCCCTGGGCGTGCGCCGAGACCTCGCTCATAACGTGCTCTCTGCCGTAGTTTTCGGCGATGGAGGATACGAGCTTCGGGGTGAAGGCGTTGTCGTATACGATCTCCGGTACGGAATGAAGCATGTCTATGCCGGGATAGTGCATATGGCGGAGCAGGGAGAAGAAGTTGCCTTCGAACTGCGGGTGCAGTCTTATATCGTCTTCAAGCAGTATGTGGCCGGAGAACGGCAGACCGACGGAGCAGCAGTAATCGGACAGCTGTGAAAAATACGATTCCTCGACGAGGCGGCTCATTTCTTCATACCACGCGCCGCGTACCTCGCGCGCCTCCTCCGTGTCGACGCCGAAAAGATATATCATACAGTCGAATATGTTGATGCCGTGGCGCGTCATCATCCTGTTCTCGATGTTTTTGCCCCACGTCGTCATCGGATAGAGCGGAAGCGTGTCGTCGTATTCGTCGTGCACGCGCGGCGGATAAAGCCCGGCGTTGATGTAGACGCCCATGAGCGACGGCTCGTCGGTGAAAATCGCCTCGATCAGCCCGTTTTCACGCTTCATACCGGCAAATTCGTGCTTGTACCGCTTCGCGTATTTTTCGTACGTGTTTTTGATGAAAGCGCGTATCGCGTCGTGATTCGTAATGTCGACGTATCTTCTGCACTCGCATACGTTATGCTCGGCGTGGGTCCCTTCGTAAACGTGTTTTTTAATGAAATACGCGGCGAAAAGCAGACCGTTCGTGTCGTTGTGAACGGTAAGCGGATCGGTTTTGCCGTATACGTCGTATCTTTTGTGCGCGTTTTTCGCGTCGAGACGCGTTATGTCCTCGTCCTTCACGCGGTATGACGCCGCGGCGAGGGCGAATTCGTGTCCGCGCGGGAATTCAAAGGTATGGCTTTCGCCCGGCTTTATGAAGGCGTGAAGCATGACGACGGCGCGCGCCTCGAAGTCGGGGTCGGAATCGACCGTCTGACCGCCGGCGCCTCCGCTCGGATAGCCGTCCTCGTCGTAAAGCCAGACGCGCATGCCGAGCTCCTTCGCCGTATCGAGCACGAGATCGAGCACGTGCCAGAGGAATTCGCTGTTCAGATAATCGCGGCCGGGGCAGTTTGTGACTATGCCGCCGAAGCCCTTTTCCTTCAGAGAGGAAAGCCTGCTTTTAAGCGACTGAACGATCTGATCGTCCGGCGTGCCGTCCGGGAAGTCGAAGCCGTGTACGATTTTGAAAGGAAGCTCGTATTTTGTCATGATACACCTCTTATAATGACCGTTTCGTCAAGATATACTCTTGAATATCCGGTTTTTTTGCCGAATGAAAGCGCGTAGTATCTGCCGCCGCATGAAAAGACCTTGTGCGTTCCCGAAAGCTTTTTTTCCTCGCCGTCGCCGTATATCGCGTACGTTGTGAACGCGCGCGCCGGATCGTCCTGAACGCTCTGATCCTGCACGGTGAAGACAACGGCGTCGCCGTAAAGGCGGACCTCCTCGCGGTCGACGAAGCTGTTTTCGTCGAAGGTGAAGCATTTCGTTATCGCGGCGTCGTCAGATGACGTGGTGAAGCCGACGTGCTCGTCTCCCTGGGCGTCCATGTAATAAAGGGAATAAAGCCCGGTCATGTTGTCGTATTCGCAGTTATAAACGACGGCGACGCTGAACGGGAGAGTACGTTCCGCCGTAAGCGAGCCGGTCGCCGTGTCGTACGTTCTTATCACGCATCTGCTTCCGTCGAGCGTGCCGCAGGTGAGATAGCCGCCGTGCCCGGATATGAACGTGCAGGAGCTGCCCGAGGTGACCTTGTTTTCCGTTAAGGGGAAGGAGAGGTATTCCTCGAGCGTGCCGTCGGAGACGGAGTATTTCATCACCCTGTCTCTTTCAAGCAGAAGCGACTCCGTCAGATAATAAACGTATCCGTCGAGGACGTACAGAAAGCGCGTCTGCATACCCGTGTTCTCCGATACGGTCTTGGAATACGCCGCAGACACCCTGTTGCCGTTTTCCGTGTCCACCGTTTTCAGCGTGTAGCTGACGCCGCCGTCGGAATAAAGCTTCAGCTCGTAAAACGCGATGACGCCGCGGTCGGCGGAGATCTCGTATATGATGGTCCCGGGAGCCGACGTGTAGACCGTTTCGTATTGCGCGCACGGATCCGGCGCTGTAGCGATGAACGACCTGTCGTCGTCCGCGCGGCGGAGAAGATACGCGGTGCGCGTGTCTCCGGTCACGTGAGGGTAAAGCGCCGCGGCGTCCGTGACGACACCGTCGCTTTCGTCGAACGAAAGCAGGCCGCCGGTCTTGCCGCAGGAGCAGAGCAGAAGCAATAGAAGCAGTAAGATGCAGATCCGTTTTTTCAAAGGCGCGTCCTCCTTTTTTGTAAAGTATATCAGAAAAAAAGCGAATAGTCAACGCATCTTGTGAAAAAAATGCTATTTTTCCCATGAAATAACGTAACATAATTGTATAATTTAAGTGTTGCAAAACGTATGACGCGGTGGTACAATAGAGAAAAAGAAAAAAAGGAGATCAGAATATGTTCAATCAGGTCTTAGTCACCGTTCTGAATAAAATCGAGCTTCTCGACAAACTTCTGATACAATTCGAGGAAGCGGGCGTCAGCGGAGCGACCGTGATCAGCTCCGCGGGCATGGCGCATACCCTCGCTGAGCACGAGGAGAGCCATTTCATAAGCTCGTTCCGCGCGTTTTTCGGCGTAGGCCACGCGGAATCAAAAACGATATTCATCGTCTGCTCGGACGAAATGGCGGAAAAAGCCAAGGACGCGGTAAGGCAGGTCGTCGGAGATCTTTCCCGGCCCGACACCGCGATAATGTTCTCCGTGCCGCTGCTCGGCATCGAGGGCATCTCACATAACGAATGAAGGGAAGCGATACCGTTGCAGCTTAACACACTTATATATCTCGGCATCCTTCTCATGGGCGGTCTTCTCTGCGGAAGACTCGTCAAGCTGATAAAGCTGCCGAACGTCACCGGATACCTGCTCGCCGGACTTCTGTTCGGACCGTACGTGCTGAAAATAATACCGCAGAACGTAGTTGACGATTTCGGGCTCATTTCCGATATGGCGCTGTCGTTCATCGCCTTTACGATCGGCTGCGGCTTCAAGCGCTCGTATCTGAAAAAGGTCGGTATGACGCCGGTCGTCATCGCGATTTTCGAGTCGCTTTTCGCCGTTTTCGCCGTTCAGGGAGCCCTGCTTCTGTGCGGAGCGGACAGGCAGCTTGCGATAATCCTCGGCGCCATCGCCGCCGCGACTGCTCCCGCCGCCACGCTGATGGTGATAAAGCAGTACAACGCGAAGGGACCCGTCACGGATACGCTCGTATCCGTCGTCGCGCTTGACGACGCCGTCGCCCTTATTGCGTTTTCGATCTGCGTCGCCGTAGCGTCCGTCGTCGGAGGAGGAGCGTTCGAGGCGAAAACGATCTATATGCCGGTGATACAGATCGTCGGCGCGCTGCTTCTCGGAGCCGTGTTCGGAGTGATCTTCAAAATACCGCTCAGATTCTTCAAAAAAGCGAGCAACAGGCAGATAATCACGGTAGGTCTCGTATTCGGCTGCGCCGGCGTCTGCAGTATGCTCGGCTGGTCGTCTCTGCTCGCCTGCATGGCGCTCGGCATGGTGCTGACGAACATCTCGTCCGAGGCTGATTCGATCCTCTCCGTCGCCGATTCGTTCACGCCCGCGCTGTTCCTGCTCTTCTTCGCTACGAGCGGCGCCGCGCTCAACCTGTCGATAATACCGCAGATCGGCGTGATAGGAGTGGTATATATAATCACAAGAGTCGCCGGAAAGATGTTCGGCGCGTGGTTCGGCGCAAAGATAATGAAAGCGCCGAAGACGGTGCAAAGATTCCTGGGACCGGCTCTTGTCCCGCAGGCGGGAGTCGCGATAGGTCTGACGATAGCCGCGCAGGCGGCGGCGCCCGCTTACGCGGACCAGATACGCGCCGTGGTGCTCTGCGCAACTATGATCTACGAGCTCACCGGACCCGTCATAACGAAGCTGACGCTCACCGGAGCCGGAGAAATAGAGAAAAAAGAAAAGGCAAAAGCGGCAAAATGACGTCAGCCGGCGGCGAGAAAGAGCAATAAAATGACACTCCCGGGAGGACAGCCTCCCGGGAGCTTTTTACGTCATATACTTTCTCAGCTTTTCTATCGCGCCGCGCTCGAGACGCGAGATCTGCGCCTGCGACACGCCGAGCCGGGAAGCCGCCTCCGTCTGCGTTTTGCCGAGCCGGTAGCGGATGCCGAGGAGCTTTTTCTCCCTCCCCGTACAATGGCGGAGCGCCTCGCGCAGGGCTATCCCTTCAAACCACGCGTCGCCGTCCGGGGCTTCAAGCTTATCTGAAAGATACAGCTCGTCCCCGTCCCTGCTGTACACCGGCTCGTACAGGGAAAGCGGATCCGAGATAGCGCAAAGCGCCTCGCGCAGCTCCGCCTCGGTACACCCGAGAGCGAGCGACAGCTCCCGCGGAGAAGGCTCCTCGCCCGTCTGCTTCAGCGACGCGTCGCGCAGTGAAAGCGCCTTGTACGCAAGCTCCTTGGTCCGCCTTCCGACCTTCAGCACGCAGCTCTGCCTCATATGACGCCTCAGCTCGCCCTCTATCATCGGAACGGCGTACGTTGAAAATCTGACGTTCATTCCGGGGTCGAAATTGTCGGTCGCCTTTATCAGTCCGACGCATCCCGCCTGAAAAAGATCGTCCGCGCTTTGCCCGCGTTTCCTGATCTTCGAAACGCAGGAAAGCACGAGCAGCAGGTTTGATTTTATGAATTCCTGCCTCGCCGCCCTGTCTCCTTTGCGCAGAGCCGCCATAAGCTCGTCAGCACGCCGATCGGACAGCGTCGTAAGCGACGAGGTGTCAAGCCCCGTCACCTCAACTTTTTCACTCATATATGATGGATTTCCTTTGTTTTCGGTTTTGCGGCGTCGCCGCGTGTACATTATTGACAGGCGGCGGCGAAAACAAATGAAAAAAATCAGACTATTTTTGCCAAAACTCACAAAAAGATTTGACAAAACGCGTAATATGTGGTAAAATATAATAAAACAAACCGGCAGAGGCGCTTATGAGACGCATACCATACGAAAAATATCTCGACAAGGTCCGCGGGTGCTTCGCAGGAAAAGCCGCCGTCGGCACCATGGGCGCACCTTACGAGGGCGTCAAGATGAGAATGGAGCTCGAATACCGCCGCGAAATGACTGACGCGATGCTCCCGAACGACGACCTCGATCTGCAGGTCCTGTGGCTCGACGTCGTGAACCGTTACGGAGCAGGCTTTACGTCAAGACAGCTGCTCGACAGATTCTGCGAATACTGTGATTATTCTCCCGGCGAATACGCCGTGATGCGAAAAAATCACGACAGCGGGATATATCCGCCGTATTCCGGCTCGTACAGAAACGATTTTTACCGCGAGGGGATGGGCTGTCCGATCAGATCCGAGATCTGGGCGTGCCTCGCTCCGGGCGAGCCCGGACTCGCCGCGGATTACGCGAGCCGCGACGGTGTGCTTGACCATTGCGGAGAATCCGTTCTCGCGGAGAGGTTCTTCGCCGCCGCCGAGGCAGAGGCGTTTTTCGAGGACGATATCGGAGTGCTGATAACGGCGGGTCTGTCCGTGATCCCGGAAGACTGCAAATTCGCCCGTCTCGTAAAGGACGTCGCGGGATGGTGCAGAGAGTACGGCGATATCGAAACCGTCCGCGCCTTCATCCTCGACGGATACGGTCATCCGGACTGCACGAATATGTTCCAGAACATGGGCATAACGCTCGCCGTTCTGCTTCTGTGCGGTAAGGATCCGATAAAGACCGGGCTTGCCGCGCTCAACTGCGGATTCGACACGGACTGTACCTGCGCGTCAGCCGGAGCCCTGCTCGGCATAGTGCTGGGCGGTGAGAAATTCACGGAGATGACCGGCATCGGCGGACTGCGTTACGTTCTGTCCGTCAGATCGGACGGCCACGACGACAAAACCGACGGGCTTGCGCGAGAAATAGCGGAGCTGTCGCTTTCGATGCCTCATAAGGAAACGGAAATATGCGGTGCGCCGGACGTGAAGCGCACGTTCGTTTCATCGCCCGAATATACGTTTTCGTTCGATTACGACGGCGAGCCCTGCGTTTTCCCCGGGCACGTCTGCCGCGTTACAGTAACCGTTAAAGGGAACGGACCGGTCCGCGGCGTGCTGCGCGTCGTGTGCCCCGAGCCGCTTACGGGCGGCGGAGAGAAGGAGCTTTCGGGCGACCGCGCGGCGTCAGCCGACTTTTACATAACGGTCGCAGAGGACGCGGAGGTGTTTCCCGAGAAAAACCTGCTGACGGCTGAATTCGTGACGGACGGGAAAAAATACGCGGATGAATTCGGCGTATGCTGCGCCGGCGTGTGGCGCGTGGACGGACCGTTCTGGCGGACCGAACCGGCGATCGCGCCGAAACAGCTCGAAAACGGGATAAGCTACTGGAATTTCATGAAGCCCGGCAGGGATGAGGGCGAATCCACAGATAACGTGCGCGACTTTCATCTTGATTTCGCGCGCGACACGACTTCGGAGTACGCGGGATTTGACGAGATGTTCGAGCCGTTTACGCCCGGATACTCCGACGGAAGGATAAAACGGTATTTTTACAGCACTTCCGACAGCTTCCGCCTGTCCGATATATCGCGGTTTTACGGTCCGTGCACGTTCTATCTTGCAAGGAAGATAATCTGCGACGCGGACAGAGAGGTTTACATACAGCTCGGCAGAACGGCTCCGTTCGAGCTTTATCTCAACGGCAGGCTGCTTTCCCGCCGCGACGACTGCGACACGTTCACGTCGGAAAACGTCCACGTCTCCGGGGTGAAGCTTCTCAAAGGCGAGAACAGACTGCTCCTGCGGCTGACGCAGATAAACACGGACAGTAAATGGAGCCTCGTATTTTCAAAAGGCGCGACGTGCGCCGATCACCTGATCGATCTTAAAACGAAAAAAATATAAAACAGAGGTATACTATGAAAAAAATCATCGTTTTACTGCTTGCGGCGATAATGCTCGTATCGTGCTTCGCCGCCTGCGGCCCGCAGGTCGGAACGGACGAGTCGACCGACGACGCGACGACCGCGCCCGAACCCGAGGAAACGGTGGATAAGCGCTACGTCGCAGATCTGCCGGATGAGAAATTCTCGGGAGAATTCAACATACTCTGCGAGGGCACGTTCTGGGGTACCGAAGACGCTATCTATCAGGAGGAAGCGTCGGACGCCGATAACGTCAACGACGCCGTGTGGAGACGCTGCGTCGCCATAAAAGACAGACTCGGCGTCGATATCGTCGTAACGCCCTCCGCCGACACGACTGTCTCGCTGAAAAACAGCGTAAAATCCGGCGATAAAGCGTACGACGCCGTCATCGCAAGAATGCCCAAGATCGCAGCGAGCGCCGAAAACGGCGACCTCGTCGACCTCAGGGAAGTCGACACGCTCGACCTCGAAAAGCTTTACTGGGACCAGAGCGCGAACGAAAAGCTTTCCGTCGGCGGCAAGCTGTTCTATACCGTGGGCGATATAATCACCACGGAGGACCAGGCGACCTGGACGATGATGTTCAACAAGCGCCTTGCCGAATCGCACGACATACCCGATCTGTATCAGGTCGTCAAGGACGGAAAGTGGACTTTCGATTACTTCTACAACCTGATGAAGGAATCCGGCGTCGCCCACCCGAACGACAACGGCGAATGGGATCACCTCGCCACGTACGCGTTCGCGACTCATATGGATATGGGCTACGGCTTCTTCTACGCCGCGGGACTGTCCTTCGTACAGAAGGATAACAACGACATACCGTTCATCGACGCGACGAACCAGGAAAAAGTACAGAACGTGCTTTCGTACTCCCTTAAAGTCATGCGCGACACGTCCCTCACGATGGACGCGCATAAATGGGTCCATATAAGAGCCGCCGCTCACGAGCTCATCGCCGAGGCGTTCATGGAGGACAGAGCGCTGTTCTTCTGCGAGGTCCTTTCAACGATAATCGGCTTCCGCGCGATGGACACCGACTTCGGTATCCTACCGCTTCCGAAATACAACGAGGAACAGACGGATTACATTACGTTCGTCAACCCCGCCGCGTCTCTTGTCGGTATACCCGTCTATCAGAAGACCGCCGACAACTGCAGAAAGAGCGGTATAATCCTTGAAGCGATGGCTTACTACGGACACGAGATAATCGTCCCCGAGTTCATCGAAAAGGCGATTAAGGGCAAGACCACGCGAGACGTAGAGTCGATCGAAATGCTCGATATCATATTCAAAAACAGAATGTACGACCTCGGGCTCATCAACGACTGGGGCGCTCTCGCATCCGGTTACAACAACCTCGTGTTCAACAACAAGAACGACTACGCCTCGATGTTCAAGAAGGCTTCCAAAGCCGCCGACAAGAAGCTCAAAAACTTCCTGAAGAAGGTCAACGTCGGTTAAAACAAAACGTCATCCCGTTTTCGGGATGGCGTTTTTATCGGCGGGGGAGAGGGACGCTCTCCCTTCTGTTTATTTGTAATAACGAAGAGACGCGACAGCGACGCCGAGTATCCTGCAGTTTTTGACGATTATCGGCTCCATCGTCTCGTTTTTCGGCTGCAGACGGTAGTGACCTTTTTCCTTGTGGAATTCCTTTACGGTCGCCTCGTTGTCGACGAGGGCGACGACTATATCGCCGTTTTCGGCGTAATCCGTCGCGTAGACGATGAGAAGATCGCCGTCGAGTATGCCGGCGTCGATCATGCTCTGACCCTTGACGTGAAGGGCGAAAAGCTTCGATCTGTCGTATCCCTCCGCCTTGAAATCTATATATCCGTCGAAATTCTCCTCGGCGAAGATGGGAAGACCCGCCGCGACCTGCCCGATTATCGGCACACCGGTACGGGCGGAGGCGCCGTCCACGCGGATGGTCCTGCTCTTGCCCTGTTCCTTTATAATATATCCCTTTTCTTCAAGCTTGTGCAGATACAGATGAACCGTTGACGTGCTTCTGATCCCCAAAGCCCGGCTTATGTCGCGCACGCTCGGCGAATAGCCCTCGGTCTCTATCACTTCGCTTATATAGTCGAGCATCCGCTGTTCCTTATCGGTAAGTTTTTGCATAACGGACTCCTTATCGAATATTTGTTCGATAACAGTATATCACATTTTTCTCCGTTTGTAAATAGCAAAAACGAACATTTTTTCGTTTTTTTTAAACTTTTGAAAGCTCTTTTCCGCGCTTATTGACAAAACGGCGGCTTTGTGATAGAATACAGGCGTAAATAAATTTGAAAAAGAGGTATGTCATGAGCTTTGACGCGTTAAAGGTAAAAAACGGCTGCGTACAGTGGATACGCGATTTCTTTGAGGAAAACGGAAAGGGCTGCAACGCCGTCGTCGGTATATCCGGCGGAAAGGACAGCTCCATTGTCGCGGCGCTCTGCGTCGAGGCGCTCGGACGCGACCGCGTCATCGGCGTGCTCATGCCGAACGGCTACCAGCACGATATCGACATGGCGTATCTGCTCGTCAGACATCTCGGCATAAAGCATTACGTCGTCAATATAAAGGAAGCCGTCGACGCGGTGAAGGCGAACATACCGTTCGAGCTTTCGTCTCAGTCGACGCAGAATCTGCCGCCCCGTATCAGGATGGCTACGCTGTACGCCGTTTCGCAGAGCCACAACGGCAGAGTCGCCAACACCTGCAACCTTTCCGAGGACTGGGTCGGCTATTCCACGAGATACGGCGATTCCGTCGGTGATTTCAGCCCCTGCTCGAATATAACGGTCGCTGAGATGAAGCAGATAGGCAGAATTCTCGGACTGCCGGACGTGCTTGTAGACAAGGTGCCGATAGACGGTCTTTGCGGCAAGACGGACGAGGACAACCTCGGCTTCACGTACGCGGAGCTCGACCGTTACATAAGAGAAGGCGTGATAGAGGACGAGGCGAAAAAAGCCCGCATCGACTATCTGCACAGGATAAATCAGTTCAAGCTTAAGCTCATGCCTTCATACGAGCCCGAGCTTTCATGATCACTTTCTCCTTTTGCTGTTGAACAGAGCCGCACAGACTACCGAGAGCAGGATCGCCGCGCAAAGCCCCGCCGACATGGCGGAGAAGCCGCCCGTCAGAGCGCCGGGCAGACCTTTGGCGTCGACCGCCTCGCGCACGCCCTCCGCAAGCGACGCGCCGAACCCGGTCAGAGGAACGGAGGCGCCCGAGCCGAAGAGCCGGGTCAGCTTTCCGTAGATCCCGGCGGCGCCCAGTATCACCCCGGTGACGACGTATCCCGTAAGGATCCTCGCCGGGGTGAGCTTTGTTTTGCAGATCAGTATCTGCGCGGGCAGGCAGAGCAGCCCGCCGAAGCAGAATACGAGCAGATATCTTATAACTGTTTCCATATTCACCTCACAGCAGATCGGTACGGCTATTGTTGCCGTACCGCCGTTTTATATTCACACGGCGCGACAAAAACCACCTCGCTTATGCCGACTGTTCAAAAGGACAGCCGGCAGATGTATGCGACGAAAAGACCGGCTGAAATAAGGGCTTCATTGTCATTACTTCAGCCGGTATTAAGAGCGCCCTGTTGTCCGACAGACGCTTTTCTGATTTGTGACGTCAGCTCCCGGACGAAAACCTGACGAGATGGGCGATGCCGGGTATGCTCTGACCCTGCGCGACGGACATCGGGCTCATGAGAGCGCCGGTGCCGACGAACAGGGCGTTTTTCATCCGCTTTTTGCAAAATTCGTCGTACAGATACGCGGCGACGCCGACAGCCGAGCAGCCGCACCCGCTTCCGCCGCTGTGTACGTCCTGATCGGGGCGGAAGATCATTACGCCGAAATCTCCGCAGCGTCGCCCGAGACGAAGACCGCCCTGCTCGCACAGCTCCGATACGAGCGCCAGCCCCTCACGTCCGAGATCGCCCGTCAGTATCGCGTCAAAGTCATACGGGCTGGCGCCGGTCTCTTCAAAGTAACGCAGCAGCGTGTCAGCCGCCGCCGGAGCCATCGCGGCGCCCATGTTCGCGGCGTCCTTAACGCCGAAATCGACGGAAACGCCGGGCATCACCTCGGTGATATATACCGGAGAATCGCCCCGTCCGACTATCGCGCAGCCGGACCCCGTCACTGTCCACTGAGCCGTGGGCGTCCGCTGACCTCCGTATTCCACCGGCGTGCGGAACTGCCTTTCAGCCGTTGCGTTGTGGGAGCACGCGGTCGCCGCGGCGCGGCGGAAATATCCGCCGTCCACCGTCAGAGCCGATAACATAAGCGCCTCCGCCATCGTGGAGCACGCGCCGAACAGCCCGATATACGGTATATCGAACGGAAGCAGCCCGTATGACGACGCCGTGCACTGATTCATCAGATCGCCCGCGAATATCGCGTCTATATCGCGTTCCGTGAAGCCGCCCTTCCTCATTGCATGAGAAAAGCACCGCTTTGTCATCTCCGCCTCCGACAGCTCGAACGTCTTCTGTCCGAATTTGTCGTCCCCGCAGAATTCGTCAAGCCCGCATCCGAACGGCCCGTCATGCTCCTTTTTGCCGCCGACAGACGCGACGGCGCATATGCCGACGTTGTTTTTCAGTTTTATTACGCCCATACCGCAGATCCTTTTTTTCTATTGTTGACGGAAAAAGCCGCGGCAAACGCGTAAGTTGAAAAAACGGAAGGGTTTTCAAAAAACTTATCAAAAGGTATTGAAAAAACACGGATAATATGGTAAAATACAATATCACTAATGCGAAAGGACGTGAAGTTTATGATGAACGTCACATCTATAAAGGAATTATATGAAAAAGCGCCGCAGCTGAAGGATACCGTCGTCGTTACCGGCGGCTGGATCAGAACGGCGAGAAGAAGCAAAAACGTCGGATTCATAGAGCTGTACGACGGAACGTGCTACAACACTCTTCAGATAGTTTACACCCCGGAGCTTCCCGGGGTCGAGGCGGTAGACGCGCTGAACACCGGCTCCTGCGTCATCGTCGAAGGCAGGCTCGTCCACACGCCGGACGGAAAGCAGGAATACGAGATCCACGCTGACAGGATAGATATCGAGGGCGCGTGCGACCCTTCGTACCCGCTTCAGAAAAAGCGCCACGGCTTTGAATACCTGCGCACGATACCCCATCTGCGTCCGAGGACGAATACGTTTTCCGCCGTGTTCAGAGTCCGTTCCATCCTCACGTTCGCGATCCACAAATATCTGACGGACCGCGGCTTCGTCAACGTCACTACGCCGTGCATCACCACCTCCGACTGCGAGGGCGCCGGCGAGACGTTCCGAATAACCACGATAGACCCGGCGAACGTACCGCTTGACGCGGACGGCAACGTCGATTATACGAAGGATTTCTTCGGCAAAAAGACATATATGACAGTTTCCGGTCAGCTCAACGTAGAGCCCTTCGCGCTCGCGCTCCGCAACGTTTATACGTTCGGTCCGTCTTTCCGCGCGGAAAACTCCAACACTCCGCGCCACGCCGCCGAATTCTGGCAGGTCGAGCCCGAGATGGCTTTCTGCGATCTTGACGGACTTATAGCGACGATCGAGGATATGTCGAAATACATCATCGGCTACGTGCTCGAGCATTGCCCGGATGAGCTTGCGTTTTTCGACAAATTCGTCGAGCCCGGGCTTATAGAAAAGCTTAAGAAGACGGTTTCCTGCGATTTCGCTCGCATAACTCATAAAGAGGCGATAAAGATCCTGAAGAAATCCGGCAAGCAGTTCGAGATCCCCGTGACCGACGACTGCGCTATACAGACCGAATACGAAAAATACCTCGCGGAGGAATATTTCGGTCGCCCGGTATTCGTCACAGATTATCCGAAGGGACACAAGGCTTTCTATATGAAGGTGAACGACGACGGCGAGACCGTCGCCGCGACGGACCTGCTCTTCCCGGGCCTCGGCGAGATCGTCGGAGCGTCCGAGCGTGAGGCGAGATACGACGTGCTTCTGCAGAGGATAAACGAGATGGGACTCGATCCGGACGAATACGCCTGGTACCTCGATCTTCGCCGCTTCGGAACTGCGACGCACAGCGGCTTCGGAATGGGAGTCGAGAGGATGATGAGATTCATCACCGGCATGGACAACATAAGAGACGTTATCGCTTATCCGAGAACGCCGAAAAATGCTGAATTTTAATGAACTCAAGGCCCGCGGCGCGGCGCTCGTTACCGGCGCCTCCCGCGGGTTCGGTTTTGAAATGGCAAAACAGCTTTCCCGGCTGGGCTTCGATCTCGTCATTACCGGACGCGACCGGGCGGCGCTTGGGGAAGCCGCCGCAAAGCTCGACGGCGACGTCGCGGTATATCCCGCGGATCTGTCGGAGCCCGGCGCGGCAAAGAAGCTTTACGGGGCGATAAAGGCTGACGGGATCACGCTTTCGGTGCTTGTGAACAACGCCGGGCTCGGCGCCTCGGGGGAGGCGTGGGAAGTGAGCGAGGAGCGCGACGGTAAGATCATATCCGTCAACGTTTCAGCCGCGGTGACGCTTTCGAAGCTGTTTCTTTCCGACGCCTGCCGCCGCGGATACGGCGCGCTCTGCAACGTGTGCTCCGTCGGCGCGTTTCAGCCGGGACCGTACACGGCGTCGTATTACGCGTCGAAATCGTTCCTTCACAGCTATACGCTCGCCTGCAGATACGAGGCGAAAAGCCGCGGCGTGGCGGTGACCTCCGTCTGCCCCGGTCCGCTCGATACCGGCTTTTTCAGATCCGCCGGCGCCGTAAAGCCGCGCGCCGCGATGAGCGCGGAGAAGGCGGCGGAATACGCGGTGCGCCGTTTTTCGCACGGGGCGGCGACCGTCGTCCCCGGCTTTTGGAACAGGGCCGCGCGTCTGCTCCCGGCGTGCGTCAAAACAGCCGCGGTCGCGCGCATGAAAAAGCCGCGGTGAGCTTTATTTGACAAAACTTTTTTATACTTCTTTTTTAATTCTTTTTCCAAAAGGCGACTGATTTTTCCATATTTCAATGGTATAATATCATCATCAGTTACAATCTGGGGGTTTTTATGGCCGATTTCATTCTTTCCTGCTGTTCGTCCGCTGACCTCAGTAAGGAACGCTTCGACGCACGCGGCATCAAATATCTTTGCTTCCATTTTTCACTCAACGGTATAGAGTACCCGGACGATCTCGGACAGACGGTCCCTCCGGCACAGCTTTACGAGCGTATGCTCGCCGGTGAGAATTCGAAGACGTCGCAGCCGTCGGCGGGTGAATATATAGACTTTTTCGAGCAGTTCTTATCCGAAGGGAAGGACGTTCTGCACGTCACCCTGTCCACCGGCATTTCCGGCGCGTATAATTCGGCTACCGTTGCGGCGGAGCAGATGAGGGCTAAGTATCCGGAAAGAAAGCTCTACGTCGTCGACTCGCTCGGCGCGTCAAGCGGCTACGGACTCATCATGGAAACTCTTGCCGATCTGCGCGACAAGGGAAAGAATATAGACGAGCTGAACGACTGGCTTTTAAGGCACAGACTCAATATGCACCACTGGTTCTTCTCGACCGACCTCACGTTCTATATCAAGGGCGGAAGAGTATCGAGGACGTCCGGCTTCCTCGGAAACATGCTCGGCATCTGCCCGCTGCTCAATATGGACGATCATGGCAGACTCATCCCGCGTGAAAAGGTCCTCGGCAAGAAACGCGTCATACGCCGCACCGTCGAAAAGATGGTGGAAAACGCGGTGGACGGATTGGATTACGCCGGAAAGGTGTTCATCTGCCAGTCAGAGTGTCCGGAGGACGCGCAGCGCGTCGCCGATCTCGTCAAAGAAAAATTCCCGAAGATGAGAGGCGAGCCCGAGATCTTCCCGATAGGCGCGACGATAGGCAGCCATACGGGTCCCGGAACCGTTTCGCTGTTCTTCTGGGGAAAGAAGAGAATAGACTGACGCACAGCGCGCGAAGCGCTTAAACGGCAATACCGGCTGAAATAAGGATACGCGATCCTTGTTTCAGCCGGTTTATCTGTTTATTTTTCCGTCTGCGTACGCTTTTTCCGGCGCACTCTGTTTATATGCCGCTCAAAGTCTCCGTTGTCAATCAGCTCCGCAAGCACGTACTGCTCGAAAACGGGAACGGTGCAGGAATAGAACCCGAGCCTGCGGTCGAATTCCTCCGATAACGCGGGCGGAAGCACCGTGTAGCCGACGCGTATCGACGGGGCGACGGTCATTGAAAACGTGTTCACGTACACTACGCGTCCGCATTCCGAAAGGCTGAACACGGTATCCTCGTTTTTCCGCGACACGGTGAATTCCGAATCGTAATTGTCCTCGATTATATAGCCGCCGCGCGAGGCTGCGAAATTGAGATACTCCCGGCGCTTCGACGCGTCAGCCGTCACGCCGCTCGGATAACTGTGGAACGGCGTGATGTGGAGCACGGTCGCTGACGAGGCGGCGAGCGCCGCGGAATCTATGCCGTTCGGGCCGAGCGGCAGTTTTTCGTACACGACGCCGTGGGCTTTGTAAACGCGGCGGATCTTGTCGTAGCAGGGATCCTCCGTCGCGTATATCCTGCCGGTGCCGAGCAGCTGCGTCAGAAGCCCGTAAAGATACTCCGCTCCGGCGCCGACAATGATCTGAGAGGGGTCGGCTTTCATGCCGTTGCTTCGCGAAAGATACGACGATATCGCTTCTCTCAGCCGCAGTACGCCCTTTGACGGCGATTTGTACAGTATCGCGTCGCCGTATTCCGAAAGCACGCGCCGCATGGTTTTTGCCATTACGGAAAACGGGAACGTCACCGCGCCGGAATGAGACGGCGCCGCCCGGCGCGTCTGCCCGGGAGAGCCGGGATTCGAAATGAAATCTGCGTCGCGGTAAACGGCGTAATATCCGCTCCGCTGCCGCGATTCAACGTATCCCTCGTCACATAATATCCCGTACGCGTGCTCCGCCGTTATCACGGAGACTCCCGCCTCTGCGGCGAGCGTTCGCTTCGACGGCAGTCTGTCGCCGTATTTTATCGTCCCCGTCGTTATATCGTCCCTTATCTGCGCGTATAACTGCATATACGCCGGTTTGTTTGAGTTTTCGTCTGTTTTGTATCTCATCTGGTTATATAAAATTCTTTCAAACTGAGCATTTTAACCTACCAAAAATATTGTATAATATATCAAAGAAAATGTCAAGGGGGAATTTTAAAATGTCTTATAAAAGAGTTTTGACAATACAGGATATATCGTGCTTCGGACAGTGCTCGCTCACGGTGGCGCTTCCGATAATCTCCGCCGCGGGGATCGAAACGGTCATACTTCCGTCGGCGGTGCTTTCAACGCATACGGCGGGCTTCACGGGCTTCACCGTGCGCGATCTTACGGAGGATATACCGGGGATCGCCGCGCACTGGAAAAAGGAAGGCATAAGCTTTGACGCGCTGTACACGGGATATCTCGGCTCGGCGGAGCAGATAGACATGGTGTCGGATATCGCCGAAACGCTGCTGCGTCCGGGCGCTCCGTTCATCGTCGATCCCGCCATGGCGGACAACGGCAAGCTTTACCCGGCGTTCGATACGGAATACGTTGAGCAGATGAAAAAGCTCACGCGCAAGGCTGACGTCGTACTGCCGAATCTGACGGAGGCGTCGTACCTTACGGGCATCGAATACAGGGAAAGCTACGGAGAAGACTATATAAAAGCCGTGGCGGAAAGGTTGCTTGACGACGGAGCCGGCACCGTCATCCTTACCGGAGTCTCGTACGACGCCGGCACGACGGGGGTATATACGGCAAGCCGCTCAGGCTCATCCTATTACAGACACGAAAAACTGCCGCACAGCTGTCACGGAACGGGAGACGTTTACGCCTCCGCGTTCGTCGGCGCATATATGCGCGGAAAGACGCCGGAGGAAGCCGCGCGCATCGCCGCGGATTATACCGTTTCCTGTATCAGATACACGGACGGCGACCCGGAGCACGGATACGGCGTGAAATTCGAGCCGGTGCTCGGGGAGCTCATAAAAATGATCGGAGAAGAATAAAACGAAAGCCGCGTCCTCAGGATGCGGCAATTTGTTTATCATCAACTCTTGACAAAATAGCAATAACGTGATATAATGGTATTGAAAACGAGATGACGCGGTAAAAAATATATTAAATTTTCGAAAATAGGTTGACAATATCCTAAAATTGATGTATAATACCGTCATAAAATACGTGTGAGGGCAACCGGTATGAATATAAGTACGGATAAAATAGTGTCTATTTCGGAAGCGAACCAGAACTTCTCGAAGACGGCGCGTCTTGCCGACAAGCTCGGCGAGGTATATATATTCAAGAACAACAAACCGAAATACCGCCTTACCGTCATAGACGGCGAAGAGGCGGAGCTCACCGTGCCCGCACCCGGGGAGACGGAGGAGGTAAGCGAAAAAAAGCTCGCAAAGATCTTAGGCGTTATCAAGAAATACCGCAAGGGACTGGAGGAGCTTCTGCGTTTATCCGACAAATAACGTAACCTGACGGGCGCATTCCGCAATTAACAGTAAAACGGAGCTTTGATTTGAAAGACAGAGTCATATACTACAGGAATGAAAACGAGGAGTTCTCCGGCACGGACTTCCACGGCAGGCGCGTCGACGCGGATTACGAATACGTAAGAGACGGGATCGGCGAAAAACTGCTTTACAACGTCATAGCCCGCCCGGCGGCGTTCCTTTACAGCAAGCTTGTGCTGAGGCAGAAGACGGTCGGCAGAGAAAAGCTCGGGCTGTGCAAAGGCGCCGGCGTATACGTATACGGAAATCATACCCAGAACACCGGGGATCCGTTTGTCCCGAACGTGTTCCTGTTCCCGCGCCGCGTTTACTTCATCGTCCATCCTGATAACGTGTCGATACCCGTGCTCGGCAGATTCACCCCGGCGCTCGGCGCGCTGCCGCTGCCCGGAAATATGAAGGCATACCGCAATTTCCTTTCGACGCTTGACAGGCGCGTTGACGAGGGCGGTGCGGTCGTCGTTTATCCCGAGGCCCACATCTGGCCTTATTACACAAAAATACGCGATTTTCCGGACACGTCGTTCGGTTATCCGTGCAGACGCGGCACACCGGTGTTCTGCTTTACGAACACATACAAAAAGAGCCGTATTTTCAAAAAACCGCGCGTGATCACGTATATAGACGGTCCGTTTTACCCGGACGAAAGCCTGCCGGAGAGAGCGCGTACGAAGGATCTGAGAGACAGAGTCTACTCCGCCATGTGCGAAAGAGCGAAGCTGTCGGACTGCGAATACATCAGATATATCAAAAAGGAAGACTGACATGGTCAACATCTTATTCTGCGGCAACGGATACGTTTTCGACGGGATGCTCACGTGCGCCCTGTCGATACTGAAAAGATCGGACAGCCGTGAGCCGTATACGTTCTACGTTTACACGATGGACGTATCGCATTTGAAACCCGCTTATACGCCGATACCCGATTCGATGATCGGATTCTTCGATTCGGTCATCAAGTCGTACAACCCCGAAAACAGGGTCGTCAAGACCGACGTAACAAAGCTTTATATGGAGCATTTCTCCGGCTGCCCGAACGAGGGCGCTTACTGCTCGCCGTACACTCTCATCCGTCTTTTCGCCGATCTTGTCGACGGTATGCCGGACAAGCTTCTGTATCTTGACGCGGATATAATGTTCAACCGCGATATACATCTTCTTTACGACGTTGACGTGGACGGCGTCGAATACGCCGCCGCGCGCGACCATTACGGCAAATATCTTATACGTCCGGATTACGTGAACGCCGGAGTCCTGCTTTTCAATCTCAAAAAGATGAAGGAAACGGGGCTTCTGTCCAAAGCGAGAGACTGGATAAAAAAGAAAAAACTTGTATTCGCCGATCAGTCGGCGATCATCCGCTCGACGAGCGTAAAAAAGATGCTTCCGCAGCGGTATAACGATCAGAAATTCCTGCACAAGCATACGGTCGTTCGCCATTTTTCAAAGCGCCTCTTCTGGCTGCCTTATCCGCATACGGACAATATAAAGCAATGGCAGGTCAGCCGCGTGCACAAGGTTTTCAGATACTACTGCTTTGACGACGTGCTTTACGAGTACATTTATCTGAAAAAGAAATACGAAACAGAGGTCCGGTCCAAATGAACAGAAAAGTCATCCCCATATTTTTCGCCTGCGACGACAACTTCGTCAAGTTCACGATAGTTTCACTCTGCTCGATAAAACAGAACGCAAGCCGTGATTACGACTACGTTGTATACGTACTGCACACCGGCATAACGGAGACGATGCAGAACAAGCTTTACGGCTTGCAGGACGATAACTTCACGGTCATCTTCCGCGACGTGACGGATTACCTTTATTCAATAGCCGACAAGCTTCCGATACGCGATTATTATTCGAAAACGACGTATTACAGGGTATTCATCGCCGAGATGTACCCCGAATACGATAAAGCGATATACATAGACAGCGACACCGTGGTTCAGGGCGATATAAGCGAGCTTTACGAGACCGATATAGGCGACTGCTACGTCGGCGCGTGCCACGAGCAGGCGATGGTGCAGGTGGACGAATTCGGCACATACGTCGAGCGCGTCATCGGGATCGACCGCAACAACTTCTTCAACGCCGGGCTCCTGCTCATAAACTGTGTGGAATTCCGCGAGCATATGATCCTTGACAAATTCGTACATTATCTCAAAGAATACACCTTCGTCGTCACTCAGGACGAGGATTATCTCAATCTCATCTGCAAGGACCACGTATACTGGCTCGATCAGCGCTGGAACACGGAGGTATTCGGCGAGATACCGTACCCGGTGGATGAAGCGAAGATGATACATTATATCATGGTGAACAAGCCCTGGCACTACGCCGACTGCCGTATGGGCGATATATTCTGGTCGTACGCGGAAAAAACGTGCGTATATGACGAGATAAAACAGATACTCGACAATTACCCGGACGAGAAAAAAGAGCGCGACGCGCAGTCCGCGAAAAACCTCGTTCAGCTCGCGGTCGACGAGACCGCCCGTCCCGACAACTTCAAAAAGCGCCGCGACAAGGAAAAGGATCAGGGCAGGGTGGCGATACTCGAAAAGATAAAAGAGTACGAGCGTGACGGCCGCTTCGACGAGGACGTCGAGGAGGATCCGCCCACGATACCGCTCGGACCGGACGATATAGACTATCTGCGCAGATCCCCGTTGGATCGCGCGAAATCCGTCGCCGCCTTCGCCGCGGCGAGAAGGTTCGTAAACAAGCTTATCGCGGACCGCAAGTTCATCATAAAGGAAATAAGAGGGCTTGAAAACCTCGCGTCGCCCGCTGGCGGAGCGGTTTTGACCTGCAACCATTTCAACGCGTTCGACAGCTTTGCGATGCAGATGGCGTTTGACGCGGCGAAATTCAAAAAGAAAAAGCTCTACCGCGTCATAAGAGAGGGCAACTATACGTCGTTCCCCGGCTTCTACGGCTTTCTGATGAAAAACTGCAACACTCTGCCGCTTTCTTCAAATCATAAGACGCTCAGAAAATTCATGGAGGCGACGGATACGATCCTTTCCCGCGGAGACTACGTCCTCGTCTACCCGGAGCAGAGCATGTGGTGGAACTACCGCAAGCCGAAGCCGCTGAAAAACGGCGCGTTCACCTTCGCCGCGAGAAACGACGTTCCCGTCGTGCCGTGCTTCATCACGATGGCTGATACCGACATAGTCGACGACGACGGCTTCTTCGTTCAGGAATACACGATCCATATAAGCGAACCGATAGTACCGGATAAAACGCTCAGCTACTCGAAGCGGGTGCAGGCGCTGTCGGATGAAAACTACAGGATCTGGCGTCAGATCTATGAAAAAGAATACGGAATGCCGCTCATATACGATACTGAGAAAACGGATGACCGCAAACAATAAACGTAAGGAGCAATATATGAAAAAGAATCTCATTATACTGCACTGCAACGACATTCACGGCGATTTTCTTCCGCACAGAGGTGCGTTCGGGCTGTTCGAGGGCGGACTGTCGCGCCTTTCGGGCTACGTAAAAAAGGTGAGGGCGGAGGAGAAAAACGTCATTTTCGCCAACGCCGGCGATATGTTCCGCGGCTCCGTCATAGACTCGGAATACATGGGTCTGTCAACGATAGAACTTATGAATATGCTCAGGCCCGACGTTACGACCGTCGGCAACCACGAGGTCGACTACGGGCTTGCCCACCTGCTGTTCCTTGAAAAATGCGCGAAATTTCCGATTATCAACTCCGACCTTTACATAACGCTCAACAATTCCAGACTGTTCACGCCGTATATCAATCTCGAAGTCGGCGGAATGCGCGTGATGTTCATCGGACTGCTGACGGAGGAGGTAATCAGCTCCACAAAGACCGAGAGGGTCATAGGATCGCACATAAACGTCGCCGAGGCGGCGAAAGAGGTCGGTATCATAGCCGATAACTACCGTACGAAGGACACGGACGTGCTCGTGCTTCTGACTCATATAGGTATTGAAAAGGACAGGGAACTCGCCTCAATGCTCGATCCGGACTGGGGTGTTGATATGATCATAGGAGGGCATTCGCACACGTTCATGGACGAGGCGGAGATCGTCAACGGCATACCGGTAGTCCAGGCGGGCACCGGCTCCGGGCAGATCGGACGGTTCGACATAGTCTACGACGACGAACTTCATAAAATAACGGATCTCAAATGGAGTCTGAAAAAGATAAACGAATCAACCGCGCCTACGGATCCTCTGATAGACCAGCTGCTTGAAAAATACAAGAGCCAGACCGACGCCAAATACCACCGCATAGTCACCGGCTTCGCGCGCAAACTGACTCACCCAACGCGCATACAGGAGACGGAGATGGGCAACCTCTACGCCGATCTTTTGCAGGAGGACTCGAGTTTTGATATAATGATGATGGGTTCCGGCGCGATACGCAAAAAAGCGATGGGCCCCATAGTTGAATATCAGGACATGATAGAAAACACGCCGTTTGACGATCAGCTGTGGATGCTTAAGGTCACCGGTGAGGAATTCAGACGTATGGTGTTCTATATTATGCGCGACGAAGCGTGGGAGGGCCATACGGAGTTTTATCAGTTTTCAAAAGGCGTGCGCATAGTTTACCGCAAGAGCACTCACACGCTTGAGGAGCTGTCTTTCAACGGAAAGCCGGTCCTTCCTGACGACGAGCTGCTCATAGCCATGCAGACGTATCACTACTTGAATTTCGAACAGTTCTTCAATGTCCCGCTCGGACCGATCAAGGACCGCATGCGTCCGCGCGTTGTCGCCACGTCGGTAAACAATATAGTCGAAGAGTATTTCACGACTCACCAGGGGCTTGACGCGCATGTTGAGGGAAGGATAGTCATACTCGACTGATCCCGCACCGCGCTCTTGGCGGTTCCCCTCCACCCATACCGAGAACCCGGCCGCTCTCAAGTTCGCGGTGAGGACCCCGGAACAGTCCCCCGACCCCCACCTCCCCCCCGTTGATCTCAACGGGGCTTTTTATATAAGAAAAACGGACGACCGACGGTCGCCCCGAGGGGGAGAGTGAAGACGCTGCGCTAGTGAAGACGCTTGCGCTAGTGAAGTCGCTAACGCTAGTGAAGACGCTGCGCTAGTGAAGTCGCTAACGCTAGTGAAGACGCTGCGCTAGTGAAGACGCTGCGCTAGTGAAGACGCTTGCGCTAGTGAAGTCGCTAACGCTAGTGAAGACGCTGCGCTAATGAAGACGCTTACGCTAATGAAGAAATTAAACCCGAAGTGAAGCGGCTCGACCAATCGTATTCTGCAGAGTCAGAATTATGGCGTCGGGATGAGGGTCCTGCGCCGAGATTTCACATCCCTCTGTTTTATTGCTTTTGGGGAAGCCCACCCCTCAACCTTCCCCAAACCCCTCCTTCCCCTCCCCCAGGATATACCTGAGGGGCGCGGCAAAAGCCCCGAGTTTACGAGGGGGAGGTAGGGGATAGGGGGACGAAAGAGGGGGGTGGGGAGTCCCCCGAGAGAAACGTGGTTCTACCGCGAGGTGTGGTTCTCGGTATATGGGGCGGAGAGTCCCCCGGAGGAAGTGAAGTCGCAAACGCTAATGAAGTCGCCCCGAGGGGGCTAATGAAGACGCTGACGCTAGTGAAGACGCTGCGCTAATGAAGAAAAGACCCGAGGTGTGGCGGCGCGACAGTTCGTTTCCTGCAGACTCATCGCTGGGGGAGCCCCTCCGCTTGCGGTGCCCGAAGAAGTCTCGCGGCGCTGCCGCGCCCACGCTCGACTTATTCGACCGCTGCGTGATCCTCCCTTGCTTCATCCGCCCCCGGCGGCGCAAGGCTCGTCCACCCCATAAACCCCTCCCTCAGGATATACCTGAGGCGGCGCGCAAAAAAGGGCGACCGTTGTTCGGGGTTTTCCGTTGCTCACACGTTTGCAACGGGGAATCCCTCCGGTCGCCCATACTTGGCAGACCGCCGCGCTTTACTATTTGTTGAACGCGACGGATTCAATCCATTCAAGCTGTTTTTGCTCTCTGTTTTTCGCCTGACCGGATTGCCGTGATATTTCGATTACGTAAAATTTATTTCCGTTTTTGAAAATGTATACGCTGCTTCTTAAAGACTTCTCTTTTCCGTTGACGGTCTGTTTGCTCTCGATTGTAAAACACGGTACGCCGCCGTCCGTGTGGGACAGTTCCGCGTCCTTGAAGCCGCCCGCTTTTATGAGCAGTTCCGCGTATTTGTCCGCCGTCGTGTCGGCGGGCAGGTTGTTTTCGCCGCTGTCCGCGGTTAAAATACTTATGCTTTCGTACGGAGAATAAAGGTGTTTGAATTCCGTTGCGTTGTTGTCGACTTTGAATTTATCGGTCAGCGTCATGTTCATTTCACCGTACGTGAAAGTCTGCGGACGCTCGCGGCTCAGCAAGCCTCTCACGACCGCGCCGCCCGCGGCGAGTGCAATAACCGTGACGGCGGCGACTATCGGTATGATTATTATCGACTTCGGACGTTTCTCTTTGCTTTCTTTGCGGAACGCTTTCGCCTCCTCGCCGTCGTTTCCGTCGAATCTGAAAGGATTGCCCATAAACGGACTTAAAACGTTGTGTCCCGACAGGTTTACCGGCTCTCCGGACGCGGGCAGCCTGTACATATCGACACAATAGTTTTTGCTGAGTTCGTCCGCCGTTGCGTATATCCCGCACGCGTCCTCCGTTATCTCAAACGTCTTTTCCTCACCGTTTCCGAGCGTACCGAGCAGACGGCAGCTCTGCCCGTTTATTAAGGAATCGCATACCATTGTATCCGTAACGTAAATTTTTACGTTCATCAGACTCGCGGTTAATTTCCTGTCTCTTTTGACTGTAAGTTGTCTCATGCTTATATCTCCGTCTTTTCTTTATTTCGTCTCTTCCAGATATTCGTCGTATGTGGTCAGTCTGTCGTAGAAGCTGCCGGTCGTGACGTCGATTATGCGGTTTGCGACCGTCTGGTTGAGCTGATGGTCACGCGAGCAGAAGAGTATCGACTCGGGGAATTTCGTCATGCCGTTGTTCAGCGCGGTGATCGACTCGAGGTCGAGATGGTTCGTCGGCTCGTCCATTATGAGAACGTTTCCACCCGAGAGCATCATGCGGCAGAGCATGCAGCGGACTTTCTCGCCGCCGGACAGGACCTTCGCCTGCTTCAGCGCCTCGTCGCCCGAGAAAAGCAGCTTGCCGAGCCAGCCGCGCACGTCGGATTCGTACGTCAGAGTCGAGCACGCGCGGATCCAGTCCACGAGATTCTCCTCGTGTCCGTCGAAGTATTCGGAGTTGTCCTGCGGCAGATACGCCACCTTTGTCGTGACGCCCCACTTGTACGAGCCCTCGTCCGGCTCCATTTCGCCCGCAAGTATCTTGAAAAGCGTCGTCCTCGCTATCGGGTCGTCGCCTACGAACGCGACCTTGTCGCGCGGGCGGAGGATGAAGCTCACGTTGTCGAGCACCTGTCTGCCGCCTATGTTCTTGCTGAGGTTCTTTACCTCGAGCAGGTCGTTTCCGATGGAGCGCGACGGCTCGAAGCTGATGAACGGAAAGCGGCGGGACGAAACAGGCATTTCAAAAAGGTTGATGGATTCAAGCAGCTTTTTGCGGGACGTCGCCTGCTTGGATTTTGAAGCGTTTGCGGAGAATCTCTGTATGAAATCCTGCAGTTCCTTCGCCTTCTGCTCGTTCTTCTTGTTCTGCTCGCGCATCTGACGCTGCCTGATCTGCGTGTATTCGAACCAGAAATCGTAGTTGCCGACCGTCATCGTGATCTTGCCGAAGTCAACGTCGACGATGTGGGTGCATACGTTGTTCAAAAAATGTCTGTCGTGCGATACGACGATGACCGTGCTGTCGAGATCCGCGAGAAAGTCCTCGAGCCAGTTGACGGTCACGAGGTCGAGACCGTTCGTCGGCTCGTCCATCAGGAGTATATCGGGATTTCCGAAAAGCGCCTGCGCAAGAAGCACCTTGACCTTCTGAGAATCGGAAAGCTCCGCCATCGGCATGTAGTGGTATTCGTCGGTTATGCCGAGATCGTTCAGAAGCATTTCCGCGTCCGATTCGCAGGTGTAGCCGCCGAGCTCGGCGTATTTCTCCTCAAGCTCGCCGGCGCGCACGCCGTCCTCCTCGGTCATCTCTTCCTTTGAATATATCTCGTCGCGCTCGTCGCCTATGCGGACAAGCTCCGGGTTGCCGAGAAGCACCGTGCGGAGCGCCGTGCAGTCGTTGTACGCGTAGTGATCCTGCTTGAGAACGGAAAGTCGCTCCGTCGGAGTCTTGAAGACCTCGCCCTTCGTCGGCTCGAGCTCGCCCGAAAGGATCTTCAGAAACGTCGATTTCCCGGCGCCGTTCGCGCCGATTATGCCGTAGCAGTTGCCGCGGGTGAACTGCAGATCCGCGCCGGAAAACAAAGTCCTTCCTCCGAACTGCAGCGATACGTTGTTTGTTCCAATCATAATACCGGTTCCTTTATTATAAGTATCTATATAATATCATAAAATGCGCGACAAGTCAATAGCGGACGGAAATTCCGCGCAGACCGCGCCTTCAGCGCAGCGTTATTTCCTCCGCCTCGCAGAAGCTGTCGAAGCTGTCCTCGGTTATGCGGTATTCTTTTCCGCAGCTGCAGCAGCGGATGGCGAACGACTCGTATCTGACGACAAGCTCTATATCTCCGTTGCAGTTGTTTTCCGGCGTGCCGCCGAGCAGGAGCACGTTGTTCACGTCGGCGGTGGAGAGGGAATCGCCCTGCTTGACCTTGCAGGCGCATTTGATCCGCCCTTCTGCCATAAGCTCCTTGACGACCGTCGAGATCACCGGCAGCATCGAAAGATCGGGCGTTATCGGACCGTCGTATTCCTCTTCATCTTCGTCCTGATCGAAAAAGTCGGTCGCGTCGTTTTCCTTGAGCAGCTCTTCAAGCTCGGCGTCGGCGCGCTTCAGCTGCTCCTCGACGTTCTCCTTCGTCCCGGCGAAGAAAACGTCTATCCCTGTCATCGGGCAGGCGAGCATCGTGATCGGACGCTCGAGCACGGTTTTCTTTGAAAGCACGAATTCGTGATCCTTGCCGCAGAGAAAACACGGTACGTTGAATCTGATCCTGCCGTCGGACGTGTACGACATTTTCAGCTCAGAGCGGAAGCACGGGCATTTCAGCTTTATCATGTCGCCGCTCAGCGAGAAGACGCCTACGACGCTTTTGACCGCCTTGCCGCAGTACGGGCATCTGTACGCGACGGCGGTGTTTTTCGGTTGTATGATCATTGAAGGCTCCTTTCGTAATAGAACAGATACTGCTGTGCTACGCCCGCGTATTTTCCGAGGGACGACACGTCGAGCGAGCCGCCGAAGTATTTATCTATGGTCTTTTTTATCCAGACGTCAATCGGGAACGCGTCGGTCTTGCCGAGCGCGAAAAGCAGCGTACAGGACGCGACCTTGGGACCGACGCCGCGGATCTTGCACAGCTCCTCGAGTCCCTGTTCGTATGTATATTCGTCCCTGATCCGCTGAAGATCCATCCCGTCGCGCACGTGCTCCGCCGCAGATATGAGATACGAGGCGCGGAAGCCGGTCTTCAGCGCCTTCAAACCGTCCTCTCCGGCAGAAAGAAGCGCCTCCGGCGTCGGAAACGCGTAGTATTCGCGCCCGCCGTATTCGAATTTTTCGCCGTAGTTACGGCATACGGCGCCGACGAGAGATTTTATCCTCGGTATGTTGTTGTTCTGCGAGATTATAAAGCTGCACAGCGTTTCCCACGGCTGCTGGCGCAGAATCCTTATCCCGTCGCCCGTCGTCATCGCTTTTTCGATGACGTCGCTGTGAAAATGCGATCTTATATCCTCGTTTACGGCGTCGTAATCCTCGTCAAGACACAGAAAGCTTTTCCAGACGCTTTCAAATTCGTCCCCGGTGCAGTTGAGAAATACGCTGCCTTCATCCTGCCCCGCGCGGAGCAGTCTGCCGAACGCCACGCCCTCCCAGACGCCGTCGTCCCCTTTTTCGAAGCGGAAGCACTGCCCGCAGTCGAATATTTTGTCAAGATCGAAGTGTGAGGGGCGTTTTATTTTTAAAATATCGCTCATAATACTT
This sequence comes from uncultured Ruminococcus sp., assembly GCA_902762505.1. Taxonomy (GTDB): domain Bacteria; phylum Bacillota; class Clostridia; order Oscillospirales; family CAG-272; genus UBA1248. The sequence continues at coordinate 52,756 of CACWOQ010000001.1, read as the reverse complement.
GATTTTTCCCCGTTTTTTTGATATCATAAAATCACAGATGAAAAAAGGATGATTTTGTATGAAAGAACAGATCTATACGATTCCCGTAAACACGGCGTTTGAAAAGTCCGCGGAAAACGCCTCCTGCGGATGCCCGTTCTGCACGATGCAGGAAATACTGCAGAAAAACGAGCTCGATCTCATAACCGGCGCTTCGATGATGGAGCCGGATATACGCATAAAGACGAACGAGCAGGGCTTCTGCCGCAAGCACTACGACATGATGCTTCTTATGAAAAACCGCCTCGGCATCGCGCTCATGCTCGAATCGCATCTTGACGAGGTGAAGAAAAAGGTCAGGTCGAGGGGCATCGTATCAGCCGTTCGCGGCAAGGGCGTCGCCGCCGTCGACGATCTGCAGAAGCTCGAGGAGTCGTGCTACGTCTGCGGAAAAATAGAATTCCATATAGACAAGATGTTCGAGTGCGCCGTTTATCTGTGGCAGAACGACGAGCAGTTCCGCAAAAAGACGGAGGCTCAGCCTTTCTTCTGCCTGCCTCATTACAGACGGTTCATCGAATACGCGAAGCGTGATCTGCCGAAAAAGGAATACGGCGGCTTCTACGATCAGGTCTCAGCCATAGAAAACGCGTATATGGAGACGCTCTGTGAAGACGTCTCGTGGTTCTGCAAGAAATTCGACTACCGCTACACGGACGAGCCGTGGGGCAATTCAAAGGATTCGATCGAACGCGCTGTCGCGTTCCTCGACGGCAGGGTCTGATATTCCGTCTTGCCGGGACAACTCAGAGCGCGGGTGCTTTTCATCCGCGCTCTGCTTTTTTATTTGTTCTTTATCGGAAACCACTTTTCAAGATACGCCCGGACGTCCTCCTCGCGCTGACGGTATTCGTCGAAGTCGAGCTGCCCGGAGACAAGCTCGTAAAACGCGCCGACCGTATTGTTGTACAGCGTCGGATAACCGGAGGCAAACGACGTAATGAAGTCGTAGTTTCCCGCGTCAAGCAAAGACGACAGCACGTTTACCGAGCCGTTGTCTCTCAGCACGTCGAGCATATAATGATATACGAGATCGTATTTTAAATATCCCGTCGAGCAGGCGTTGAACGACTCGATGAAATCGCCGGAAAGCCTGTCGTCCGAATTGCAGACGGGCACGCATAAAACGGTCGCCTCATCGGACAGATAAGCAGAGTACCCCGCGGCGTCCTTATGCTTCGGCATCGGCAGGATGCCCCAGGCGCCCGCGTCGGCGCTGATTTTTTCCGCGTCAGCCACGGTGCCGATATAAAACAGCGCGCCGCCCGAGGAAAACGAAGACAGCGGATCGTCGGATTGTACGGCGTCCGGCAGGGATGAAAGAAGCGAAACGACGGAACCGTACCGTTCGTCGAACGTCAGAGCCTTCGGCGTCATATCAACGCCGTTTTCGCTGAAATCGAGTCCGGATCCGAGGTAAAGCGCTTTTTTCAGATCGAGCCCCGGCTCGCACAGCGTGAAGCCGATCCCGGCGTCCGCGCACAGCCCGGAGAGCCGGGCGTATTCTTCAAGTGTGAAGCCGCCGCCGTTCACCAGCCTGTACGCGTCGCCGTCAAGCTGTGAAAACAGCTCTTTGTTGAAGTAAACGCAGTAAAGCTTCTCCGGCTCGAAGCAGCCCTCGCCCGAAACGGCGTATATACCGTGACCGGCGGAAAAGGCCGCGACGGAATCCGCGCTGAAATACGGAGCCGAAAGCTTTGTTTCGGGCAGCGTACGCAGACTTTTGACAAGACCGTCGGACACGAGCTGACCGACGAGTCTCGCCGGAACGGCGATAACGTCGGCGAAGTATTCGCCGTTCTTGTCGGCGTCCTTCAGCTTTGATAACAGCTCATCCTCCGAAAAACCGATCAGGGATATTTCGGCGTTGAATTTCTTTTCAAGTACCGCTACGCGGGACGCGCGGTCGGACGAAAGAACGGTCTGTTCACCGTCGCCTTCGGCAAACGTCAGGTCCGTACCGCAGAGAAGTATCCTCGCGCCGCCCATATCGACGACGTCAAGTCCGGCGAGCGCGTCTTCGGCGTCTTTTTTGACGCTGTCCGACGTGCGCGTGTCTACCGGTATCTCCTCACGCGGCGACGTTTCCGCCCGCGTCGTCTCCGGGTCGGTGAAAGGAGACGTAGTGTCTGTTCCGCTTTTGCGGTTTATCACGATTATCCCGCAGGACGAGATCACGGCGATGAGCGCCGCCAGCAGCAGACAGAACAGGGTCTTTTTCATAACCGCTCGATAAGGTCGACCGCCGGGCGTATCGCCGTGCAGTCGTAATCCTCGATTTTGCCCTCGTCGCAAAGCTCCGCGGCGACGGGGTCGAACGGGAGCCTTCCGAGCACCGGTATTCCGTATTCAAGCGCCGCCGCGTCAACGCCGCCGCGCCCGAAAATGTAATGCTTTTTGCCGCAGTCCGGACACTCGAAGTAGCTGAAATTCTCTATCATGCCGATTATCGGCACGTTCATCATGCGCGCCATGTTCACGGCTTTGGACACTATCAGCGAAACGAGATCCTGCGGGCTTGCGACTATGATTATACCGTCGACGGGGATGGACTGGAATACGGTCAGCGGCACGTCGCCCGTTCCGGGAGGCATATCGACGTACATGTAGTCAACGTCGCCCCAGACGACGTCTGTCCAAAATTGCTTTACGGTGCCGGCTATGACGGGTCCGCGCCAGACGACGGGGGACTTTTCGTCACGCAGAAGCAGGTTGACGGATACGACCTTGACGCCGGATCTGCTGACGTGCGGAAGTATACCGTGTTCGTCTCCGTCGCAAAGGCCGTGAAGACCGAACGCCTTCGGTATCGAAGGACCGGTGACGTCCGCGTCGAGTATGGCGGTGCGGCGTCCGCGCTTTGCCGTTTCAGCGGCGAGGAGCGAGGTGACGAGGGATTTTCCAACGCCGCCCTTGCCGGACGCTATACCTATTACTTTTTTAACGTTTGAATAAGCGTTGCATTGCTCTTTTTCCGGCGCGCGGGATGCGCAGTCGGCTTTGCACGTGGAGCAATCGTGAGTGCAGTTCTCAGCCATTTCTCAAATTTTCCTTTATATTATAGAATGCTTGATTCTAATTATACCCCGAACGGCGGCTTATATCAATAAAAATTGTTGGATTTTTTATTAAAAATATTAGAGGGTGTTGATTCCTTCACACTATTGTGGTAGAATATAGCCGTAAAACCGACGCGGGAGGGGAATATGATACCTTTGAAGCTGAGTCCGGGAGACGCCGTAATCATGAAAAAAAAGCATCCGTGCGGATCGTCGCGCTTCATTATAATGCGCTCGGGCTCCGACGTTCGCGCCGTATGCGCGGGCTGCGGACGCGACGTTACCGTCCCGCGCGAAAAATTCGAAAAGTACGTAAAACAGATCACAGAGGATAACAATGACGGAAAAGCTTGAAGCGATAGTCGAAAAATTCAATAAAATCGAGGCGTCTTTGATGGATCCGGACGTCATCTCCGATACGAATAAGTATAAGGAGCTGATGAAGGAGAGAAAGGGCCTTTTGCCTGTCGCCGAAAAATATTCGGAATACAAGAGGTACAAAACCGCGCGCGACGAGGCGCAGGAGCTTATAAACTCAGGCGATCAGGAGCTGTACGAGCTTGCAAGATCCGAGCTGTCCGAGTCCGAGGAGGCTTTGAAGCGGTGCGAGGGGGAGCTTAAAGTGCTCCTTCTGCCGAAGGACCCGAACGACGACAAGAACGTCGTCATAGAGATCCGCGGCGGCGCCGGCGGAGACGAGGCGGCTCTGTTCTCGTACGTGCTGTACCGTATGTACTGCATGTATGCGGAGAGCATGAAATGGAAGACCGAGCTCGTCTACTGCAATGAAACGGAGCTCGGCGGCTTCAAGGAGGTGTCCTTCACCGTATCTGGTGAGGGAGCATATTCAAGGCTCAAATTCGAATCCGGTGTGCACAGGGTGCAGCGCGTGCCCGAGACAGAGGCTCAGGGCAGGATCCACACGTCGACGGTTACCGTCGCCGTCCTGCCGGAGGTCGACGACGTCGAAGTCGAGATAAACCCCGCGGACATCAAATTCGAGACGTGCAAGTCGAGCGGGGCAGGCGGTCAGCACATAAATAAAACGGAATCCGCGATAAGGCTTTATCACAAGCCGTCCGGCATAGTCATCGAATGTCAGGACGAGCGCAGCCAGTTCAAGAACAAGGACAAGGCGCTGAAGCTGCTCAAAGCGAAGCTTTACGATATGAAACGTCAGGAACAGCACGACAAGATAGCGACGGAACGCAAAAGCCAGGTCGGCACGGGCGACAGATCCGAACGGATACGCACGTACAACTATCCGCAGAACCGCGTTACCGATCACCGCATAGGTATGACGCTGTATTCGCTCGACGCTTTTCTCAACGGCGACATGAACGCGATGATAGACGCGCTCATCACCGCCGATACGGCGGCGAAGCTTTCGGCTGAGGAGGAATGACGGTGAAAACGCTTCATCTTACCGATTCCGCGCGCGATATCGAACGCGCCGCGAAAATAATAAAAAAAGGCGGGCTCGTCGCGTTCCCGACGGAGACCGTCTACGGGCTCGGCGGCTCGGCTACGGATTCCGCGTCCGCCGGAAAAATATACTCGGCGAAGGGCAGACCGTCCGACAATCCGCTCATTATCCACGTCACAAAGCCGTCGGACGCCGAAAAATACGCGTACACCACGCCGCTCTACTACCGTATAGCGGAGGCGTTCTGCCCCGGTCCCATAACGATGATACTTAAAAAGAAGGACGTCGTTCCGTACGAGGTTACGGGCGGGCTCGATACCGTCGCCGTCCGCATACCGTCGCATCCGGTCGCGCGCGCATTCATCGAGGCGTGCGGCGTTGCGATAGCCGCGCCGTCGGCGAATCTGTCCGGATCACCGTCGCCCACGTGTCCGGAGGACGTCGCCGCCGATATGGACGGCAGGATAGACGCGATAATCTACGGCGGACGCTGCGATATAGGCGTCGAATCGACGATAATAAAGCTTGACGGAGACAAAGCGGTGATCCTGCGCCCGGGCGCCGTGACGGAGGAGATGCTCGGCGGGCTTTTAAGCGTCAGCCGCGACGAAACGCTGCTGAAAAAGCCGTCTGCGGATCTGCGTCCGATCGCTCCCGGCATGAAATACCGCCATTACGCGCCGAAGGCGCCGCTTTACCTGCTTAAAGGTCCGCACGCCGACGTCGCCGCGTACATGAAGGCGAGACTTGAAGAGGATCCCATGACGGGGATTATCTGCACGGAATCGGACAGGGAGGAGATCTCCGGCAAAAACGTTGCTTACCTGCCTGACGATCCGCAGGGGCAGGCGAGAGAGCTTTTCAATCTGCTCCGCGGCTTCGATAAAAAAGACGCGCCCCGCGTGTACAGCGTGATACCGTCGCGCGTCGGTCTGGGACTCGCCGTTTACAACAGACTCATAAAAGCGGCGGGATATAACATCATACGCGTCGGCATAACCATACCGGTGATAGGGCTGACGGGGCAGAGCGGCGCCGGAAAAAGCACGGCGTCAAAGATCCTGCAAAGCCTCGGAGCCTTCGTCTGCGACTGCGATGAGATCTATCACGGGCTTCTGTATAAGGATTCTCCGCTGACGCTGCGGCTCGCCGCGCTGTTCCCGGAGGCGTATTCGGACGGGACAATAGACAGAAGGATCCTTTCCGGGATCGTGTTTTCCGATAAAGAAAAGCTTGCGGCGCTCAACGGGGCGACCCACGGCGCCGTGCTTGACCGCGTGCGCGAAATGATAAAGGAAGCCGAGGCGGGCGGCGCCCGCTTCGCCGCGGTGGACGCGCCGCAGCTTTTCGAGTCCGGATACGACAGCGAATGCACCGCGGTGATCGGGATATGCGCTCCGCTCGATAAGAGGCTCGCGCGGCTCGTTTCGCGGGACGGAGGCGACACGGAAAGGATCCGCGCAAGACTTGAAAATCAGCATAACGAGGACTTTTTCCGCGTATACTGTGACGAGGTGATCGACAATACGGGCGACCCGTCCGGCATGACGGAAAAACTGAGGATGATAACGGACAGATATACGAAATGAAAAAAGCCATAAAAAGAAGCGTGGTCGTGATAATACTCGTCGCTCTGGCGATAGCCGGCGGATACGCCGTACAGAACCTTTACTATGCCGTGCAGAGCAGAAACTATCCGCGCGGATATTCGGAATACGTTGAAAAGTACGCCGAGATGTACGGCGTGCCGGAATCGGTGATCTACGCCGTGATCAAGGTCGAAAGCAATTTCAAATACGACGCAACGTCGTATAAAAACGCGCGCGGACTGATGCAGCTCATGCCCGGAACGTACGAATGGCTCTGTGAAAAAGAGGGGATAGACCCGGAAAAGCAGAGCATAGACGACCCGGAGACTAATATAAGGATAGGCACGAGATACTTATCGTATCTTTACAGTCAGTTCGGCGTGTGGGAAACGGTATACGCCGCATATAACGCCGGACACGGTACCGTCAGAACGTGGCTTGCCGACGAGCAGTACGGCAGGGACGGACACCTGATAAGCATCCCGTATCCCGAGACCGCGGCGTACGTAAAAAAAGTAGCCGCCGCAAGGCAGATCTACGATAAGCTGATAAGCGAGTCGGACGGCACGGTAAGCGGACCGGCGTCAGAATGACGGCAGAGCGGTACACAACAAAACAAAACACCCCCGGACCGGATCGGGGCTTACGCCCGTCCGTTTCGGGGGTTTGATTCGTTCGGATCACGGCAGGTATTTGAGCGGGTCGACTCTTTCGCCGTCTATATGTATTTCAAAATGCAGATGGTAACCCGTGGCGTAGCCGGTCATACCGACCTCACCGATCTGCTGACCCTGGTATACGCGTTCTCCGACGGATACGATCGGCTCCGTCCTCATATGGGCGTAAAGCGTTTCCTGTCCGTTGTCGTGGAGTATGACGACGTAATATCCGAATGAACCGCTCCATTCGGCTTTCGTTACAACGCCGCCGTTCGACGCGTAGATCGGCGTTCCGCCCGGTACGGCGATATCTATCGCGTAGTGGAAGCTGTATCTTCCGAAGACCGTCCTTCCGCCGAACGTGTCGGTCAGAGTGTAGCTGCGCTTGATCGGCCATTCGTAATTCGTCTTCGTACTCGTGGAGGGCTTTGTCTTGGTGCCCTCGTCTATGACCTTCGGCAAAGGCTCGAGGACCGTCTGCTCGCAGACCTTTTCTCTCGATACCGGTATACCGTCTTCGTAAATTATGTTGTACGTGACCTCTTTTACTCCGTCGGCTCCGTCCTGCACCTTCTGATACGTGCCTATGAAAAGATCCTCGTTGCGTCTGTATTCCGTGGTGAACGGGATGGATTCCGTGACCTTGATGCTCACGGTCATACCGCCGTCCTCGTTCTTGTTCGTCGCTATGATCTCGCCGCCCTCGGGGCTAAGAAGATGGTTTTCATCCACGTGCGCGTCTATATTGACGCTGACGTATCCGGGCTGCTCGTGCGGAACGGTGCGGTACAGCTGATCCGAAAGCGAAAGCAGGGATCTGCTTATCTCGCCGGGAGTTTTCAGCGTCGCCGTGGGATAATAAAGCTCTTTTATGTCAAACGCGCCAACAAGCTCGACCTCGGCGTCCGTGCCGCCCTGAGCCGCGGATCTGCACGACGTTATCGCGTCGGCTATCGCGGAGGGCTCTGTATTCGCGGCAATGAAGGAGCCGTTCACGTACACGCCGTACGCGTACCTGTAATTTTTGAGCGATGCGATGAACAGAGCTTTGTAAATCTCGTCCTCGGTCAGGGTCTTCGCCGCGTCCGATCCTTCGACAAAGCCGTACGTTACCGTGCAGTTGCCGAAATTCTCTCCGTACGCCGCGTCCGAAATATCGGTTATGACCCGACGGCGTATGGCGTCGACGTCGGCGGCGCTTTCGACCACGCCGATCTGCCTGCCGTCAACGAAAAGCCGCAGTCCCACCCTGACGGAGCAGACCGAAGCGATCAGCAGTACGGCGGACAGACAAAGCAAACCGGTCAGTACCGTGATGAATATTCTGTTTTTATGCTTTGATGCCATAAAACAAACTACCTGAAAGAAATTTCCCGCGCAAAAGGACGCGGGTACGGATCATGACCCGTATTTATATTATACATTTTGTAAACAGACATTACAACGTCGAATTTGTAAACAAAAAAACAGCGGACAATGTCGAAATATACAAAAAATTACATAAAATTTGAACACAATGCACAAAACGGGACGATTTAACACAAAAAGTTGCCGCGTTGGTTGACTTGTTCATATGATTTGGAGTAGTATGATAGCATGAATAATTTTGGTTTCGGCAGCCCCGCCGTAAACGGGGCGGATCTGAACGTCGTATCGTTCAAAAAAGCGCAGAACAGAGTAGCCGTCCTCATGCTGATGGTGACGGGTATAAGCCAGTACGCCGGCGTGCTGTTTCTGCCGTATCTTATGCCCGGCGCGGTCGATCCGTTCACGTCCGAGCTGATACAGGCGGTACTGTATCTGTCTTATATGGCGATGCCGGTATTCCTTTTCGGGATCGTCAACGGGCGCGGACTCAAGGGCTATTTCAGTTTCAAACGCGGCAGACGGGGCACCGTCGCCGTCGGATTTGCCGCAATGGGAGTCGTTTACTTCGCACAGCTCGTCGGTCAGCTCGTCGCCCTGCTGCTCAGCAGTACCGGCGCGGATCTGAGCGCGCTGCAGCCGTCGAATCAGACGGACGTCAAAACGACGGTCCTGCGTGTGGTATATATCGCGGTATTCGCCGCGGTATTCGAGGAGCTTGTGACGCGCGGCATAGTCCTGGGCGAGCTTCTGCCGTACGGCAAGAGCTTCGCGATAGTTTGCTCGGGCGTGCTTTTCGGACTGATGCACTGCACCCCGGTACAGCTTCCGTTCGCGTTTATCGTCGGCGTGACGCTCGCGTGGTCCGTCGTCAGATGCGGCACGCTTCGCGTATCCATGGCGGTGCATTTTGCAAACAATCTTATTTCCGTAATATTCACGGCTCTGCCGGGATACGTTTCGGACAAAACGGCGCTTATTATCGAAACGTGCGTTTCGGCTGTCATATTCGCCGCCGGATCCGTCGCCGCGGTATTTCTCATCCGCCGCGACAGGGATACCGAGGATAAGCGCGAATACACGGCTCTCTGCACCGTAAACGACGAGCCCTTGAAGGTTGATCTGCGCGACGGACTGTTCCGTAAGATCAGCCCTCTGATGTACGTTTACGCCGCTCTTACCGTGCTTCTGACGCTTTCCGTCACGTTCATGCTTATATTCGGGCCGCGCATAAACGAACTGCTCAACCGGTTCGCGGAGCAGATGATGCCGTGACGGAATATACTCGTGAACAGCTCGACGCCTTTATGAGCGAGGCTTACAAGGAAGCCCTGACGGCGTTTGAGCTCGGTGAGGTGCCGGTAGGCGCCGTGATCGTCTGGGACGGCGAAATAGTGTCGCGCGCACACAACAGACGGGAAACCGGAAAGAACGCGCTTTACCACGCGGAGCTTTCCGCGATAGACGCGGCGTGCCGCGCGCTCGGCGGCTGGCGGCTCCACAAAGGCGATCTCTTCGTCACGCTCGAACCGTGCGTCATGTGCGCCGGAGCCTGCGTGAACAGCAGGATACGCCGCGTGTATTACGGCGCGCACGACATCCGCTTCGGCGGATTCGGAGGCGTCGCCGATCTGCGCGGCTATGCTTTCAATCATATGCCCGATATATACGGCGGTATAATGGAAGAGGAGTGCGCGGACCTTATGCGCCGCTTCTTCAAAAATTTGAGAAAAAACGGCAAAAATACGGGTATGGAAATCTTAATATAGAAGTGGTAGAATAAAGCGATTTTTGACGATAGGAGTCACTTATGCAGGAAACGACAGCGGAAATCACCGGCGCGCTGACCTCCGCGGCAGGCGACCCGGGCATCATCAAGGTGGTGCTTATGGGCATCGGCGTGGTCTTTGCCGGACTGATAATCATTATTTTCATATGTAAGCTGATGGCTCTGTTCGGTGTGCTCGGCGGCAAAGCCGCGGCGCCCGCGCAGACCCGTGAGGAGTCCGCGGAGGAAAAACCGGACGGGACGCTCGCCGCCGTGATAGGAACGGCGATAGCGGAAGAGATCGGAGTTGACGTATCCGGTATCAGAATAGTATCAATAAAGAGGGTCACAAAATGAAAAAGTACAGGGTAATAGCAAACGGAGTAGAATACGAGGTGCTGATAGAACTCGTCTCGGATGACGAAAAAGCGCCGGAACCGCAGAAAAACGCGGAGCCTTCACAGCCGGCGTCCGCCGGCGGCGAAGCGGTCAAAGCGCCGCTCACCGGCACGGTTACGACGGTAAACGTCAAAGCGGGCGACGCCGTGAAAAAAGGTCAGGTCCTTATGATACTGGAAGCCATGAAGATGGAAAACGAGATACTGTCGCCCTGCGACGGCAGGATAACGTCCGTCTCCGTCACGCCCGGGACCGCCGTTGAAGCGGGAACGGCTCTTTGCAGCATAGGTCGGTAATATGGACGCGCTTCTTGATTTTCTCCGGCAGACCGGGTTCTACCTTATAAAGAACGACTGGCGCTGCCTTATAATGTTCGCGATCGCCGCGGTGCTTCTGTACCTCGGCATAAAACGCAAATTCGAACCGCTGCTCCTCGTTCCGATAGCGATCGGCATGCTTCTGACGAACCTTCCCGGCGCCGGACTTTACCACGCCGAGGCGTTTGCCGGCGGCCATATCGACTGGTCGCTTTTCGCGTCCGGCGGAGCCGGCCTGCTCGATCTTCTGTATATCGGCGTAAAGCTCGGCATATATCCGTGTCTCATATTCATCGGCGTCGGCGCGATGACTGACTTTTCGCCGATGATCGCGAACCCGCGCAGCATGCTGCTCGGAGCAGCCGCTCAGCTCGGCATTTTCGTCACTTACGCCGCGGCGAACGGACTTTACGTTCTGACGGACGGCAAGGCGGGCTTCACCGCCGCGCAGTCCGGAGCTATCGGCATAATCGGCGGAGCCGACGGACCGACGGCGATATTCACGGCGACGAAGCTCGCGCCAGAGCTTCTCGGCCCGATTGCCATAGCCGCTTACTGCTATATGGCGCTCGTGCCGTTCATCCAGCCGCCGATAATGAAGCTCCTCACGACGAAAAAGGAGAGAATGATCGAGATGAAACAGCTCCGTCCCGTTTCGAAGACGGAGAAAATAATCTTCCCGATAGTGATGATCATATTCGTCGCCCTGCTCGTGCCCTCCGCCGCGCCTCTGATAGGCTGCCTGATGTTCGGCAACCTGATGCGTGAATGCGGAGTCGTCGAAAGACTTTCCAAAACCGTGCAGAACGAGCTTATGAACATAACGACCGTTTTCCTCGGCATGTCCGTCGGCGCGACGGCGACAGCCGAAAACTTCCTGAATCTGAAAACGCTGCTCATCATGGGCATCGGTATAATCGCTTTCGGCTTCGGAACGGCGGGCGGCGTGCTTCTCGCAAAGTTCATGAACCTGTTCACCAAAAACAAGATAAATCCGCTTATCGGCTCGGCGGGCGTTTCCGCGGTGCCGATGGCGGCGCGCGTAAGCCAGAAGGTCGGTCAGGAGGAGAATCCCGGCAACTTCCTGCTCATGCACGCGATGGGACCTAACGTGTCCGGAGTCATCGGCTCCGCGATAGCCGCCGGCGTCCTGCTCTCGCTTTTCGCTCATTGAGGTTAATATGGCAACACAGACAAATCCGCTGAAGATCACAGATACGATCCTGCGCGACGCTCACCAGTCCCAGGCGGCGACGCGCATGCGCACCGAGGATATGCTCCCCGTCTGCGGGATACTTGACAAAATAGGCTATTATTCGCTTGAATGCTGGGGCGGCGCGACGTTCGACGCCTGCATGAGATTCCTGCACGAGGACCCGTGGGAAAGGCTCCGCGCGCTTCGCGCGGCTATGCCCAATACGAAGCTCCAGATGCTTCTCCGCGGTCAGAACCTGCTCGGCTACCGTCACTACGCTGACGACGTGGTGGAGCTGTTCATCAAGAAATCCATAGAGAACGGCATAGATATAATCAGGATTTTCGACGCGCTGAACGATACGAGAAATATCGAATGTGCGATGAAGTACACGAAATACTACGGCGGCAAAGCCGAGGCGGCGATAAGCTATACGATAAGCCCGGTACACAACGAACAGTATTTCGTTGAGCTTGCGATGAAGCTCGAGGAGATGGGCGCGGATACCGTATGCATCAAGGATATGGCGAACCTGCTCCTCCCGTACGAGGCGTTTTCACTTATCAGGGCGATAAAGGAGCGCGTTTCGGTGCCGATACATCTTCATACGCATAATACGACCGGCACCGGCGATATGACGAACCTGCTCGCCGTACAGGCGGGAGTCGACATAGTGGACACGGCGCTGTCCCCGTTTGCCAACGGCACGAGCCAGCCCGCCACCGAATCCCTCGTGGCGGCGCTCAAAGGCACCCCGCGCGACACGGGTCTCGACCTCAATCTCATGTCAGAAGCCGCCGCTCATTTCAGGGGCGTCGCGGACAGACTGAAAAACGAGGGCATACTCGATCCGAAGGTGCTCCGCGTGGACACGAACACGCTTCTGTATCAGGTCCCCGGCGGAATGCTGTCGAACCTCATATCACAGCTGAAGCAGGCTAAGGCGGAGGACAAATACTACGACGTGCTGAACGAGATCCCGCGCGTACGCGAGGATTTCGGATACCCGCCGCTCGTCACGCCGACGTCGCAGATCGTCGGAACGCAGGCGGTCATGAACGTACTGATGGGCGAACGCTACAAGACGTTCACGAAGGAATCGAAGGGCTTGCTCAAGGGCGAGTACGGCAGACTTCCCGGCAAGGTGAACGAGGAGGTGCGCAGGGCCGCGATCGGCGACGAGGAGCCCATAACCTGCCGCCCCGCGGATCTGATAGAGCCCGAGGTCGAAAAGATCAGAGAAGAGTTTTCCGGAATCGCAAAGACGGACGAGGACGTCCTGCTTTGCGCGCTGTTCCCGAAGGTCGCTCCCGGATTCCTTGAAAAGAGATCGGAGAAAAAAGAAGAAAAACCGGCGGAAGAAGAGACCGTAAAGACTCTTAAAGTGTTTTTCTGATGACAACGGCGCTGAGAAGACCCGGTCTTCTCAGCCCGTTTTCATATTTCGCTTGACTTTTTCCGAATTATATGATAAACTGAGACGAATAAGATCACAGAGGTAATATATGAGCGTTATCGTAGGTATAGATATAGGCGGAAGCACCACGAAGATCGTGGGCTTCGATAAAGACAAAAATCTTATAAAGCCGATGCTCGTCCGCGCGACGGACCCGGTCACAAGCGTTTACGGCGCTTTCGGCAAGTTCACGAGCGAGAACGGACTCGATATCGGAGATATAGAAAGGGTAATGATAACCGGCGTCGGATCGACGCAGATAAAAAAGCCGATATACGGGCTTTCGTGCGAACACGTTAAGGAATTCGAATGCGTGGGGCTCGGCGGACTTTACCTGTCCGGCCTTTCGCGCGCCGTCATAGTGAGCATGGGGACCGGCACTTCGATCACGTACGGCGATTACACTGACGGGAAGTATTCGTTTGAATATCTCGGCGGCACCGGCGTCGGAGGCGGCACCGTGATGGGACTGTCAAAAAAGCTTCTGTCCGGCGTCAGCAGCATAGATTCGATAGTGGAGCTCGCCGCCGCGGGCGACGTGGGACGCGTTGACCTGCAGATAAAGGAAATGACGGACAAGGACTTCGGACTTCCTGCGAACCTCACCGCCGCCAACTTCGGCAAGGTGGACGACCTCGCCACCCGCGCGGACCTCGCCGCGGGGCTGTTGAACATGGTATTCGAGACGTCGGCGATGATCGCGCGCTTCGCGGCGAGATCCTGCGGAACGACCGATATAGTCCTCACCGGAAACCTCACGAAAATACCGCAGTGCTTCCCGAAATTCGAGGAACTGCGGGAGATATTCAGCGAAAATTACATAATACCGAAGGATTCCGAGTACGCGACGGTCATAGGCGCCGCGCTTCTCGCGGATATGCAGCATGATTAAGCCCGATAAGAAATTATACGTTTTCGACATGGACGGCACGATATATCTCGGGGGACGCGTGTTTCCGTTCGCCGTCGAATACATAAAGCGGCTGAGAGCCGACGGCAGGCGCGTTCTGTTCTTCACCAACAACGCGAGCAGAAACAAGGACGTTTATTTTGAAAGGCTCACGCGTATGGGCTTCGAGCCGCGGGAGGACGAGATAATGACGTCCGGCGACGTGACGATACGTTTCCTTCTGACGCAGAGACCGGGGAAGACCGTGTTCCTGCTCGGGACCGGATCGCTGAAAAACAGCTTTACCGAAGCCGGGATAACTCTGTCGGACGACGCGGATATCGTCGTGTCGAGCTTCGACACCGAGCTTACGTACGCCGGGCTTGAAAGAGCGTGTACGCTGATACGGAACGGCGCGGAATATCTCTGCACGCATCCGGACTTCAACTGCCCGACGGAAACGGGCTTCATCCCGGACAGCGGAGCGATAGCCGCGGCGATCACGGCGTCGACCGGCGTTGCGCCGAGATATTTCGGCAAGCCCTACGCCGACACGGCGGAAATGATACTGTCTTATACCGGAGTCGGGGCAAAGGATGCGTGCGTGTTCGGCGACAGGCTTTACACGGATATAGCGCTCGGCAAAAATTCCGGTATGACGTCCGTGCTCGTCCTTTCGGGCGAGACTAAACGGGAGGACCTCGACGGTCTGCCGGAGGACAAAATGCCGGATATGGTGATAGAATCTATTGAGGACCTGACGGTCCCGGGAAGGATATAACTATGAGAGTTTTTGATGAGAAGATCTGCGAGAACGGAAGACTTACGTGCTACATCTGCGACGAATCTCCCGAAATGAGCTCCTACGTGCGCGACGCGATGCTCGTGCTCCCGGGCGGCGGATACGCCATGTGCTCGGACAGGGAAGCGGAGCCGGTCGTTAAAAAATACCTCGCGGCGGGCATGAACGTGTTCTGCCTCCGTTATTCCTGCGGACCGCTCGCCGGCGGGTTCAAGCCGCTCGTCGAGGCGTCATTCGCCATGAAATACATACGTGAGCGCAAAAAAGAATTCAATATAAATAGAGTTTTCGCCGTCGGTTTTTCCGCGGGCGGTCACCTCTGCGGCTCTCTCGGCACGTTCTGGGACGAGCCGTGGCTGCTTGAAAAGCTCGGACCTGATTTTCCGCGCGGCATAAACCGCCCGGACGGCACGGTCCTGTCGTACGCGGTGCTTTCCGCGGTCGAAGGCTCTCACAGACCGAGCTTTCTCAACATAATCGGCAAGGATGATCCGGACGAGGAGGATTTCAGACGGTATTCCGTGGAGCTGCACGTAAGCGAAAAAACGGCGCCCGCCTTCATCTGGGCGACGTCTGACGACGGTCTCGTCCCCGTTATCAACTCCGTGAGATTCGCGGAAAAGCTGTCAGCGATCGGAGCGCGGTTCGAGCTTCATATCTGGCCGCACGGACCTCACGGTCTGTCGATCGCCGAGGAGGAGACGAGCGTAAATATCCCCGACATGATAAACGAAGCGGCGGCTGAATGGATCCCGATGTCGATACGCTGGATGCGTGGACTCAAATGATATTCGACAGAAAAAAACACGCCTGCCTGCCGGATCTGCCCGAGGGATACGGGCTCCTCTGCTTGATAGATCTTCAGAACAACGTAAAAACGGCTCTCGCCGTGAACGGAGCGGCGATCGCCGCCGCGGTCATACTGGCGGTGATCGGAAACTTCATAATACCGATGGCGACGGCGCTCGAAGGCGAGATGTTTTCCGTACTGCTCAGACTCGGCGTTATGGTGATCTGCGTCGTCGTATATATCGTCCTGCACGAACTGACACACGGCGCGGCGATGAGGTATTACGGATCGAAGACCGTGAAATATGGCTTGACCGGTAAATACGCGTACACCGGAAGCTCGGAGTATTACGACAAAGCCTCGTATATTGTCATAACGCTTGCGCCGGTCGTTCTGTGGGGAATCGTGCTTGCGGTCGTGTGCGCGTGCGTCCCTTCTCAGTGGTTCTGGACGTTCTTCTTCGTACAGATAACGAACTTATCCGGCGCCGCGGGCGACGCTTACGTCACGTATAAGCTGATACGTCTCCCGGACACGATAAGGATAAGCGATTCCGGCGTCGCCATGAAGGTGTACGGCTTGTCTGACAAATAAATCTTTTAATTTCAAAAAAACTCTTGCAATTCCCGCGGATTTGTGATATAATCTACGGGTAATAAGTCTCCGTAGCTCAGCAGGATAGAGCGTCCGCCTCCTAAGCGGAAGGTCAGCGGTTCGAATCCGCTCGGGGACGCCAAAAATCCTGCGCAAGCAGGATTTTTCCTTATTCACTATTCACTATTCACTCTTCACTCTTCACTAAACCTTTCCCCTTCGTTCCTTTTCCTTATTCACTATTCACTCTTCACTATTCACTATTCACTAAACCTTTCCCCTTCGTTCCTTCCCGCGCAGGATTTTCGGGAAGTAAGAGGTAATAGTGAATAGTGAAAAAGGAGAAGCAACAAACGAGTGATATTGCGCTTCGCGCAGTTAAAAGGCGAATAGAATATCACGTTTTCCGTCAGGCAAAATATTTCACCGGGCAGAGGCAGGTTTTCCGCAAAAGCCGCGGGTGTATAAAAGGTTTTTACACCGCCGCACTTGACTTTGCTTTTGCGGTATAGTATAATGATATGCGGAAAGGAGGTGGCAGGAATAGGACTGTTTTCATTTCTCAAAAAAGACGGGTCAAAACCGAAGGCTTACGTTTTCGTTGACTTTGAGCACTGGTACGTATCGATGTACAAAAGATATTCTCTGCGCCCGCGGGTGAGAGAATGGCGCGATATGCTGGCGGAGAAGTATGATATCAGGGAAATGCTGTTCTTTGCGGATTTTTCGAATCCCGGTATGCGCGCGGAGATACCGCGTATACGCGAGGTGAGCAATCTTATAATCGAAACGCAGAACACGAGTCCGCATTATAAGAAGGATTTCACGGATTTTATAATGCTTGACAACATTTATCAGAAAGCTTTTTCTTCTCCGGACGTTGACGTTTTCATTATTTTTACCGGTGACGGACATTTCAGCTCCGTCGTCCGTTTCCTTACGCAGAGCTGCCGTAAAAAGGTTTACGTGTACTCCGTGAAGGACGGGCTGTCCGGTATGCTCAAAAGCGTATGTACCAAAGCTTACGAAACGCCTTCGGAGCGGGATATTGACGTCACGTATTACTCGATGATCGCAAAAAAGCTGAAGGAAGCGGATACCACGGGCAAAAGGTTCCCGGATCCGTCGTTCTCAGCCGTGGTCGCAGCCGTTTCGGATCATTACGGCGTAGACCGGGAAACGGTCAAGGAAAAGGCGAACAAAATGGCGCACGAGGGTTATCTTACCGTAAAGACGAACAGATTATCGTCAAGCAAACGCATAAGTACGGTCGCGCTGAATGAATCGAAGCTCGCCGCGGACGGCGTTGCGCTGATCACGGACCCGGCGTATCTCATGATCCCGAACAGATCGGCGGAGAAGCAGAGCAATTGACCGCCGCCGCGCACACTAAACCGTTCGGGCATCGGAATACCGGTCGAATAAGAATTCGGTTTCTTACTTCGACCGGTATTTTCAAATGAATTTTTCAAAAAAGCGTAACGCGCGCACCGCGTTTTACGCTTATATAAGTGAAGGCCTTCAAAAACAAGAGAGGGGGTGACTGCGTGGACGACGCAAAAATAATCGCGCTGTATCTTTCCCGTGATGAAAAAGCCGTCTCGGAGACGGAAAAGAAATACGGCAAAAGGCTTGCTGCGATAGCCGGAAACGTTCTCGACGACGCTCGCGACGTCGAGGAGATCGTTAACGACACGTATCATCAGGCGTGGCGGCTCATACCGCCGAACGAACCGCACGACTTCTTTTTCGCGTTTCTGTCACGCATCACCAGAAACCTTGCTCTTGACAGATGCAGAGAAAACAACGCCGCAAAACGAACCGGCGTCACGGTAGAGCTGACTGACGAGCTCGCGGAATGTACGGCGTCGGACGACGACGTCGAGCAGACGGTCGAAGAGACGGAGCTGTACCGCCAGGTCAGCGCGTTTCTGCGTACGCTCCCGAAAGACCGGCGGATTATATTTTTGCGCAGATATTACTATATGCAGTCCGTATCGGAGATCGCCGCGGATCTGCACGTAAGCGAGAGCAGGGTCAAAACAACGCTTTTCAGGCAAAGACAACGCCTGAGGACGTATCTGATAAAAGGAGGTTTTATCACATGAGATCGGAAGAATTCCTCGCCGGCATGAAAAACGTCGACGCGGATCTTATAGAAGAAGCCGCGCCGAAAAGCACGGGCGTCGGCGGAAAAATAGCAAGAGGCGTGCTTAAGGGCGTCGCCGCGGCGGCGCTGTGCGCCGTCGTCGCCGGCGGTGTGTTTTTGGCGAGCCGCAAATACGTCGCGCCGCCTTCCGCGGGGACCGACGCGGAGTCGACCGAGCCGGAGCAGACCGAACCCGCTTTCAAGGATATATACGATATTCCGGGCGCGCTTACTAAAAATTCCGATTGTTATCAAGGTTATTGGCCAAAAAATTTAACATACAAACCGATGACGCCTGAACAATACGTTGAGAGTTGTAAGAATAATAACGCCATATTGGTTTACGGTGAGATAAAGAATCTTAAGACTATAACGGTCAACGTTGATGCGCTTGACATGTACTGCGAGCCGATCGTCAATACGTGGGCGATATATACTTTTGACGTTGAGATCGAGAAGAACGTCCTCGGCGAGTGCGGCAAAAAAGTGATAAGACTCATCGCCGCCAATATGATCCGTGAATCTACCGATATTACTACTTCATTATCTTACTCGTCAAGTTATCTTTCGCTTCAGGAAGGAAAAAAAGCTTTATTTAGCATAAGAAGGCCAGATGAATTAACTGATCAACCTTTTATAATTGATATCGATCCTTTAGAATATGCTGATTATTACGCGAAACTTCAATGCAAGTGTGACGGTGAAACGTTTATATATAGCGGTTGGGTAGAAAATTTTGCACTGCCTTTGTCAGTTTTCAGTGAAACGGAAGCCGTGCGGAACGGCGACGTCGTTGATTCTCTCGATGATCTCCTAAAAGCCGTCAGCAGCGAAAAAGGGATGGCTCTCAAAGATTTCTTCAGACTCGTTTCTCCGTTATACGACCATGTGACGCTGGAAAGTCTCAGTATCGAAAACAGAAAGATAATACCTCCATACAACCCTTCGCTCAACAGCAACCGTCCGGAGATAAAAACCCCCATAAGCATTATGGCCACGTCGTTTTACTGTAATAACAGCTGCTGCAGCGTGTACTCCATATGCGACAACGGGATGCCTCCGTTTGAATTACCCAAGGAATATATCATTGACTCTCTTTCAGGAAACGCGAAACCGCTTCAATATGATATAAACGATCCGGTAATACAGAATTCCAGAGTTGTCGCCGTAAGGATCTATAGCACGGCATACAACCGGGATTTCGCGTCCTGTGCCTCGCAGAGCATCGTCAGCGGCAAAAGAGAGCCGTTAAGCCTTGAAGAGGCGGCGCGGACAGACAAATCTGAGCAGCTTCTTTTGAGCGATCTTATCCTGCCCGAAAACATGGAATTCATTGGCAGTATCGAACCGCGGAACAGACAAACGGGAGACTGGTATTTTAATAACGGAGAATCATGGGGCAGTGTCATAGGTACGTGCGCTGACGACGGTTCGAATTATGACGCGTTAATGAAGACGTATAACGATCTCGGATCGCCCGTCATGACTTATGCACTCTACACGGATACGGATATAAACGACCCGTACAAATATGATAAGAGATATGCCGTAACCGTTATGATCCCCGACAGCGCGCTTGAATACGTAATACGCAATCTGAACAGCAACAGATTGCAGTGTGACGGAGAATTCGTCCGGGAGCTTTTGAAACAGACCGGCACCGATCTTCCGGTCCTGTCCGTGTCCGAAATTCTTACCGATCCTTATCTGTTCTATGACGAAGATGAAATGTTTGCGGCGTTAAACAGACCTTTTATGGGTTACAAAGCAGCAACGGGATCCGCGGATTAACATTTCCGCACGTACGTATCAACTTGTATCACGGACAAAGACGTGTAAAACGTCTCCGTTTCAGAATGAAGACAAAGCCCCTTTCGGGACTTTGTCTTCACTCTGACCATCCGCCGGGCGGGTGGATTTTTATTTTACGGTGTTGAAATTTTAACAAGAGTGTGTTATAATCCTCTTACAGAGGTGAGCGGAATGGAAAAAGTTGTTGTCGGGATGTCCGGCGGCGTTGACAGCGCCGTTACGGCATATTTGCTGAAAAACGCCGGTTATGAAGTGATCGGCGTCACATTGCGTACCTGGCGATCCGAACTCGGCGACGAAGGGCGTTGCTGCGATATCGACGACGCGCGCGCTGTCGCATATAAGCTCGGCATAAGATACGTTCCGGTGAACTGTATTTCCGATTTTCAGGAATACGTTGTGGAACCGTTCAAAAACGATTACCTCTGCGGCAGGACCCCTAATCCGTGCGTGGTGTGCAACCGTTATGTAAAATGGGAAAAGCTCATGTATTATGCAAAGGCGTTAGGCGCCGATCATATTGCAACAGGGCATTACGCGTCTGTCATAAAGCTTGAAAACGGCAGATATACGGTAAAGACGGCAAAATATTCGCAAAAAGATCAGACGTACATGCTGTATAAGCTTACTCAGGAACAGCTTGCGGCGACTCTCATGCCTCTGGGCGGATTTTCAAAAGCGGAAGTCAGGCGGATAGCGACAGACGCGGGTCTGCCCGTGGCGGCAAAACCGGATTCGCAGGAGATCTGCTTTGTCGCTGACGGCGGCTACGCCGACTATATTAAAAGCTCTGCAAAACCCGGCATGGTTAAAGAAGGCTGTTTTGTAGATGAATCCGGAAATGTCCTGGGCAAACACAAAGGCGTTATATATTATACCGTCGGTCAGCGAAAGGGACTTGGGATCGCGTTGGGTCACCCCGCGTATGTCAAGGAGATCCGAACGGAAACAAACGAAGTCGTCTTGAGCGACGAAACTTCGCTTTACAGCAAAGAGGTAACTTGCGGCGACGTTAATTTTATGAGCATACCTGCGCTCGGGGACGGCGAAAAGCTGATATGCAGGGCAAAGATCAGATATCAGCACCGCGCACAGGAAGCAGCTATCGAAGGGCTCGACGGCGGTCGCGTCAGGCTGGAGTTCACAGATCCTGTCAGAGCTGCAGCTCCGGGGCAGTCTGCGGTGTTCTATGACGAAAATGACCGGGTGATCGGCGGCGGCATAATAGAAAGCGCCTGCTGAACACGGCAGCTTACCAATGCCGTGTATGCAGTCTTTTTGCACTGCCGGGACGGTGTTCCTCCGGCTCGTCATCCCCGGCAAGGAAATAACAGTCGCCTGCCGGTTCATACTTCAGCCAGGTTTTTTTGTCAATTATGTACTTTTCCGTTTGCGGCGACCTCTGAATTGAATTAAGATTTCACTGCGATCCGTTTGCACCAAGCCCGCAAACAAACCGCAAGGGACACCAGCTCTGTTGCAAGTGTCCCTCGCGGTTTTTTTTTATTTAGCTTGATCGAGCGGCAGCGTTATGAAGAAATCCGAGCCTTTGCCCGGCTCGCTGTTCACGCCGTAGCCGCCGCCGTGCGCGTCGATTATGCGCTTGACTATCGAAAGCCCGAGACCCGTTCCGACGCCGGCGCGTCTGTGCGCGCGGTTCTCCTTGAAATATCTGTCCCAGATATAAGGCAGGTTTTCGGGCAGTATCCCGTCGCCCTCGTCTATCACGTCATAGCGCACGCAGCCGTCCGATACGGTCTGCACGACCCGCACGAGCCTCGATTCGCCGGAGTAGTTTATCGCGTTGTTTATAAGATTATAGAACACCTGCATCAGCTTCAGCTCGTCGCCGCAAACGGTTACTTTTTCGCCGTGCTCGAAGCTTATGGTGTATCCCTCGACCGCTCTCATGCTCGAATACCGGGATATGAGCGCGCCGAGCTTTTCGGTTATGTCGAATTCCGTCAGCTCGAGCCGGTCCATACCCGCTTCGAGCTTTGAAAGCGACAGCATATCGTTTACAAGACGGTTCAGATGATCCGCCTCGTCTATGATTATCTGAATGTTTTCCGCGTTGTTTTCGCCGGGGATGTCTCGCATCATCTCTCCGTAGCCCGAGATCATCGTCAGCGGAGTGCGCAGATCGTGGCTTACGTTTGCGATAAGCTCGCGCCGCAGATCGTCTACCTTCTTAAGCTCCGCTGAAGCGCGGCACAGCGTTTCGTCAAGCTCCGCCGTCTCCCGGCAGCCGGCGTTTACCGTGAGCGGCTCGTACTCGCCCGTCCCTATGTGCTTGGCGTTTTCGTTCAGACACGTGAGCGGAGCGGAGAGCGTCGACGCCATTATGTGACCGGTCATCACGGCTATGATGATGAAGACGACGGAAACGATCAGAAGCAGACCTATGATCGTCGTCCTCGTCGCGTCGACCGGAGTGAGCTGAACGTATACCATCACGGCGGTGTATCCGTCGTCCGTATCCGTCACGGAGGAATACAGCAGACTGTCGTTTTGTCCGCCGCGTTTTCCGGAATCCCCGTCGAACGTGTACGTGATCCTGCCGCCGTCGCGCCTCGTGCTCTCGATTATCGCCGAGACCGTGTACGCGCTGCCGAGTATGCCGTGCGGATCGACGAAGCCGACGTTTTCAATGTATGAGCCGGACACGCGCCTTACGAGCACGTTTGCGTCCGTCTTCCGGCATACCTGCGCTATATGATACTCAAGCTCACTGCTGTCGCCGTCTGCGAGCGCCTCGATCCCGGACGCCGCCGCCATCAGCTCGCGCTTTTTCGCCTGCTTGTAGAAGTCGTTCAGAAAAACGACGAACAGAAGCCATATGACGAGGAGTATCAGCGCGGTGAACAGCGCCGTTATGCCTATCAGCTTCGTGCGGAGCGAAAGTGCGCGTTTTTTTCTTTCCTTCATTTTTCTTCCTGTCCGTCGAACCTGTATCCGAGTCCGCGCAGCGTCACGACGAATTTACTGTACGGACCGAGGCTTTTTCTGAGCAGCTTTATGTGGGAATCGAGCGTGCGGTCGTCGCCGTAAAAGTCGTATCCCCAGACCTCCGTAATAAGCCGCTCGCGCGACAGGGCGATGCCGCGGTGCTCGACGAGATAGAACAGCAGATCGTATTCCTTCGGCGTCATCGCCGCGGGCTCCCCGTCTACCGTGACCTGTCTGCCGGTGAAATCCACCGTCAGCCCCTCGAAGGTAAGCGTCCTGTGTCCGCCCTGAGTGTGCTTGCTCCTGCGGATCTGAGCCGCGGCGCGCATCATAAGCTCCTTCGGTGAAAACGGCTTTACGACGTAATCGTCCGCCCCCACCTCAAAGCCGTGTATACGGTCGTATTCCTCGCCGCGCGCGGAGAGCATTATGACCGGCACGTCCTTCGTCTTGCGGATCTCCCTGACGGCGGAAAAACCGTCGAGATCCGGCATCATTATATCCATTATTATGAGATCGTAGCTGTTCGTGCGCGCCTTTTCGACGGCTTCCATACCGTCGGACGCCTCGTCCGTGCGGTAGCCCTCGAATTCCGCATATTTTTTTATCATCTCGCGGATCTTCTGCTCATCGTCGACTATGAGTATTTTCTCCATATCCGTGTCTCCTTTTTCTTTTATCATATCACCCCAATGTGACGGCTGTGTGATACGGCGCTGAAATCATTCCTCACCGTCCGGCTTGAAATTGGCGAGAGGGTTCTTCCGCACCGCCTGCTCCACGTCCGAGGAGGCGACGTGCGTATAGATCTGCGTCGTGTTCAGCTGTTCGTGTCCGAGTATGTCCTGAAGCACGCGGACGTCCACGCCGCCTTCATGGTACATCAGCGTCGCCGCCGTGTGACGGAGCTTGTGCGTGGACAGCTGCTTGTACCCGAGCCCTGCGTTCACAAGATGCTTGTGGACGAGCCACTGTACCGTCTTGTTCGATATGCGGCTGTTCCTGTTCGACAAAAACACCGGGTGGCGGCTCCTGCTTTTCTCGTCCTTAACGTCGCGCTGTTCATCCGTCAGCGTGTCGCGGTAGGCGAGGATCGCCTTCTTTACCGCTTCGTTTATATATACCGTGCGCTGCTTGCTCCGCTTGCCGGTGACGACAAGGGCGGTCATATCGCGGTCAAAGTCCTCCATGTTTATCGAAACGAGCTCCGAAAGACGCATACCCGTGTTGAGGAACGTCAGTATTATCGCATAGTCGCGCAGCTTCGTTTTGCCGTCCTTCTCCTCGTTCACCGAATTGAGCAGGTCTTCGCTTTCGTTCAGCGTCAGGAATTTCGGGAGATTCTTTTTCGTCGCCGAATGGTCGATGTCGCGCGCCGGATTTTCTCTTATCTTGCCCGTGGCGACGGCGAATTTGTACAGCGATTTCACGGCGGAAAGCTTGCGCTGCGCCGATCTCGGGCTGATGCCGCGGTCCTGACGCAGATAGCTCATATAGTCGTAGATCTCGTCCGCCGTCACGGACGACATGAACTCAAAACCGCAGTCGTTTATCGCGATGGAATCGAACTGCTCGCCCTCGACCGGAAGATCCGACCGGGCGGCGATTATGAATTTGAAAAAGATCCGAAGATCGAGAAGATATTCGTCGACCGTCAGTTTGCTTCTGTTCTGTATGTTAGTTTTGTAATTTGCAAATTCGCGCAAAGCGCGGCTTGTGAGCGCATCGCCCCTCGGTGTCGTTTCCATACGCGCCTCCTTTTTCTTTTATTATACAAAATTCATGTCGTCAATCGGTGACGTAAATGTAAATTTTATAAATATGCACTTGAAAAATACGCGGATGCGGTTTAAAATAGATCGCAGAATATGTGAGGTGAATCATATGACTATTTTTCCGGATCCGAAATACGAGGCGGCGAAGCTGTTCATGTATCAGATAGTCATGGCGGTATTCGGTCTCGTCACCGTAATGGCGACGAACGATTCCGTGCCGCTTACGATAATCTGCGCCGTGCTCGGCATAGGACTTTACGTGTTTTTGATTTACAATCAGATGTGGGAGCTCGGAGCGAAGGACAGGATCAGAGCCGACGCCGGCAGATATACGTATAACGCCGGCAAGCCGCTCCTTATGGCGACGGCGGCGGGCGCGTTCAATATCCTTTTCGGGATACTGTGCGCCATAGGAGCCTTTCCGGGTGAGGTCACGGCAAAGATCTCCGCGGTGGGCGCCACGGTCTGCAAGCTCATACTCGGACATTTTCTCGGCACGGTCAAACTCACCGGAATGCTTGAAAATCCTTTCGTTTGGCTTTTCATCGCGGCGTTCTGCATACTCGTTCCCGTGCTCGGCTACAACGCCGGTTACAGAGGCTTTTCGCTCTTTCCGAAGCTTCACGAGCATAAGAAGGACAGAGAATAAAAACGAACGGGCGCTCATATGATACATACGCAGGGTATTCGCCCGAAGCTATGTTTATACGGAGGACCCGTTTTGAAGCAGAGAAGTCAGAGAGGACTGTTTTTCGGATTCGCGTCGCGCACGCTCGTGCTCGCCGCACTGTTCGCCGCCGCGGCTGTCGCCGTTTCGCATCTTTTTCCCGATAAAGGGGTTGAACAGACCTCGGCGGAGCCGGCGCACGCGTTCCGTACCGTCGTTATAGACCCGGGACACGGCGGCGCCGACGGAGGCGCCGCGGCGCCCGACGGAACGCTTGAGAAGGATCTGAATCTCGATATGGGCATGCGGCTTTACAGGATGCTTTCAGCCGCGGGATACGACTGCAAAATGACGCGTTACGGCGACGAAATGCTGACAGACGGTACGGACGCGCCGAAAAAGCTGTCCGATCTGCGGGCGAGGGTCAGAGCCGCGGACGGCGGCATACTCGTAAGCGTACACCAGAACAAATTCCCGCAGGCGTCGTGCTCGGGGACGCAGGTGTATTACTCAAAGAACGACCCGGGCTCACAGAAGCTCGCCGCGGCAGTGCAGAGCTTAGTATCGGAGCACTTACAGAAAGACAACAAAAGACAGATAAAACGCGCGGGGTCGGAGATATACGTGCTCGACAACAGCACAGGCCCCGCGATACTGATAGAATGCGGGTTTTTATCAAATCCCGCGGAGCTTGAAAAGCTTTGCGACGAAGATTACAGAAAAAGACTTTCCGCCGTGATATTCTGCGCGATAACGCGGACGATGGCGGAAAACGGGGAAGCGTATGAAAAATAAAACTGTTTTCGTGTGCAGCGAATGCGGATTCCACGCCGCGCGCTGGCTCGGCAAATGTCCCGACTGCGGAAGCTGGAACACGATGGAGGAAACGGTCGAGGAGCCGGAGGACAATAAAAAGGGCGTGAGTCTCGTGTCGCCCGTGACGGCGGCGACGAAGCTTTCGGAGCTGCGCGAGCAGGAGCATATAAGACAGAAGACCGGCTGCGCAGAGCTTGACCGCGTCCTCGGCGGAGGACTCGTCTCGGGCTCCGTCGTGCTTTTGTGCGGTGAGCCCGGCATCGGAAAATCGACTCTTCTGCTGCAGATATGCGCCGCCCTGTCGGCGGACGGACGCGTGCTTTACGCCTCGGGAGAGGAATCCGCGGGTCAGCTCAAGCTCCGCGCGGACAGGCTCGGCGTGACGGGGGACGATATATATATCGCATCCGACACGAACGTCGATTCGGTCCTCGCGCACGCGGAGAAGCTGTCTCCGTCCGTGCTGATGGTCGACTCCATACAGACCATGTGGAAAAACGGCGTAAGCTCGTCTGCGGGCGGCGTGTCGCAGATAAAGGAGTGCACCTCGACGCTTATAAGATACGCGAAGCAGAACGGAGTTTCCGTCATAATAGTCGGTCACGTAAACAAGGAAGGAAGCATCGCCGGACCGAAGATACTCGAGCATATGGTCGACACGGTGCTCTATTTCGAGGGAGACAGACGGCAGAGCTTCCGCCTCGTGCGCGCCATAAAGAACAGATTCGGCGCGACGGACGAGGTGGGAGTATTTGAAATGTGCGGGCAGGGCTTGCGTGAGGTCGCCTCCCCGTCGGAGCTGCTTTTGTCCGACAGACCGAAGGGCGTTTCCGGCAACTGCGCCGTATGCACGATGGAGGGGACGAGACCTCTCGTCGCCGAGGTGCAGGCGCTCGTCACACCTTCGTACTATCCGTCGCCGAAGCGCGCGTCGCAGGGCATAGACGTGAATCGCGTGAATCTGATCCTCGCGCTGCTTGAAAAACGGCTCGGACTCAAATTCTCGACTCACGACTGCTACGTGAACGTTATAGGCGGCATCACGCTCGACGAGCCGGCGTCTGATCTCGGGCTTGCGCTCGCGCTCATTTCATCCCTGCGCGACATACCCCTGCCGGACGACGCGGTCGCCGTCGGTGAGCTCGGTCTGTCGGGAGAAATACGCGCCGCCGCCGATCTTGAAAGAAGACTCAAAGAGGTCGGGCGGCTCGGCTTCACGCGCGTGCTCGTACCGCGCCGCAACTACGGCAAAAACGCGGCGGACGCTCCGGCAAACGTCACGGCGCTGGGCAGCATATTCGACGCCGTAAGGATATTCGGAAAATGATAAAGGAAGATATAAGATATGAATCGGGCTGTGTTTTCGAGGGGATAACGTCGATTTCGGCTGTAATAAACTCACAGCACAGCGACAGAACGATAATACGCGTCACAGTCGACGCGCAGCGCGCGGAGAAGCTCGGAAAAAAGCTGACGTGGCTTCGCCACCGCGCTGACGAGCTCGGCTTTCCGCTTGTTTACGCGGACGCGGCGACGCTCGACGCGATGACCGTCGGCAGCAGCCACGGCGGACTTGTCGCCGAATGCACGGACAGGACTATCCCGAAGCTTTGTGCGGACGATCTGCCGGATAACGGGTTTTTCGCGTATATCGAGGGGATCGAGGACCCGTACAATTTCGGTTACGCGCTTCGCTCGCTTTACGCCGCCGGCGTCGACGGCGTGATCCTGCCCGAACGCAGCTGGATGAGCGCGGCGGGAGTCGTCTGCCGTTCGTCCGCCGGCGCGTCGGAACTTATGAAGCTTTACACCGCGCCGGACGGTATGTGCGATACGTTTCACGAAAAGGGATACCGGGTGCTCTGCGCCGATACGCATAACGCCGTATCCGTGTACGATACGGACTGCAAAAAGCCGCTGCTTCTTGTGATCGGCGGCGAAAAGCGCGGGATCACTAAACAGATGCTCGATTCCGCGGACGCAATAGTGAAGATCGACTACGGCAGAGAATTCAAAGCGGCGCTGTCCGCCGCGTCTGCATCAGCCGTGCTCGCGTTTGAGATAATGAGACAAAACAGATGAAGTATCTGGTCGCAATGAGCGGAGGCGTCGACAGCTCGGTCGCCGCGCTGCTCCTTTTAAGAAGCGGACACAAGGTCGAGGGCGGGATTATGAGGCTCTCGCCTTTTTCCGACGGATCGGACGTCGTATCGGCTCAGAGCGTGTGCGATACGCTCGGCATAAAGCTGAACGTCATTGACGCGACGGACAGATTCAGGACCTGCGTCATGGATCCCTTCTGCCGCGGATATCTTGACGGACTGACGCCCAACCCGTGCGTTTTCTGCAACAACAAGCTGAAATTCGGATATTTTGCGGAGCTGGCGGAATCGCTCGGCTTCGACGGGATCGCCACCGGACACTACGCGGATATCGCCTTTCGGGGAGGCAGATACGCCGTGAAAGCCGGAGCCTGCGCCGAAAAGGATCAGTCGTATTTTCTCTGGAACGTCGGGCAGAAGGCGCTTTCGCGCACCGTTTTTCCGCTGCGCGGCGTTTCCTCGAAGGATGAGGTCAGGGCGATCGCGCGCGACGCGGAGCTTCCCGTCGCGTCAAAGAGCGATTCGCAGGATATATGCTTCGTCAAAGACGGAGAGTACGCGGAGCTGATAGAAAAGCTCACCGGGATCAGGATGCCGGAGGGAAATTTTGTAGATAGGGACGGAAACGTTCTCGGACGTCACAGGGGACTTTTGAATTACACGTTAGGGCAGAGAAGATTTCTGAACGTTGCAGCGGGAAAACGCATTTACGTCGTCGGGAAAAGACCGGATGAAAACGAGGTCGTCCTCGGGGACGAGACGGAGCTGTTCAGAACGACGGTCCGCGCAAAGGACGTCAGGATGCAGCTTTATCCGTCGCTTGACAACGCTGAAATGAACGTGAAGATCAGATCCGGACCGCGCACCGTCAGGGCGAAGGTGACGGCTGCGGACGGCGGCTTTGCCGAGGTGGTGTTCGAAAAGCCGGTCCGCGCCCCCGCGCCGGGGCAGTCGGTTGTGTTTTACGACACAGATACGGTCGCCGGAGGCGGGTATATTTGTTGATTATGCAGAATATGACAAAATTGCAATTTTCACCCTTGACAAATTGCAATTTTTGTTATATAATCGTGTCAATTACAGCGAAGAAGAAAGGAATTATGAAAGTGAGAGTATACAATTTTTCCGCAGGCCCGTCCATGCTTCCGCTTCCCGTGCTTGAAAAAGCCGCCGCGGAGCTTGTCGAATACGGCGATTCCGGTATGTCCGTCATGGAAATGAGCCACAGATCGAAACCGTATGAGAAGATAATAACCGGAGCCGAGGCTTCGCTTCGTTCGCTTATGAACGTACCGGACAATTACAGGATCCTGTTTTTACAGGGCGGCGCGTCGCTCCAGTTCTGCTCCGTACCGCTGAATCTGATGGTCAATAAGAAAGCCGATTATATACTTTCCGGTCAGTTTTCGACGAAGGCCTTCAAGGAAGGTCAGAAATACGGCGACGCGGCGGCGATAGCCTCGTCCAAGGACAAAAACTTCACGTATATACCGCAGATAAAGCCGGAGGACGTAAGACCGGACGCCGATTATCTGCATATATGCTTCAACAATACGATATACGGAACGAAATTCAACTATATTCCGACGACCGGCAGCGTGCCGCTCGTCGCCGATATGTCGTCCTGCATACTTTCCGAGCCGGTCGACGTGTCGAAATTCGGGCTCATCTACGCCGGCGCTCAGAAAAACGTCGCCCCCGCGGGTCTTACGATAGTCATAGTACGCGAGGATCTGATCGGTCACGCGCGCGAGGATATCCCCGCCGTCATGGATTATAAGATACAGGCGGACAACGGATCGATGTACAACACGCCGCCCTGCTGGCCGATATATATCGCCGGTCTGGTCTTCGACTGGATCGCAGGTCTCGGCGGACTTGAAGCGATGAAGAAATACAACGAGGAGAAGGCGGCGCTGCTGTACGACTATCTCGACAGTCAGAGCTATTACATCGCTCCCGTTGAAAAGGAATACCGTTCGATGATGAACGTGACGTTCGTCACGGGCGACGCGGAGCTTGACGCGAAGTTCGCCGCCGAAGCGGGCGCCGCCGGTCTGAAAAACGTCAAGGGTCACCGTTCCGTCGGCGGCATGAGAGCCTCGATCTACAACGCCATGCCGAAGGAGGGCGTCGCCGCGCTCGTATCGTTTATGGAAAAATTCGCGAAGGAAAATCCGAAGGGGTAAAAAATGTATAAGATAAAGCTGCTGAATAAGATCTCGAAAAACGGCACGGACGTTTTCGACGGCAATTACGTTTACGGCGAGAATATAGAAGATCCGGACGCGATACTCGTACGCTCCGCCGCCATGCACGATATGCAGTTCGGCGATAAGCTTCTCGCGATCGCGCGCGCCGGCGCCGGCGTGAACAACATACCTACCGCGCGCTGCGCAGACGAAGGCATCGTGGTCTTCAATACTCCGGGCGCCAACGCGAACGCCGTCAAGGAGCTTGTCATAGCCGGTATGCTTCTCGCCGCGAGAGACGTCGTCGGAGGTATCGAATGGGTGCGCGAGAACGCATCCGATCCCGATATCGCAAAATCCGTTGAGAAAAACAAATCGAAATTCGCAGGCTCCGAGCTGCGCGGCAAAAAGCTCGGCGTCATCGGACTCGGCGCCATAGGCGGACCGCTTTCGAACACCGCGCGTCACTTCGGCATGGAGGTCTACGGCTGCGACCCGTATATAACGATCGACGCGGCGTGGAACATCTCCCGCGACGTGAAGAGGGTGAAGACGAACGAGGAGATATTCAGAACGTGCGATTACATAACGCTGCACGTGCCGCTTATAAAGAACGCGGATCCCTCGAAATCCACCGAGCGGATGATCGGAGCCGAGGCTTTCTCGATGATGAAGGACGGAGTCATACTCCTCAACTTCGCGCGTGACGCCCTCGTCGACGACGATGCGCTCGCCGCGGCGATAGAATCCGGCAAGGTGGGCAGATACGTGACCGACTTCCCGAACGCGAAGACCGCGGGCATGAAGAACGTCATAGCCATACCGCATCTCGGCGCCTCAACCGAGGAATCCGAGGACAACTGCGCGGTCATGGCGGCGCACGAGCTCATGGATTATATAGAGAACGGAAATATAAAAAACAGCGTCAACTTCCCGGACGCGTCGCTTCCCAAGAGCGGCGACTACCGCCTCTGCGTGCTTCATAAGAACGAGCCCGGCATCGTCGCCAAGCTTGCGACCGTCGTCGCGGACGAAAAGCTGAACATAGCGAACATGATAAACAAGAGCAAGGGAGAATACGCCTACACGATCATCGAGATCAACGGCTCGCTCCCGCAGACGTCCGTTGAAAAGGTCACGTCGCTCGACAGTATCATAAGGACGAGAGTCATAGAAAAAGCGTGAATAAAAGCCCCGGTCCACGGGGCTTTTCAAATCTTGCGGAAAGGGAGCCGGCTGATATGCAGGAAAAGACGATCAAAAAATTCGGCGGAAAGATAATCGGATATATAAGCACCGACGCCGAAGGCAGCAAAACCGTAATGGATTACAACAGGCGCATACTCGGCTATTACGACGCACGGCGCGACGAGACGACGGATTTTTACAGGCGCGTTATAGCGTACGGTGATATAAGCGGAGTGTTTTTCAAAAACGAGGTCTGACCCCACGGGCGTGAGCCGGAAATCGGATACGCCCGTTTTACGCATACCGGATTCAGGTATGCGTTTTTTTATTTGCGGCGGCGGCCGTACCTTCTTCGACCTAATCGGCGACAATTACAAAACGTAGTGTTTTCTTTTCTCAAAAACGCAGAAAAACAATATTCTGCGACACCGCGGTGCGACAACATAATCGGATACGTTCGTGTATGATGTAGAAAACGGACGTTGTTGGAGGATGTACAATGAAAGAAAGGGTGAAAACGCCGTCTCCGTCTGTCGTGACGGCTGTGTTATCGTATCTCGGACAGAACAGGGTGACGCTCGTATACGGCGCGATCTACGCCGCCGTCGCCGCGCTTTTTTCGGGCGCCGAGACGTTCTTTGAGACCGCGCCGCTCGGACTCGCGTTTATTTGCGCCGTGCGCGAGGGGCTTCCCGCGGCTTTTGCGGGGTATCTGCTCGCGTCGATGATCCGCGGAGGAGACGCGGCGGTGATGAACGTTTCCGGCGCCGTGATAGCGCTCGGCTTCAGGTACGCGCTGTCTCTTGTGCTGAGAAGAAAAAACAGGACCGCGCTCAGCCTGCGCGACGGCGTTTCCGCGAGGATCGCCGCCTCCGTCGCCGGCGGATTCACGGTGTCGCTCATCAGGATCATATACGGAGGCTTCCGTTATTACGATCTTATCGCCGCCGCGTTTTATCTGTTGTGCGCGGCCGGCGCGACTTACGCTTATTCTTGCGCGCTCGATCGGGAGAAAACGGATACGCCGTATTACGACACCGGCGCCGCCGCGCTCATGTTTTCGGCGGTCCTGTCGTTGAGAAACGTCAGCCTGCTCGGTATTTCCGCGTCGTCTCTCTGCGCGTTTGTTCTGACTCTTTTATCCGGCAGAAGACGCGGCGCTCTGTACGGCGTCGTCGCCGGCTTTCTCTGCGGCGCGGCGGCGGATCTGTCGCTCTGTCCGATGTTCGGTGTGACGGGCTTTCTGTGCGGACTTCTGTCGCCTCTGTCCGTGTACGTCGCGGTGCTTTTTTCGCTTACGGCAGGGCTTTTCTGCGGCTTGCAGACGGGAGGCTTTCAGACGCTTACGTCGAATCTGCCGGAGGCGGCAGCAGCCGCTTGCGCGGTGCTGCCGGCGGAGTATTTCGGGCTCATAAAGAAAACGCGCGTCTCCTTTTCGCGCCGCCGGGGATCCGTTTCCTCGGAGATCGGCTACAGAGAGGCGGCGAGGCGCCGGCGCGAGGACCTCGAATCCCTGTCGGACGCGATATCCGGCATATCCTCCGCAATGGCGGAGGTGTCCGCGGCGGAAAAGCGGCTGACCCGCGACGAGGCGTACAGACTTGCCGACGGCGTTATATCGTCCTTCTGCCGCGACTGTGAAAAACGGTACGTCTGCTATCCGGACAAAGGCGCGCCGGACAGAGCAGCCGTCGCGGCGACGGCGAACGTGATCTGCTCCGGCAGACGGATAACCCCGTCGTCTCTGCCCGGAAAAAGGGAGGAATGCCCGTATTCGGAGGCGGCTTCGGCAAAGCTGAACGTATCGCGCGCGGAGTATGAAAAACGTCTGTCCGAGCGCGACAGAGCGGGAGCCGCCTCGTCCGATACCGCCGTATGCGCCCGTCTCGTTTCCTTTGCCGCGGATCCCGGCGGAAAATATGAAAAGGATGAAAAAGCCACGGCGGCGCTTTCAGCCGATCCGCTTTTCCGTGATCTGTTCCGCGGAGACGTCTGCGTGACGGGCTCCGGGGTGAGGTATATAACGGCGTCCGGCGGCGATCACGCGCGTATCATAATGCAGAAAAACGATATCAGACGCGCCGCGGAAAAGGTGTTGTCCGTCAGGCTCGGGGAACCGGAGGTGAGGACTGAGGGCGACAACGCCGTTTTTACCGCGAGATCCGTCCCGCGCCTTGAAGCCGACTGCTCCGCCGCCGACGCGGCGAAGGCGGCGGAGACCGTGAACGGCGACGTGTGTTTTTCAGTTTCGTGCGAGAACGTAAGATATTTCGCCGTGTGCGACGGCATGGGCAGCGGCGCGGACGCCGCGGCGACCTCGAGGCTCGCGGGGATCGTACTCGGAAAGCTGCTCGGCGCCGGCTGCTCCGTCCCCGATTCGCTCGACGTGCTGAACGCCATGATGCGTCAAAGACGCACGGAATGCTTTTCCACCGTGGACGTGCTGAGACTCGATCTGACAGACGGCGGAGCGGCGTTTTTCAAATGCGGGGCTTGCCCGTCGTTTCTTGTGCGTGACGGCAAAGTTTACAGGATAGCCTCGCGCACGCCGCCCGTCGGAATAATGGAAAAGCTGTGCGCGGAGAAGGTGGAGCTGACGCTGAAGCCGGGGGATCTCGTCGTGATGAGCAGCGACGGGGCAGACGATCAGTCGTCCGAGCCGTCGTGGATAGGAGAGACGCTCGCCGGGCTTGACCGTGAAGCACCGGAGGAGATATGCCGCAGCATACTGAAAACGGCGGGCAGGGTGTACGGCGGATCGGACGACGTCACGGTGCTTGCTCTGCGCGTCAGAGAGGCGGATGTATAAATGTTTACAATATTCTGTTTAATTAGCGTGTTTAAAACTGTATTATAAAAGCAGTAACATCGAGGTGATATAATGAAAAAAATCGTTTGCATCCTGCTTTTATGCGTTATGATACTCGGCGCGCTGTCTTCGTGCGCGCCGGCGGAGGAGCCGTTTACGGTACCGGAGTCGACCGAACCGGAGACGACCGCCGTACAGACGGACGCCGAAACACAGCCGGCGACCGACGCCGTGACCGAAACGGAGCCCGTTACCACGGAGGAACCTGAGACGGAGCCGCCCGCCCCGTCGCCCTATGGCATGTTTTCATATACCGAAAACAAGATCAACGTCACGGTGAAATCCCCTTACGCGATACTGATCGACGCCAATACGAACGAGATCCTTTACCTTGCGGGCGACCCGGAGGAGAGGATATACCCGGCGAGCACCACGAAGCTGCTCACAGCCATAGTTGCGATCAAAAACTGCGAGCTTGACGCGGTGTTCACCCCGGGGGACGAGCTGTCCCTGCTCGCGAAGGATTCGTCGATCGCATACATCAAAAAGAATCATCAGCTCACGCTCGAAATGCTTATCGAGGGCATG
This sequence comes from uncultured Ruminococcus sp., assembly GCA_902762505.1. Lineage (GTDB taxonomy): Bacteria > Bacillota > Clostridia > Oscillospirales > CAG-272 > UBA1248. The sequence goes on along the minus strand of CACWOQ010000001.1, from coordinate 17,362 downwards.
ATGCTCCCGTCCGGCGGCGACGCCGCGTACGTCGTGGCGGCGGGCGTCGGCAGAAGGATAGCCGGAGACGAATCGCTTTCCGGCATCGATGCGGTCGCGGCTTTCGTCGATGAGATGAACAGATACGGAAAAGAAGTGCTCGGATTGCGTGACACGCATTTCACCTGCCCCGACGGATATCATAACGACGACCATTACACGACCCTGATCGACATCATGACCGTTTCCCGCGCCGCGATGGACGAGCCCGTCATAACGAAATACGCGGCTATGGCGTCGGACGACGTGAGGTACGCGAGCGGCCACAAGAACACGTGGAGCAACACGAACCTTCTTGTCGTCCCGGACAGCAAGTATTTTTATGAAAACGCCACCGGCTTGAAGACCGGTACGACGGACGAGGCGGGCTGCTGTCTCGTCGCCACGGCGGCTCTCGGTACGAAAAAGGTGCTCGCCGGAGTATTCGGGGCGGAGGACAACAAGACCCGCTTCGGCGACGGAAGGACCCTGCTCGTCGTCGGTATGAACAGATGAAAAAACTCCCGGCTGCGCTGAGGGTCGCCGTCGGTGTCGGAGTTCCGGCTTTGTTTGCCGCGGGGATCGCGTTTTTCGTCAGATTCGGCTCGCCGCCGTGCTTCGTCCACGCCGTGACCGGTATCTACTGCCCCGGATGCGGAGCCGGACGCGCGATCAGATCGCTGCTTTCGCTGCACGTAGGCGACGCGCTCCAGTATAATCTGCTTTTCACGCTCGCGCTCCCGGTCGTCCTTCTTTTTATCGTCAAGTATTATCTGTCGGCTGTCACGGGCAGGGATATCATGCCCGCGGTCAGGATTACGGACAGGGCGGCGTGGATATGCGTAGGCGCCGTCGCCGCGTTTCTTGTGCTGAGAAATATACCCGTCAAGCCTTTTTCATATCTGTCGCCGGACGTATTTTTATAAAAAAACATTGACAAAATGCAAAGACGGTTGTATAATAATAGCAAAACTTGAAAGGATGATATGATTATGCCAGTATGTCCAAATTGCGGTACCTACTCCGAAGAGGGTAAGGCTTTTTGCACCGAATGCGGTCAGAAGCTCATAAAGCCCGAGGAAAAGGTTGAGGAAGTCGCGTCGGCGGCTGAGATCAAAGCGGAAGAAATAAAGGAAAACGCCGCGCAGACAACGGCTGAGGCGGCTGAGACGGTACAGCAGACCGTCGAAAACGCGGCGGCTGAAGCGCAGAATACGGTCGAGCAGGCGCAGCAGAACGTACAACAGGCGGCGGAAACCGTACAGCAGAACGTTCAGCAGAACGTCGGACAGTTCACTCAGGCAGCGGCACCGAACGCACAGCAGTACGTACAGCAGCCGCAGCAGCCCGCGTGGCAGCAGCAGTATCAGGCCCGGCAGCCGCAGTATCAACAGCAGCAATATCAGCAGTTCCAACAGCAGCAGTATCAGCCGCAGTATCAGCAGCCGAACCAGTATCAGCAGTTCCAGAGACCCCAGCAGCCGCAGTACGCTGCGCCTGTCGAGGAGAACAACGCCGGCAAAGGCGCGGGCATCGTCTCGCTTATATTCGGTATCCTCGGTATACTTTGCTGCACGTTCCCCCTGTTCTCGATAGTCGGCCTTATCACCGGTATCGTATCCGTGAACAAGGGCGGAAAGGGCCCCGGCAAAGCGGGTCTTGTCCTCTCCATAATCGCTCTCGTTCTGTTTGTTATCGCGCTCGTTATATTCATAGCGACCGGCGGTATCAGATCCGGTATCTACAACGATATCATGAACGAGTTCGGCGGACAGTTCAGATTCTGACCGAAACGGATCGCAGACCGGGCGTACAGTCCGGTCTGCTTTCGGTTTTACGCCAAAACTTGAACGGGAGACGCGTATATTGCGTCCGCTCCTATTGACAAACCGCGTTTTTTGTGGTAAAATCAGATGCAAAGTGAGTAATGATACACGAAAAACGCGTGATTTTGCGTCTTTTTCTTGCGGAATTTAAAAAATATTTCAGATTTCGTATTGAAAAGCACTTATTGTATAGTGTATCATATATCAGATAAAGAAGATCAGTTTACGGAGGATACCATTTATGTTGATGGCAGGTGATTTCAGAAACGGCAAAACGTTTGAGCTCGACGGACAGGTAATGCAGGTCGTCGAATTCCAGCACGTTAAACCCGGCAAGGGCGCGGCTTTCGTCCGCACCAAGATGAAGAACGTTATTACGGGCGCCGTAATAGAGCGTTCCTTCTCTCCCACGGATAAATTTGAGGAAGCGGTCGTCGAGCGTAAGGATATGCAGTATTCCTACAACGACGGCGGACTGTACTACTTCATGGATCTTGAAACCTACGAGCTCGTCCCGATCGATGCGAACAAGCTGAGCGACAACTTCAAGTTCGTCAAGGAAGAGATGATATGCAGACTCGTTTCATATAAAGGCAACGTGTTCGCGGTAGAGCCGCCGATGTTCGTTGAACTCATGGTCACCGAGACCGAGCCCGGCTTCAAGGGCGATACGGCTACCGGCACGACCAAGCCGGCGACGCTTGAGACCGGTGCGACCATCAAGGTCCCGCTGTTCATAAATGAAGGCGACGTTCTCAGAATAGACACGAGAACAGGCGAATATCTTGAAAGAGCAAAGCAGTAAGCTTTGATAAAAAACGGAGGTAAACTGTTATGACGTTGAGTGAAAAAGTAGCGTATCTTAAAGGTCTGGCTGAGGGCATGAAGCTCGGCACGGAAAGCAACGAGGGCAAGCTTTTTACGGAGATCATAGGCGTTCTCGAGGATGTTGCGGACAGCGTTACGGCACTTGAAGACGAGTGCGACCGTCTGAACGATTACGTCGAGGAGCTTGACGAGGATCTCGGCGCGGCAGAGGAATACCTCTATGACGAGGATGACGACGAAGACTACGAGGACGGGGACGGCGAAGACGATTACGACGAGGACGACGATTTCGACGTTGACGATGACGACGACGATTACGACGACGTGATCGAGATCGAATGCCCCAACTGCGGCGAAACGATCTGCGTACCGCCCACGGTCGACTACGCGCACCTCATCTGCCCCGCCTGCAACGAGGAATTCTCCTATATCGAAGAGGACGAAGGACCCACGGACGAGGACTGAAAACAAAAAAACGCTCACGGACCATACCGTGAGCTTTTTTTCGTCAGCTGTACGTAAATCAGATACGCCGTGATCAGACCGTATGCTGACGGGGTGAAGATCGGGATCGGATGCGTATAAAGGCAGCTGCGCCGGTCGCGGACGGGGTCCGGGACCGGCGGTTTTTTTATTCTGTTTTTGCGGCTCTGACCGCGGCGGCGAGCATCAGCTTTATCCTGTTGAGCTGGTTGACCTCGGAGGCGCCGGGGTCGTAGTCGACGGCGGCGATGTTCGACTGCGGATAGACCTTTTTCATCTGCTTTATCACGCCTTTGCCGACCACGTGGTTCGGCAGACAGGCGAACGGCTGTATACAGACGATGTTCGGAACGTTTCCGTTGATCAGCTCCGCCATCTCGCCGGCGAGGAACCACCCTTCGCCGTACTGGTTTCCGACGGAAAGGAACGGCCTGGTCAGCTCCGCTATGTGCTCTATCGGCACGGGCGGCGTGAAGCGGCGGCTCTTTGCGAGCGCGTCGGACGCGTATTTCCGGAGCAGGGTAAGCCCGCGGCGCCCGGCTTTTGACAGTATCTCGCTCTTTAACGGATAACCGAAATATTTGTGCTTGTATTCGAGGTTGAAGAGATAATACGCGAAGAAGTCGAGAAGATCGGGGACGGTCGCCTCCGCGCCCTCGCGCTCAAGCAGCTCGACGATGCGGTTGTTTGCGAGCGGCATGTATTTGACGAGTATTTCGCCTACGACTCCGACCCTCGGCTTGACGAGATCCTCGTGTATCGGCAGCGTGTCGAAATCGGAGACTATGCCCTCGCATATCTTCTTCATTGAAAGCTTCTTTTTGCCGGTCAGCGAATCTATGCAGATCCTCTCCCACTTTTCATGCAGAGCGTCGGCTGAGCCGGGCTCTTTTTCGTACGGACGGACGCGGTACAGGCATTTCATGAGCAGATCCCCGTAAACAAGGGCTCTTATGCCGTCCGCGAGCATGGGCGCCGTTATTTTGAAGCCGTCGTTTTTCTCCATGTTGTTCGCGTTGAGCGAAATGACGGGGATGTGAGACAGCCCCGCACGGTCGAGCGCGCGGCGTATGAAGCCTATGTAGTTGCTCGCGCGGCAGCAGCCGCCGGTCTGAGTCATCAGCAGGGCGAGCTTATCCGTGTCGTAACCGCCGTTCAGCACGGCGTCCATCAGCTGACCGACCATGACGATGGAGGGATAGCACGCGTCGTTATTGACGTATTTCAAGCCGACGTCCACGGCGGCGCGCGTCGTGTTGTTGAGCATCACGACGTTGTAGCCGTATTTTTTGAAAACGGGCTCGAGTATGTTGAAATGTATCGGGCTCATCTGCGGCGCGAGTATCGTGTAGCCGTCCTCGAACATTTTGCGCGTGAACACGGAGCGCTCGTATTTTACGGGCTTAGGGTCGGCGCAGACGCCGCAGTCGGCGCGCATATCCATCGCGGCGAGCAGACTTCTGATCCTGATCCTTGCGGCGCCGAGGTTGTTCACCTCGTCTATCTTCAATACCGTGTAAAGCTTATTGCTCTTTTCGAGTATTTCCGCGACCTGATCCGTCGTCACGGCGTCAAGACCGCAGCCGAAGCTGTTCAGCTGTATCAGCTCGAGATCGTTGCGCGCCGATACGAATTCCGCCGCGGCGTAAAGACGCGAGTGGAAGACCCACTGGTCAAGCACGCGCAGCGGGCGCTCGGAGCCGCCGTCGTACGGAAGGCTGTCCTCGGTGAAAACGTACAGCCCGTACGAGCAGATAAGCTCCGGTATGCTGTGATTTATCTCCGCGTCGATATGATACGGACGTCCCGCGAGAACTATGCCGCGGGCGTTGTTTTTTTCCATCTGCGCAAGATATTCGGCGCCCTTAGCCCTGATATCGGCTTTGGCGCGCCTCATCTCGACCCAGGCGGCGTGCGCCGCCGCTTTCGTTTCGGGGACCGGTATGCTCCACACTTCGCGGCATAATTCGGTCAGTCTGTCCGTGACGGTCTTTTCATCCTTCATCGCAAGGAAGGGACGCAGATATCTGACGTCGCCGTCGGTCACAGCCTCGACGTTGTTTTTGAGGTTTTCGGGGTACGATACGACGATGGGGCAGTTGTACCTGTTTTCCGCCGCCTTCGTCTCCTTGTATTCGTACATGACGCAGGGATGGAATATCGTTTTGATCCCTTGGTCGACGAGCCATTGAACGTGACCGTGGGCAAGCTTCGCCGGATAGCATTCGGATTCCGAAGGGATCGACTCCATACCGAGCTCGTATATTTTCCTCGTCGATTCGGGCGAGAGCTTTACCGAGAATCCGAGGGCGCGGAAAAACGTCGCCCAGAAAGGATAGTTTTCGTATATGTTCAGCACGCGCGGTATACCGATAACGCCGCGCGGAGCCTGATCCTCCGGCAAAGGATCGTATCCGAAAATGCGGCCGCGTTTGTATTCGACCATGTTCGGCACGCCGGCGCGCCCGGCTTTGCCCGTCATTTTCTCGCATCTGTTGCCGGATATGTGGCGGCTGCCGTCTGAAAACGTGCTTATCGTGAGAAGGCATTTGTTTTCACAGCCGGCGCAGTGCGTCGTCTTCGTTTTATACGACAGAGAGGCGACCTCGTCGGCGCCGATCATCCCGCTTTTTGCGGTCTTTACGTCGCTTTGCGCTTTGAGCGCCGCGCCGTACGCGCCCATAAGCCCTGAAATGTCCGGGCAGACGACCTCGGCGCCGGAAACGAGCTCAAGCGCTCTCAGCACGGCTTTGTTGCAGAACGTGCCGCCCTGCGCGACGATACGGGTGCCCAGATCCTCGGCAGAGGACAGCTTTATGACCTTGAAAAGCGCGTTTTTGATGACGGAATAGGCAAGACCTGCGGAAATGTCGCTGACCTCCGCGCCTTCCTTCTGCGCCTGTTTGACGTTTGAATTCATGAATACGGTGCAGCGCGTGCCGAGATCGACCGGGTTTTTCGCAAAAAGCGCCTCGTCCGCAAACTGCGCCGCCGTGTATCCGAGCGAGCTTGCGAAGTTTTCGATGAACGATCCGCATCCGGAGGAACACGCCTCGTTTAGAAGCACCGTGTCCACCGCTCCGTTTTTCAGCTTGATGCATTTCATGTCCTGACCGCCGATGTCAAGCACGCAGTCCACTCCGGGCATGAATTTTGCCGCCGCCGTGGCGTGCGCTATCGTCTCGACGACTCCGAGATCGAGCCTGAACGCGGTTTTCAAAAGCGCTTCGCCGTAGCCGGTGGAGCAGGACGCCGCGATGACGGCGCCGTCCGGCAGCTTTGAATATAACTTTGTGAGCATGGACGAGGCGGTCTTTACCGGGTCGCCCATGTTGTTCGAGTAGGCGGAGAACAAAAGCCTGCCGTCCTCGGATATAAGAGCCATCTTGGTCGTGGTGCTTCCGGCGTCGATGCCGAGGTAGCAGTTGCCGCTGTAACAGCTTATATCGGCTTTGCCTACTACGGCTTTGCCGTGACGGCGCAGAAAAGCGTCGTATTCGTCACGGTCCTTGAACAGCGGGTCGAGACGCTTCAGCTCGAATTCAAGCTTTACGTCGCCTTCAAGCGTTTTGATAAGATCAGAGATGTTCACGCCGCCTTTGCCGTCCGCCTCGTACGCCGCGCCGAGCGCAGGGAAGAGATGCGAGTCCTCCGGGTCGACGACGTGCTCGGCGTCGAGCCTGAGCGTGCGGCAGAACGCTTTTTTCAGCTCCGTGAGATAGTGGAGCGGACCGCCGAGAAACGCGACGGTGCCGCGTATCGGCTTGCCGCAGGCGAGACCGGAAACGGTCTGATTCACAACAGCCTGCAAAACTGACGCCGATATGTCGGAAACTGACGCGCCTTCGTTTATAAGCGGCTGAATATCGGTTTTTGCAAAAACTCCGCAGCGCGCGGCGATCGGATAAAGCTCGCGGCTCGATTTCGCCGCTTCGTTCAAGCCCCCGGCGTCGGTCTGCAGCAGCGCCGCCATCTGGTCGATGAAAGCGCCGGTGCCGCCGGCGCAGACGCCGTTCATCCTCTCGTCGAGTCCGCCTTTGAAATATATGATCTTCGCGTCCTCGCCGCCGAGCTCTATCGCCACGTCGGTCTGAGGATACAGCCTGCCGAGCGCGCCCGAGGTCGCAACGACCTCCTGCACGAACGGTATCCCGAGCGCCTTTGCGAGACTGATCGCACCGGAGCCGGTTATACGCGCGTCGGCTCTGAATTCGCCGAGCTTTTCGCGCGCTTCTTCAAGCAGTTCTTTAAGAGTCAGCTTCGTTTTCGCCATATGACGGCGGTACTGACCGAATATTAAGTTGTCTTCATCGTCAAGCACGACAAGCTTCACCGTTGTGGAACCTATGTCTATGCCGCATCTGTATGTCTTCACCTCATGGGTCCTTTCGGAAAAATATGGCTATCATCGGTTTATACCGTTTTGCGGCGGTAAAGTTACAGGATCAGTCCTCAAACATGGCGCAAAGCTGCCCGGGCTCCGATCCGCGTATGAAATCGTCACATCCGTATAGAGCTCTCATCAGCTCTCCGTGCTCGAGCCTGACGCCTTTAAGCGACTCTTCGAGGCCGCTTACGGGAAGCACGCCGAAGAAGTCTCCCTCGAAGCGCACGTCGGTCAGCCTTCCGCGGTCGGAGTTGTAGGAGAGCGATACCGTGCCGAACGGAAAACGTTTTTTAACGTTTTTGCCGTACTGCCCGGATCTGCCGTAGTTCCACTCCCACGTCGAGTATTTTTCATCGCGCAGCCGTTCTATCCCCGCCCTCTGCGCCTCCGAAAACTCCGCCGTTTCGGGGCAGAGGGTATTTTGCAGCAGATCCCTGAATCCGGTGACTGTCATTCCGGGCAGATATTCGTTCAGATTGCATACCCTCGATCTTACGCTTTTTATCCCCTTGCTGACCATCTTGTCGGGGTCGACGCAAAGCGCCCCGGACATGCGGGAAAAGTCGGCGCTGAAAAGCAGGGTGCCGTGGTGCATCACCTTGCCGTTGTAAACGCACTGGGCGTTGCCGGAGAATTTTCTGCCGTCCGCGGTCATGTCGTTGCGACCGGTGAATTCCGCCGGGACGCCGAGAGAGCGCAGCAGCTCTATGACGGGCGCGCAGAACCGCGCAAAATCGAGCCCGGATCTGTCGTCCGGGACGATAAACGTGTAATTCAGATTTCCCGTGTCGTGGAATACCGCTCCGCCGCCGGTGAGCCTTCGGACGACGGCTATTCCGTTTGCGGCGACGAATTCGCGGTCTATCTCGGCGTAGGCGTTCTGGTTGCGTCCTATTATGACGGAGGCGGAATTGCGCCAGAGCATGAAAACGGGCTCCGGCTCCGTGTCGAGCAGGTACTGCTCCGCCGCGAGGTTGAAATACGGATCGGTCGAATCGTTTATATATGATCTCATTTTCCGTCACCCAAAAGATCGCTGAGCTTTTTCGAATGAAAATAATCGTGCACCATGCGGTCGAATTCGACCCACATCGGAAGAGTTTCGCAGGCGTTTTTGCGCGGACATTCCGCCGCGCCCTCTGCAAGGCAGGCGACGGAGGCGAGAGTCCCCTCCGTCAGCTGCAATATCTCGCCTACGTCGTATTCCGAAGGCTTGCGGGTAAGCGTGTATCCGCCGCCCTTGCCGCTGCAGCCTTTTATAAGATCGCCGCGGACGAGATCCTTTACTATAATTTCAAGATATTTTTTCGATATTTGCTGACGCTCCGCCACGTCCTTGAGGGGAACGGAAACCCCGCCGTGCTCCGCGATATCTATCATCACGCGCAGGGCGTAACGCCCTTTTGTGGAAATCATTTCAGCCACCGCCTGTTTTTTTGCATATTGTACCACGGGGTAAATAGGTAAATCAAGATGAAAAAGTTTACAAAGCGTAAAAACAAAAACACAATTTACCTATTGACATAGTAGGCAAATAGGGATATAATATGCACAACGACAACACGGAGGAATGAAAATGAATATATACGCCGACAACGCCGCGACGACGAGGATGAGCCGCGCGGCGATAGATGCAATGCTTCCGTACCTTGAAACGGAATACGGCAACCCGTCGAGCCTGCACGGCGTCGGGCAGAGGGCGAAGGAAGCGCTTGAAGCGGCGCGCGCCGATATAGCCGCGGTGATAAACTGTACGCCGAAGGAGATATTCTTCACGTCCGGCGGCTCCGAATCCGACAATCAGGCGATCATGACCGCGGCGGAGAGGGGAAGACGCGCGGGAAAAATGCATATCGTCTCCGACAAGATCGAGCACCACGCGGTGCTTGAAACGCTTAAAAAACTGAAAAAGCAGGGCTTTGAAATAACGCTTTTGCCGGTCGGGCAAAACGGTATCGTCGACGCATCGGACGTCGAAAAGGCGCTTAGGGACGATACGTGTCTGTGTACCGTGATGTACGCTAACAACGAGATCGGAACGGTACAGCCGGTAGAGCGCATAGGTGCGATCTGCCGTGAACGCGGCGTGATCTTCCATACGGACGCGGTGCAGGCGGTCGGTCATATCCCGGTCGACGTGCAGGCTTGCGGCGCCGATATGCTGTCGGCGTCCGCACATAAATTCCACGGTCCGAAGGGCGTCGGCTTCCTTTACGTGAAGCGCGGTATAAAGCCGGAAAGACTTATCGAGGGCGGATCGCAGGAACGGGGCTGCAGAGCCGGAACGGAAAACGTCGCCGGGGTCGTGTCTATGGCGGCGGCTTTGAAGGAGAGCGCGGCGCACATGAAGGAAAACGGAGAACGGCTGACCGTCCTGCGCGACAGGCTCATTAAAGGGCTTTCGGCGATACCGCATTCGGCGCTCAACGGCGACGCGGTGAAAAGACTGCCGTCGAACGTGAACTTCTGTTTTGAAGGGATAGAGGGCGAGTCGCTTCTGCTCCTGCTCGACGATAAAGGCGTTTGCGCGTCGTCCGGGTCCGCCTGTACGTCCGGAAGCCTTGACCCGAGCCACGTTCTGCTTGCGATAGGAAGAGTACACGACGTGGCACACGGCTCGCTCAGACTGACGCTCGGCGAGGATGCGGACGAGGCGCAGATCGATTATATCATCGGCGCGACGGCTGAAGTCGTTTCATATCTGCGCGGATTTTCACCGGTATGGCGCGATCTGTGCGCAGGCAAAAAGCAGTTTATACTTTAAGGAGGGTAATTATGGCGCTTTACAGTGAAAAAGTCATGGATCATTTCCGCAATCCGCGGAACGTCGGCGTGATAGAGGACGCGGACGGCGTCGGCGAGGTCGGCAACGCGAAATGCGGCGATATAATGAAAATGTATCTTAAAATAGATGATGACACGATAACGGACGTGAAATTCGAGACTTTCGGATGCGGCTCCGCGATAGCCTCAAGCTCTATGGCGACTGAGCTGATAAAAGGTCAGCCCGTAAGCGACGCGCTGAAGTTGACGAACAAAGCCGTTGCGGAGGCGCTCGACGGCTTGCCGGACTATAAAATGCACTGTTCGGTCCTGGCTGAGGAGGCGATCAAAAACGCGCTTGACGATTATTACAGCAAAAACCCGGATAAAAGAAAGGAATGAATATATGAGTGAATACAGATTTGAGACGCTTCAGCTGCACGTAGGGCAGGAGCAGGCGGACCCGGCTACGGACTCTCGCGCCGTACCGATATATCAGACGACAAGTTACGTGTTTCACGACAGCGCGCACGCCGCGGCGAGATTCGGTCTGACTGACGCCGGCAACATATACGGCAGACTGACGAATTCCACGCAGGACGTGCTCGAAAAAAGGATCGCCGCGCTCGAAGGCGGCGTCGCCGCGCTTGCGCTATCGTCCGGCGCCGCGGCGATAACGTATACGGTCTGCGCGCTGGCGCGGAAGGGCGACAGGATAATCGCGCAGAAAACGATATACGGCGGAAGCTACAACCTTCTGGCGCATACGCTGCCGAATTACGGTATAGATACGGATTTTGTCGATATCCACGATCTTTCACAGGTCGAACGGGCGGTAAAGCCTGAAACAAAGGCGATATTCATAGAAACACTCGGCAACCCGAACAGCGACATCCCCGATATAGACGCGCTGGCAAAGCTCGCGCATAAAAACGGGATACCGCTTGTGATAGACAATACTTTCGGCACGCCTTACCTTATACGGCCGATAGAGCACGGCGCGGATATAGTGGTGCATTCGGCGACGAAGTTCCTCGGCGGACACGGCACCACGCTCGGCGGCGTGATAGTGGACTCGGGGCGCTTCGACTGGCAGGCTCACGCGGAAAAATATCCGCAGATAGCAAAGGCGAATCCGAGCTATCACGGCATCTCGTTTACCGACGCGGCGGGGGCGGCGGCGTTTATAACGTACGTCAGAGCCGTAATACTGCGCGACACGGGCGCCGCGATCTCACCGTTCAACGCGTTTTTGCTTCTGCAGGGCGTGGAAACGCTGTCTCTGCGTATAGAGCGACACGCCGAAAACACGAAAAAGGTCGTTGAATATCTTTCAAAGCATCCGCTCACGGAGCGCGTGAACCATCCGTCCTTGCCGGAGCATCCGCAGCACGGACTGTACGAAAAGTATTTCCCGAACGGCGGCGGCTCGATATTCACATTCGATATCAAAGGCGGACGCGAGGCGGCGTGGCGCTTCATCGACGGGCTTAGGATATTCTCGCTTCTCGCAAACGTCGCGGACGTGAAGTCGCTTGTGATACACCCCGCGTCAACGACGCATTCACAGCTGTCGCACGAGGAGCTTGAAGAACAGAACATACACGAAAACACGATAAGACTGTCGATCGGTACGGAGCATATCGACGACATAATCGCGGATCTTAAAAATGGATTTGAAAATGCGAAAGAGGTGATCTGAATGTCAAAAATTTATAAAGGAACGCTCAATCTGATAGGGAACACGCCTCTTGTAGAGGTAGTGAATATAGAAAAAGAGCTCGGTCTGAAGGCGACCGTGCTCGTCAAGCCGGAGTATTTCAATCCCGCGGGATCCGTCAAGGACAGGATCGCGAAGGCGATGATAGAGGACGCGGAGGCGAAGGGACTTTTGAACGCGGATTCCGTCATAATAGAGCCGACGTCCGGAAATACCGGGATCGGACTCGCCGCGATCGCCGCGGCGAAAGGGTACAGGATAATACTTACGATGCCGGAAACGATGAGCGTAGAGCGCCGGAACATCCTTAAAGCGTACGGCGCGGAGCTCGTTCTGACGGAAGGCTCGAAGGGGATGAAGGGAGCGATCGCGAAGGCGGAGGAGCTTGCGGCGGAAATACCGGGCGGATTCATACCCGGTCAGTTCACAAACCCCGCAAATCCCGCCATACACAGAGCGACCACGGGACCGGAAATATGGAACGATACGGACGGAAAAGTGGACATATTCATCGCCGGAGTAGGCACTGGCGGGACCGTCACCGGCGTCGGGGAATATCTCAAATCAAAGAATCCGGACGTAAAGATCGTGGCGCTCGAACCGGAGGACAGCCCGGTCCTTTCGGAGGGAAGATCCGGACCGCACAAAATACAGGGTATAGGCGCCGGATTCGTTCCGGAGGTTTTGAATACGTCCGTTTATGACGAGGTATTCAAAGCGCCGTCGAAGATGGCGTTTGAAACGGCGAGACTGCTTGCGGCGAAGGAAGGGATCCTGGTCGGCATATCGTCCGGCGCCGCGCTTTACGGAGCGATAGAACTGGCGAAGAGAAAGGAAAACGAGGGCAAGGTAATAGTCGCGCTTTTGCCTGACAGCGGAGACAGATATTATTCGACGCCGCTGTTTACAGAGGCGTAAAACGCGCGGCGGCTCGACCGTACGTGCCCTGCGGCTTCATCGCCGGGGGAGTCCCACCCCTCAAAACTCCCCCTGACCCCCTCTTACCCCCTCCATCAGCCGTAGCTGATGGGGCGCGAGTCTCCGGGCGAAGTTTTACGGAGCCTGATTGAATCCCCGCTTGCGGAACCCAGGGGAAGTCTTCGCGGCGCTGCCGCGCCCACGCTCGACTTATTCGACCGCTGCGCATTCCTCGCCTTGCTGTATCCGCCCCCGGCGGCGCAAGGCTCGTCACCCCGAACGCGGTTCGCGCGGCGGCGCGGTTTGATGTGCGACAGTAATCAAAGGAGATCCTTCGCTGAGCTCAGGATGACACGGAAAGATTCACTCGGGATGACGGGAAAGGCGCAGATCACGCAAGCGATCTTTTTCTGATACGAATAAAAAGCCGGTTGAGAAGGTAAAAACCCTTTTCTCAACCGGCTTTATTCACCGTTTTTTTATTGCGGAATGCCCGAATCGAGCAGCATCAGAGGCGATACGAACGTCGATCCCACGGAGATACCGAAATGGAATCTCGACGCGTCGCCGAAGCCGCTGTCATTAGTTTTTGCAATGATATCGCCCTGCCTGACTTCCTGTCCGGCGTTCACGGACGACGTATCTACTCTGCAGTACCACGTGCGGATACCGTTTCCGTGGTCGATCACGATCGTGCCTCCGTGTATCGGATTGACGCCTGCGTAGATCACGGTCCCGGAAAGCGAAGCTCTGACGTCCGATCCTTTTGCGATCTCGTAGTCGATGCCGTCGTGTCTGAACTCTTCACCGGTCTTTTCAAGCTTCATATAGTTGCCGTAACCGGTCTTGTGGTCGGTGCGCTTTGTCGGATACGCCGGCTTTTCGCCGTTGACGGCGATCGCCGTCTGTGATTTTTGTCCGCATACCGTCAGAACGACGGTTTCTTCTATCGCCTTGTTTTCCTCTGAAAATACCGCTTTGACCGTGGATTCCGGCGTCGTATACGTCTTCGTATTGAATTTGAATTCGGAAACCGTCAGCTTCTGTTCAAAGATGGAGCCGTCGTACGAAAGACTGATCTTGTATTCGCCGGGAGCTGTCGAATAATCGGTCGGCAGATAGGCTATCGCGTTTTCGCCGCTGTCGTAGAACTCCGGGATGACTCCTATATCGGGCTCACAGCTGAACGCAATGCCGGACGATTTGGCGTTTTCCGCCTTGATCATCAGGAATCCGCCCTGAGTTATTTTTTCGGAGGATACGGTGAAGCTTGCGTCGGGCATTATGTACGCGTTGAAAACGTACGTCGCCGAACCGTAGCTGTTCTGATCGTCTTCCTTGTTCCATTTTGCGTTTATCTGGATCTTGTAGTATTTAGCCGTGGAGGTGTTGACTCCCGTGAAGTCCTCGATCAGCCTTGATACGAGCTGCTCGCTGCCGTCAAACACGGTGATGACCGCGCTGTCGGGCTGGCGGGAGAAGGATATTCCGAGCGTGCGTTTGGATATCTTGTCCACGTTTTTGACGTCGCCCGTGACCGGAACGTTGATCGGAGTGAAGTTTCCGTCGACCGTGCTGTAATTCCACGCTATCTCGGACGGGGAAATAACGGTCGACATATCGCCTACCGTGAGCACGGGGACGGCGGTGTCGTACAGACTTATGGCGTAAGGCTTTTCCATAAATGTGCGGCTCTTCAGGCTGTCAGCCTTGTAGTTTCTGTCGTCTTCATCCTTGAAATAGACCTGATCGGGCATTTCGACGGACATATAGAAACGGTAGCTCGCAGTGCTTTCGCCCCTCGTGAAACGGAGCACGAAGCTCTTGAAGCCGTATACCGCGTCCGGGATCGTGGTTACCTGAGTCCCGTCGGCGAGCTCGGTCAAAAACTTTATCTCGTCCTTGTCATTTACCGTGTACGTGTTCGAAAGGGAGTCCGTTACGGTGACCAGACTTACGTCATCCGGCTGTTTGATTATATCCGGCGCTTTGGATTTGTATAAAAATATCGCGAGCACGGCGGGTATCAGCATCACGGCGATACAAATGCCGAGAACGATCTTGTTTTTCATACGCTGCTTCCTTTCTTTATTCTGTGATGAACTCCGCCTCCGCGTTTACCTGACCGTCAGAACGGACGGTGCGGAAGCACCTGACCCCGTCCGATTCAGCCGTGTATATCTTCAGCTCGTCGCCGCAGACCGCCTCGGACAGATAGGAAATATTCATTGAGATTATCCTGCTCCTGCCGCCTTTCCTTACCTCGGGAAGGTAAGAGAACAGCATATCCGGATAGACCGTGTTGTTCATATGACCGTTTATATCGCAGTCGGAATAATAAACGGTTCGCTCGCCGCAAAGGGTGAAGTCCAGATCCTTGTGAACGAGACGGCGCGGCATGTCTATGCCGACGGTATCGGTGTCGGAATGGATCTCCGCGTCGATATCGGTAACACGGTATATCTTTTTGTCTTTTACGCCTATGAGCCCCCAGACGGACGCGCCCTCCGCGGCGAGATCGTCGCCGCGGTAAAGCTTGTAAAGACGGTTGAAAATCACGCCGTGGCAGTCGGACAGCCACGTTTCGGCGCGCAGCTTATCGTGCGGATGAAGCTCCGCGTATATGCTTACGTTGATACGGCTGAGGATGAAGGCTCTGCCCTGACGGAACATCTCGTCGTACGAGTATCCGGTTTCGTAAAGCTGAAGGTTCGCAGCCTCCTGCATATAACGGAGAACGGCGCCGGCTTTCACGGAGCCGAACATATCCTCGTCGTGAGAGTTTACGTCAAAATAACAGACGTGCTTCATCAGGCTTTGAAGTCGGAGCCGAGTACGTTCTTTATCTTGTGTTCGACGGTAGCCTTGATGTCATTGCGCGCGGCGCCGAGGTATTTTCTCGGGTCGAAAACGTCGGGCGATTCAACGAAGATCTTTCTGATCGCCGCAGTCATCGCAAGACGTATGTCGGTGTCCATGTTGATCTTGCAGACGGCGAGAGAAGCCGCTTCGCGAAGGATGTTTTCGGGAACGCCCGCAGCGGATTTCATGTTTCCGCCGTAAGCGTTGATCGTCTCGATGACCTTCGGATCGACGGAGGACGCTCCGTGCAGAACGATCGGGTACTCGGGCATAAGCTTCTGTATTTCACGGAGTATGTCCATGCGGAGCTCAGCCTTGCCGGCGAACTTGTAGGCTCCGTGGCTCGTGCCGATGGCGATCGCAAGGCTGTCGCAGCCGGAGAGCGAGACGAATTTTACGGCGTCTGCGGGATCGGTGTAGAAAGCGTGGTCGGATGAAACGTTGACTTCGTCTTCAATACCGGCAAGTCTGCCGAGCTCGGCTTCGACGGTAACGTCGTATTTGTGAGCGTATTCGACGACCTTTGCCGTCACCTCGGCGTTCTGCTCGAACGGGAGCGACGACGCGTCTATCATAACGGAGGTGAAGCCGTTGTCAACGCAGAATTTGCAGGTCTCAAAATCGGGGCCGTGGTCAAGATGAAGGGCGAGGTCGATGCCGGTCTCGTCAACAGCGGCACGGACCATGTTGATAAGATAGCCGGGTCTTGCGTATTTCAGAGCGCTTGAGGAAACCTGAAGGATGACGGGGGAGTGAAGCTCCGCCGCCGCGTCGACGACAGCCTGGATGATCTCCATGTTGTTGATGTTGAACGCGCCTATCGCGTAGCCGCCTCTGTAAGCGTTTTTGAACATTTCGCGAGTGTTTACTATTGCCATGATAATGTCTCCGTATTCGGTATATTTTTTTGTATTATACCACACGGCGAAGAAAAAATCTACACCATATTGTTACAATTCGTGGAGCAAAAACAGATTAAACGCATAGAATACAGTATAACGTGTAAAGGAGGAGGGTATGAAAAGATGTAAAAACGTATCGGGCGCAGTCACCGGAGCCGCCGTCTGCTTCAGCGCCGGCGTGCTGCTGTCCTTCTTTTTGCCTTATTACGTTATGATCATCATGCTGTCGGCTCTGATACTTCTGATCTGTGTGATAAATATGATTTGAGGTGCTTATGAAAATAGTGATAATAAAACCTCCCGCGCCTGTCGCCGCGATACTCCGCGCGTTCGTGAAGGAAAAGAAATAAGATGAGATGAGGAACGGCGCTGACGTCCGGACGGCGGAACGGATCACGGTGCGGTAATGATCGAGGGGGATCCTTCGCTGCGCTCGGGATGACGAAGCGCGGCGGCTCGACCGTACGTGCAAAGCGACCTTTTTGCTCTTGGGGGTTCCCACCCCTCAAAACCCCCAAACCCCCTCTTCCCCTCCCACAACTCCGAGAGAGTTGAGGGGGCGCGGAAAAACGCGCGGAGCGCTCATAACTCATAACTGATAACTGATAACTTAAACGGCTGTTTTCGCCTTTATGATCCGGCTCTGCCGGATCAT